>JAQBVJ010000074.1 GCA_027623235.1 Planctomycetota bacterium
CGAGTTGCAACACAGAGAACTGGAGAGCGCGGAGAAACCAAAGCAGGTCCAACGCAAGCAAGGCACACGCCGAGATGAGCAAACCTCACGCGGAACAAAAACGGATCAAGCTGCCTCCACCGTCAACTCCGAATTTTTAACAGCCCAGGCTTGAGCCGAATGGCACTTGGGCTCGCGCCGCTCCGCTGAAACGCTTGGAGCAGTCAGCGCACCATCCGCTTCCGAGCCCACAGAATCAGCGGCGTGGCCCACAGCACGATGACCAGCACTCCCAGCCCGCCCGCGATCGGCCGTTCAAAAAACGCGACGAGCGAGGTCGACTTCGTCAGGTTCTGCACGAAGGTTTCTTCCAGCCGCGGACCGAGGATGATGCCGAGCACGACCGGGCCGAGCGGAAATCCGTACCGCTCCAGCACGAAACCGAGCAGTCCCAGAACGAGCATCACCTGTACGTCGAAAAAACTTCCGTCGATCGCAAAGGCGCCGACCATGCAGAACACCAGGATCAGCGGCAGAATAATTTCGCGCGGGATTTTCACGATCAGCGAGCCGGCTCGAATTGCCAGAAAGCCGAGCGGAATCAGCATCAGATTCGCCAGGATAAATGTGATGTAGATGCCGTAAACGAGAGAGAGTTGAGGATTGTCCGGCTCAAAGATGCCGGGACCTGGCGTGATGTTTTTCATCATGAGAACGCCGATGACGATCGCCGTCACCGAGTCGCCAGGGATGCCCAGCACGAGAGCTGGAATCCACGCTCCGGCCAGTGATGAGTTGTTCGCCGTCGTCGCGTGAGCGATTCCGTCGAGCGAGCCCTGACCGTACTCGTCCCGGTTTTCTTTCGGCGCCGTTCGCTTGGAAACCGCGTACGCAACCCAGGCGGCGATGTCCGCGCCGGCTCCCGGCAACATGCCGATGACTGCTCCAATCCCGCTTGAGGCCAGGATCCACTTGACCGAACTCCGCAGCCGCGTGCCGATCCCACCAAAGACTTCATCGACCGACCGCGAAAGCCAGTTCCGACTTGTCGGCGTCTCTCTATTAGATGTGGTTCCGAGCTCGTCCCGCGGCGCGGAACTCAAGACGTTTCGCAAAACCTCCGAAACACCAAACAGACCGATCATCGCTGGAACAAAATTTATCCCGGTAATCAGCTTGTCGCTGCCGAACGTCAATCTCGGAAGGCTGTGTGCTGAGCCGAGTCCGACGCACGCCAGGATCAGGCCGAGCGACAGCGAAAATAGTCCTTTAACCGGCGAGCCACGCGACACGACCGCCGCACAACTCAGACCAAGCACGCACAGCCAGAAGTATTCGTAGGTCGAAAACTGAGACGCAAACCCCGCCAGCATCGGTGCGGCTGCGATCAGAACGAGGGATCCAATCAGGCCGCCGACCACGCTGAAGACCAGCGAGACTCCCAGCGCTTTCTGGTGGAGACCCTTCTTCGCCAGCGCGTAGGCATCGTCGACGTACGCGGCCGACGAGGGAGTTCCGGGGATCCGCATCAGTGTTGTCGGGATGTCTCCGGCGAAGATGCAGCACGCTTCCATCGTGACGATCGCTGCGATGCCGGCGACCGGGTCCAGAAAAAACGTGAACGGCACCATCAGTGCCACGGCCATCGTCGCCGTCAGGCCGGGGATCGCCCCGATAAACAATCCGTAGGTCGCGGCGACAAGCATCACCAGCAGCACATGCGGGCTGAGAGTGTTCTGCAGAGCTGTCGAAAATGCTTCGCTCATACGGCCGTCATAAAAATCGCACAGAAAAGAAACGGACGAGTGAGGCCCGTAGTACGGCCTGCGATCTCACCACCACACGATTCCTGTTGGCAGCGGGACTCGCAGCACGTACACAAACAACTGATAAATCACCGGGACAATGACGACCGTGACGAGACCCGCGATGTGCGGTTTTGCTCCCAGCAGCACGGACAGGCCGGCAAGAATGATCCCCGCGCTCAACACGAAACCGAGAAATTCTCCCGCGAGAGTAAACAGAACGATCGACCCCACGACACTCGCAAACAGCCAGTAATTCGGCGTGTTGTGATCGCTGATTTTTTCAGTTGTCACTTCCTGCCTGGTTGAGACTGCTGAGTCTGACACAGCTGCACCCGCGAGCTTCCTCTGAGGAAATCCGCTCAGCAAAACGATCAGCAGCGAAACGCCGCCCATCGCGAACGCGGTGGCTGGAAACGCCATGCGACCAACCGGGCCTGAGGCGACCTCCTGAAATTCGTCGCGGCCGAGCAGTTCACCAAATGTTTCGTCGCTCTTTTTCAGGAAGGCTGCGAACTCAGTCGTCGGTCGCGAAGTCCGGTCAAATCCCTCGCCGTCCATGAATTCCGGAAACGTTTTGCCCGCGACTTTTGTCTCACCGTTTGTGATTCGTCGCAGCGCGGCGACGAGCGTCTCCTGGATTTCCGCAGGAGTGTCCTTCGCAACACCGAGCCCTCGCCAGCCTTTCAGTTCGCAGTCGAGCGACGGGATCTCTTTGAGATTCAGTAGTTTGAGCGGCGTTCCCTCGCGGCCCGACATGATGCCGAGGCAGCGAACCTGGCCGGCGTCGAGCAGTGCCCGCGCTTCCGGCACGCTGCAGCAGACGATGTCGATGTCGCCGCTCAGCAACTCCTGAAGCGAGGGGTTGGCTCCCTGGGACGGAATCCAGTTGACGTCCGAGGGAGTCCGATCAAACGAGATCAGCCAGCTGGCCAGGGCGAGGTGCCACGCCCCCAGCGCGGCCGTGCCGGACGCGCGAAGCCCGCCGGGTTCCGCCACAACAGACGCTGCCAGTTCCTTTTCCGTTTTCCATTTCGAGTCGCCTCGCACAAACAGAGCGGCCGGGTCCTCGTTGAGCGACATCAGCGGTGCGCAGTCGGTCCAGTCGAGTCGAGTGAGGCCGCGCCAGTGCAGCATGCTCAGCTCCAGCGTCATCATCGACAGCGTGTAGCCGTCCGGCTTTGCCTGCAGCCCGCGCGAGTGCCCGGTGACTCCCTGCCCGCCCGTCGCGTTGATGACGTTGACTGGTTGCCCGAGTTCTTCTTCCAGGTAAAACGCCATCTGTCGCGAGACACGGTCCGTTCCGCCGCCGGCCGCCCACGGACAGACGAGAGTGATCGGCCGGTTCGGATACGAATCGCCCTGCGTGCATCCGCTCAGCGAGAGAAGGCAGACAAGAAAAAGCACGGGACGCAACTTCGCGGCGGAATTCATGAGGCAGACTCGGAATCTCGCGTCGCGGAAATCATGCGCCGCAGACAACGATCGCGGCGGCCTGGCCATTCGTTGTCACGTTCACGCTGAGCACGACTTTGTTCTCAATGGCAAGGTGCCCGCCGCGGACAACGTTGAGTCCGCATTCTTCGTCGAGGTTGTTGCAGTTGATCGTCGCCGGCACGACCCCGTTACGAAGACTGAACAGCGACGCCGCCAGCTCCAGCGTTCCGCATGCGGCACCGGAATTTCCGAGGAAGCTCTTCGGCGCCGTAACGGGGACTGTCGATGCGCGGTCTCCGAATACGTCCCTGATCGCGGCAGCTTCGTTGAGGTCGGCCTGCCTCTCGCCAAGACCGTTCGCGTTGACATGGCCGACGTCTGCAGGGGTGAGGTCGGCGTCAGACAACGCCAGCCTCATGGCATTGGCCAGTGCCGTTCGCTGATCTGGAATTCCGTCTCTGGAAATGACGCAGGACGAGCCGGTTCCAAGCACGGTTCCGTAGACTGTTGCTCCGCGCGATCTGGCGTGCTCCTCTTCTTCGAAAAGAAACGTACACGCTCCCTCGCCGACAACCTGACCTCGGCGACTGGCATCGAACGGGCGGCACCAGGTTGACGGATCGGCATCGTCATAAGAGGCGAGCTCGTCCCAGAGAGCGGCATGAAGACACTTCACCGGATGAATCCGGCTGCCGGTTGAGCCGCACAGCATGATGTCCGCTCGACCGCTGCTGATGATACGAAATGCCTCGCCCATCGCACTGTTTCCGGAAGCCTCGGCCAGGGTCAGCGAGTTGTTCGGGCCGCGCGCCTCTGCCCGGATTCCAATATGGCAGGCCGGCATGTTCGGCAGATATTTCAGCAGCCAGAGCGGATCCATGCTGGCGATCCCGTGCTCGCCCCACTGGTCGAACCGAAACTTGCCGTCTTCCGTGCAGACGGTCAAATTGCCATCCGCATCCCGCGCGTAAAGACCTTCGCCGAGAACGACTGGCGGGCTGAACATCTGGTTGGCCCCGAACTCAATGCCAAGCCGCTCGTGATCGATCGCGTCCGGCGTCTCGACGTCCAAGCCGCTCTGGTCGATGCACAGATTCGCGGAAATGACGCCGAGCAGAATCTCTCGACACATCACCTTCTTGCTCTTTTTCTGCGGCTTGGTGAGGTAGTCCTTGGCCGTATTATCGTTGATGGCCTTCGCTTCGGCCGCGACGTTCGAGGGCAGGGCGGTGGCAGAAATCCGCTCGACCCGACCGATACCGCTCTTTTGTTCAGAAATCGCCGACCAGAACTCGTCGACGCCGATTCCCGTTGGACTGAGGATGCCGGCTCCGGTAATTACAACACGCTTGCTCATTTTAAGTACTGACCCAGAAGAGAGTTACGGCCCTAATGGCGCGATGTGAAGTTCTTCCCTGGAAGAGACAATCCGCTAGAAATCCCAGAAGGAGGTCGGGTGTCAATTGCTGGTTTTCGGCCGGAAACGACCCAGCTAGAGTCCGGTTTGACCCGAGAAACGGCAACTGAACACGCGGGGCGGGATATTCAGGAGAGACGCATAGGAAACCCGAATCGCCGTGGAATTGCAAGCTCAGACTGGCGAGACCCACGCTGCCGGAACCAGCAAAGTTCAGCAGGAATCCCCACACACAAAGCTCTCGAACCAGCGGCCTCATCACCTGATTCATTCTGGTTTTGAAACTGCCCGATCTCCGTTCCATAACTGCCGCAGAGTCTCGATCCTTCTTCGGTTTGTCCCGAGATCCCATCGTCCCAGCCTCGACGACGATCGCACGTGAATTCGCCCGGCAGTGCGGTCGAGCCGGAATTCCAGGTCGTCGACAAAGCGACAGATCAGCGTCCGGCACTCAGCCTTCAACCAATCGTCGGTTTGCTCGATGAGGTACGTCTGGGGAAACGCTGCCAGAATTTCGGCGAGCCGCTGCCATTCTGCATCGACGTCGCCGCAACAGACAAACGGCTCGATGAAGCGGGGGTCGTCGGGAAACTCGCTGCAGACGCAGTTCGGGCTGCCCGGACACCGATCGAGTGGCTCGCCTGATTTGCTCACGATGCGTGTCCGATCCGTTTTGTCGTCGCGCTGCGCCCCGGCACGCGTCAGCACCGAGCGTTGTCGAGATCCGACAGTCCTCGACCTGCCGGTGTCTTGACGGGCTGTGGCTGAGGATCGTTCGGCACGTGACTTTCCCATTTCACTTCAGCGGTTTTCCGGCGAGTTCTCTGACGGCCTGAACAATCTTCTCTTCCAGTCCGGTCTTCCACTTCGAAGGCTTCTGATAATAAAGCATCGACGTGTCGCCTTCGTACCCGCCCTCTTCGAGCACTCGCTCAGACGGGATGTAGGCCATCACGTCGTTGGCGTAGCCGGTGACCCACGTCGAATCCTCACCAAGTTCTTTCTTCAACCGCAGCTGATAATCGATGACGATCTCGCCGCCGAGAGCCACCCACGTGACGCCGCCGCCCAGCTTCCAGACCTGGACCGGGTACGGATACTCCTTCTGCAGATGCCCGAGTTCATCCCACTGGCGGGTGAGGAAGTTCGCGCGATTCCTCACGAAGTAGCTTGAGCTTTGGGCGTCTTCCGCAAGCCGCTCTTTCGAGGGCAGCGTTGCGAACTCAAGGTCGACTTCCTTGAACTTCGTTGTGAGCCGACCGCTCACCGGTTTCATTTCTGAACCGAGCACCTCGTCGACCGACGTCGCCAGCATTCGGCCGTACTTCATCGCGAGCTCAATCTTCCGACGAGGCAGCGGGTTCTGGTCCGCTCCGCAACCGGTGTGAAACATCGCGACGCAACCGGGGTGCCGGTCCTCAAGATAAAGCTGAGCGAACCCGGCATAGTCTCCCGACCAGGCATAGTCGCCCGTGACCGTATTGTGGCACGCGTAACCGAAGACGACCCCGCGAAGCTGCGACCCGTCCGGCGTCTCGATTCTCAGAACCGGAACCTGATGATCGTACGGACCGAGACCCTTCGGATCGCGACGATTCGACGCAAACCGCGAGACGCCACTTCCCGTCGAAAGCCGAGCCGGCTTCAGATCCGCAACCGCCGCCTCGATCACCGAAACCACTTTGGCGTTGAGCACCTTTTGATACGCCTTCACCTGAGCCCAGTCGGCATCCTGCATGTTCAGCATGTAACTGAGGCTGTGGTCGAGTGCCGGTCCGCTGTGAGTATGCGAACAGGCGAACATGAGTCCGCGGCGAGGAATCTTCAATCGCTCCTCAACAATCCCCGAGACCTCGCGCACCATTTTGATCGGCACGCCGATCAGGTCGAGCGACACGAACACCGCGGTCTCGCCTTCGGCATCTCGAATCGCGGCCGCCCGCGCGAACAGGTCGGTGACTTTTCCTTCCGATGCGTGACTGCGTCCGCCGTAACCGGAAAGCCACATCGGCTCGTCCGGAGTGATGACGACCCGGGCAACACCCGCCTGCCACGAATCGGCTGCCTCGCCAATTCTGTCAGCGGAAACGACGGCCGCAAGAGCCGCGACAAAGATCAAGGCAACACGTTGGAATCGCTCAAACCGGAACGCAGGCAGTTGAAGTTTCACGAGTCATCCTCCAGGGCGGAAGCATCCATTGCGGGTGAGTGGCCAGTGCCTCAGCATAGCAAAGCCATTTGCGAAACTTCGAGCTGACCCGGTTTATGCTGAACGCAGAGCTGCCCATTGACCATCACCCGCACAGAACTTGTTCTGATTCTCGCCATCTCGGCTGCGGGTTTCGCTGCGCGATTCGCGAATCTGAGCCGCGTCGCGGTCGAGCATTTTGATGAGGGTGTCTACGCGTCGAACCTGTTCTTTCCGGACGAAGGGTTCGCGTATCCCGACCGCCACCTTTACGCGCCGCCGCTGCTGCCGTCGCTGATCGAGTGGTCGATGATTCTGTTCGGTGAGAGTCGAACCACTCCTCTGCTGCCGGGGATCATTCTGGGATCGTTGACCGTGCCGCTGCTCTCGCTGGTGACTCGCCGCTGGTTCGGCGGCGCGGCCGCGGTCGCAGCGGCGAGCCTGCTGGCACTCAGCGATTTCCACATCACGATGAGCCGTTCCGCGCTGACCGATGTGCCGATGGTCTTTTTTCTGCTGCTGGCCGTGTGGCTGATCCACGAGGGAGTTTCGCAGAGTCGCCTGGGCATCGCCGCACTGGGAGGCCTCGCGACAGGCCTGGCCTTGTCGACCAAATACAACGGCTGGCTGCCGCTTGCCGTCGCGCTGAGCGGCGCGGCGGGAGCGCTCCTCGCGCATCGGCTCTTTGCCAGAAGCAAGGCGGATGTTGATCGCCCGGGAAAAAAGAAAACCCGCAGTGTCAGCGAGGACGCACCGCCCTCGACGCGCGACTGCATTTTCGCCCTGGCGGTTTCTGTCATCGTCGCCGCAGTGACCTGGTATCCGGTGTGGAGTGACCTGCCGAACGGCTACTCAGAAGTCTCCTCCAATCACAGTCGCTACGTCGGCGGGTTTGCGGATTGGCTTCCGTTCGCGATCAGCCACGAGGCGATCCAGCGTCACTACGCCGGCATCGTCACCTGGCTCTCCGGGTTGCTCGCGGCGGTCAGCGCGGCCCTCGTCCTCCGCGCGGAACGTTCCACGTGGAACTCGGGGGACGAGAACTCGAACCGGAATCCCGCGCGGTTTCTGGTTTCCGGTTCGCGCGATTCGAGTTCCACGTGGAACGGCGAGGTGCCTCTCTCCACGATCCTGACAACGACGACTCTGGCCGGAGCCATCGTGCTGAGCCCGCTTGTCGTGCTGCTTGCCTGGTCGCTGGTCAGCTTCGTGACGCTCATCGCGAGAAGCCTTCGCAATGCGGGGACGAAACCCGAGCCTGACCAGATCGGCGCGTTTGCCTTCCGGCTCGCGCTGTGGTTTGGTCTTGCCTGGCTGAGTGGTCTGCTGCTCGCGACTCCGATCTACCGACCCTACCCGCGGCTTGTCCTGCCGCTTCAATGCGCGGCGACGATCGGCACGGCCCTGGCGATCGTCATGCTCCTGTCCGGCCAGGTGCTTAACGCGAATTCGAGCGACGCCGCGCGAGGGGCGAAAGCAGCCCGCATCCGGTTTGCCTGGCTGGTCCCGGTCGTCCTGCTTTGTGCCTGGCGAGCCTTCCAGACAGGAACACCCGCCTGGCCGAATCGGACGGAACTCGCGGAGATCGCTGCCTCCGCCACCGAAGCTGCATCGGCCGATTGTCAGGGCGAGCCGTCCGAAGTTCAGGGCTTCGATTTTGTCGTCTACGTGTTCGGTGAGCCGGGTCTGCTGCACCACGTCCCCGCCACGAACAGCCGAGCCTTCGTCAAGGCGGTGATGGACCTCAGCTTTACAAAGCCAGGATACGACCACGCAAAGATCCCGGCCTTCGTCCTCGCCGGCCCGCACGCGCTCGCCAGTCTCGAATTTCAGATGCAGGTCGCCGAGGCTGGCGACGGTCTCGAAGAGATCGGCGTGTACCCGTACCGGCCGAGCGATTTCGTGCTGCTCGACGATGTCCCGCCCGCGAAGCTCGAAGCCCGACGAGCACAGCTTGTGCGGCTGTACCGAGTCCATTTTCGGTAAGCTGCCCGCACAGAGAGTGGCACGACACTCTGTGGCGTGATCCGCAGTCCTCGGCACAGAGTGCCGAGCCACGCAGCGACCGTTCCACGTGGAACCCGTATTGCCGCGTTCTGGCAGTCGCGGTAACAATCCCGCGTTCCGTTGCCTCGCAATTCTGCGGGCAACATCCGGCAGTTCACGGTCTCGTTTGAGGCCTGCTGATAAATGCTGCGCGGCGGTTCTGAAGTGAACTCGCCGAGCGGTGCACCCAGGGAAGGGTTGCGCATGACCGATTCACAAAGTCCGAAACGCCGTCTCGGGCGAGGCATCGACGCACTGCTTGGCGGGTTCTCCCACAAGGACGAACCGGCAGCAGGCCCCGGCACGAATCCCGACTCACCCGTCGAGCCCGCTGCAACGTCGAGTAACGGTGGCTCGAAGAACGCTGACTTGATCAACGTGGAAATCATTAAGCGGAACCCGTTTCAACCGCGGTCCGACTTCGATGAAGCGTCGCTTGAGGAATTGGCACAGAGCATCGCGATTCACGGAGTCCTGCAGCCGATCCTCGTCCGTCAACTTGGCGAAGACGATTTTCAGTTGATCGCCGGCGAGCGACGATTGCTCGCGTCAAAGCGAGCCGGCCTGGTTCAGGTGCCCTGCCGGGTACTTCGCATGGAGGACCGGCAGGCCAGCGAGGCGGCTCTCGAAGAGAACCTCAAACGCCGCGACCTCAACGTGCTCGAAAAAGCCCAGGCGTTCCAGGATTACGTCAACCGGTTTGGCTGCACGATCGGCGACCTGGCGAAGAGCCTGTCGATGGATCGCTCGTCGGTCTCGAACATGCTGAGGATGCTCGACCTGCCCGAGTCAGTCCGCGTCCTGCTCAAGGAAGAAAAGATCACCGCCGGCCACGCGAAGGCGATTCTGCCTCTGGAAGTCGAAGCGCAGCAGGCAATCTGCGACCGCATCCAGGTCGAGAATCTTTCCGTTCGAAAGACCGAGCAGGTCGTCCGCGAGATCCTCAAAGGCGAGCAGCCTGACGTAATCCCGATGTCTGCCGGACAAAAGAAACCTGGCCCGCCGGAGAGGACCGCTCATCTGGACTCGCTCGAAAAGCAGCTCCGCGATCTGCTCGGGCTGAAGGTCGCCATCCGACAGAAGAGCAAGGACTCCGGCCAGGTGATCATCGAGTTCAACTCGAACGACGACTTCGAAAAGCTGACACGTCTGCTCCGGAAAGCCGCTTGAAATTACGAGGTCGCTCAGCGCAAAGGCGCAGAGACTCGTAAAGGTGAGGGTTCCCTTTTGAAAGCGACTCTACTTTGCGCCCCTTTGCGACTTTGCGTCTTTGCGCTGCCGACAGCGCATCTGTAGACAAACCTCGCCGGAATCCGTTTCCGATCTGAGACTCATTGGCGTCTTCAGGCGGCACGCGGTTGCCCCTCGGTTCGGCGCAGGTGAGAATCGCGGCTTCCGTTTGCTCAGTGAGGACTCCCCGATGGCGCAGGCAATTGTCGATCCGGTTCAGCTCCGCCAGTTCGCGCAGCAGCTCAAGAAGTTCAACGAAGAGATGCTCGAAAAGTCGACCGCGCTGGGCAGTCAGCTCGCGACGCTCAGCAACACCTGGCGGGATCAGGAAAACAAAAAGTTCTGCGAGAGCTTCGAGCAGCACATGCGGCTGTTGGCTCGCTTCATCGAATCGAACAATGAGCACATTCCGTATCTGATGCGCAAGGCCGAGCGGATCGAAGAGTACCTGCAACAGCGCTGAATCGACTCGCCATGCGAAAAGCCAACGTCAAATCGATTGATGTCATCCCCGAGTTCCGGGCTGCGCTGCTCGTGTTTCAAAACCGCGTGCTGGACTCGCTGGCGTCGATGCAGGAAGAAGTCTTCCGGGCCGTCGACTATGTCGAGAACGATCGGCCTCGCCACTGGCGGCAGCAGGTGCTCGAGGCGTTTGACTCGATCGCCGAAATGCGGGTCGCCTACGAGCAGGCGAAGATGCGAAAGGAGACAGCCGGGCTCCGAGCCTCGATGATCGAGGAAAAAACGGCCATACGCGACGCGAAGGAACATCTGCAGAAGTGCCAGCAGAAAGTCGAGATCGTTCGCCAGGCCGGCATCAATCTGCACCATGAAGCCGACGAATTCATGGGCCGGATGAGCCAGTTGCAGCGGCTGGTCGAAACGGACATTCCGAAAATGTGCGGTCTGCTGACGCGGATGCTCGACGCCCTGGAGAAGTACGCAGAGATCGAAGCCGGCAAAGTTGACTCGAGCGGCACGACGCACGATCCTCGCGGCGATTCGATGAATCCCTCGTCCTGACCCGCAAATAATGGCCGTACGTTCCCTATGTCGAGCGAACATCCGATCTACCTGGAAGCCGTCAACACGTTCCGCGAAAAGTTCGCGCGGCTGAACGAGCTCGGCATGCGCGAACCCTCGGCGGTGACGGTCGCGACTGTTGGTGAGGACGGCATGCCCTCTGCCAGGATTGTCCTGCTGCGCGGACATGATGAGCGCGGCTTCGTCTTCTTTACCAACTCACTGAGCCGCAAAGGCACGCAGCTTCGCGAGCATGGCCGCGCGGCTCTCGCGTTCTACTGGGACAAGTGGGCCGAGCAGTGCCACGTTGAGGGCACTGTCGAGAAACTCGCTGACGACGAATCCGATGCGTACTGGATGAAACGGCCGCGCGGCAGCCAGATCGGAGCCTGGGCATCACTGCAGTCTCAGCCGCTGTCCAGCCGCGAAGAACTGCTCGCCCGCTACGAAAAGTTCGAAGTGAAATTCGACGGACAGGACGTCCCGCGCCCGGATCACTGGTACGGCTTCCGAGTCGTCCCGCGCCGCATCGAATTCTGGTGCGGCCGCGACGCGCGACTGCACGAGCGGTTTGTCTACAAGCAGTCCGGCGAGGATTGGACAAAGCAGATGCTGTATCCGTAAGACCGCTTGTCAAAACAGAAAGTGGCACGGCCTTCCCGTCACCACTCGTCGTCGCCTTCGAGGCATCGCCAGCAGTACCAGCTTGCGATCGTTCGGTACGGAGCCCACTTTTCGGCGATCTCCAGGCACTCGGCTTCCGATGGTCGTTCCTCGAAGCCGTACATTTTTCCGATGCCGTTGCGGATGCCCAGATCTCCGACAGGAAGGACATCGGGGCGGCATAGAGAGAACATCAGAAACATCTGGGCTGTCCAGACACCGATCCCGCGAATCTTCGTGAGTTCCTCGATCACCCTTTCGTCGGACAGCCGGCCGAGTTGGCTAAGTTTCACGGTGCCGTCGGTCGTGCAGCGGCACAGGTCCAGCAGGTAGCCTGCCTTCTGCGGCGAGACGCCGGCCTCTCGCAATTCCTCAGGCGAGTATTTCAGTATGACCGCCGGCGAGACTTTCTCCGGTGCAAGCATCTCCGTCAGCCGCTTTCGAATCGACGTCGCGGCACTCGTCGAGATTTGCTGCGAGATGATCGACTGAACCAGCATCGCAAACCGGTCCCGCTTCGGCTTGAGCGTAAACTCCCCGGCAGACGCAATAACCTTCCGCAGAACCTTGTCCTGCTTCCGAAGATGCTTGAGTGCCGATTCGATCTGCTCAGTTCGAAATGCCAAGTGTCCCTCCGATAGGATGGCCCTTCCGGGCCGTCCAGCAGCTGGCTCAGTTTGCCACAAAGTTCACGAGTCGGCCTGGAACGACCACAACTTTGCGGATCGTTTTGCCTTCCAGCAGCCCGGCGATGCTCTCATTGGATTTGGCGGCTTGCTCGATGGCCTCGTTGTCAGCGCCGGCGGGAACGCGAATTTTCGCTCGGACCTTGCCGTTCACCTGGACCGGGATTTCGATTTCTGCTTCGGCGATTTTCGATTCGTCGAAGGTTGGCCAGGGCTCATAGGCGAGCGTCGTGTCTTTGCCAAGCAGTTCCCACAGTTCCTCGGCGATGTGCGGAGCGAATGGCGAGAGGAGCAAAACGAACGGCTCGATGGCGGCTCTCGGGCGGACGTCCTGGCCGCTCATGCCATTGGTGAATTCCATCATCCGGCTGATGGCCGTGTTGAAGGAAAGCTTTTCGATGTCCTCGGTGACGGCTTTGATCGTTTTGTGGAGCAGCCGTTCCTGATCCTCATTAAGAGGTGCGTCCTGGATCGCGGGGTTGAGTGTGATCTCGTCGGCCCGATCGTCGGTGACCAATCGCCAGACACGGGCGAGGAATCGGTAGACGCCCTCAACACCGCTCATGCTCCACGGCTTCACCTGTTCGAGCGGCCCCATAAACATCTCGTACATGCGCAGCGAGTCGGCTCCGTAATCCTTCACGACATGGTCGGGGTTGATGACGTTGCCGCGGCTTTTCGACATCTTGAACGCGCGGCCGTCGACGATGATTGACGAGTCGTTTTTGAGAACCCAGTTCTCGCCTTTCTTCTCAACCTGATCGGGCGAGAGTTTCACTGCGGACACGCGGTCGCCGGATGATTTCTCAACGCGTGCCGTGTTGCCGTCATCGTCAGTTTTCTCTTCAACATTCCTTGCGGAGACCCAGTCAATTGTTTCTGCCTCAGTCTCTCCGTTTAACCCGGAGCCAGAGGCGACGGCTGCGTCGGACACTCCTGCGCCGGATGATCCGCCTTCGTTCTCAGCCTCGGCCATGGGAGTCCTCGCCTCCGGCTCGGCGTTAAACGAACAGTGTTCTGCCTCGTGGGCCAGCGCAAAACCCGTGAACTCGAGATCGCCCAGAATCATTCCCTGATTGACTAGCCGCTGGAATGGCTCGCAGGTCGAGACGTGGCCGCGGTCGAAGAGAACCTTGTGCCAGAACCGCGCGTAGAGGAGGTGCAGGACGGCGTGCTCTGCTCCGCCGACGTAGAGGTCGACCGGGAGCCAGCCTTTTTCCGCCTCTGGCGAGACGAACGCGTTTTCGTTCTTCGGATCGGCGAAGCGGAGGTAGTACCAGCACGAGCCCGCCCATTGCGGCATCGTGTTTGTTTCCCGCTTGAGCTTCGTGCCGTCCTCGGCGGTTTTGTGGAGCCACGATTCGGGAGCCTTGCTGAGCATCGGGTCGGGCGTGCCGGTCGGTTTGAACTCGGCCATCTCCGGGAGCAGAACCGGAAGTTCCTCGGCCGAGTCGACTCGCATCAGGCCGGTTTCCTTGCCGTTCGCGTCAAGTTCATGCCAGATCGGAAACGGCTCGCCCCAGTACCGCTGCCGGCTGAACAGCCAGTCGCGAAGGCGATAGTTCACGGCCGTTTTACCTGTGCCCTCGCTGTCGAGAAACTCGAGCGTCTTCGCCTTCGCGTCGACAATGTGCAGCCCGTTGAGGAACTCGCTGTTGATTGCGGGGCCGTCGCCGACGTACGCCTTGCCGTCAAAGTCGTCGGGCGGCTGGACCGTACGGATGATCGGAAGGTCGAAGACTTCGGCGAATTCCCAGTCGCGTTCGTCCTGGCCAGGCACGGCCATGATGGCTCCCGTGCCGTAGCTGATGAGGACGTAATCGGCGACCCAGATCGGCGTCTCATTGCCGTTGACCGGGTTGATCGCGTAGCTGCCGGTGAAGACTCCCGTCTTCGTTTTGGCAAGCTCGGTTCGGTCGAGGTCGCTCTTGAGCGAGGCCTTCTTGACATACTCCGCAACTTCGACTTTCTGCTCGGGCGTTGTGAGTCGATCGACGAACGGGTGCTCCGGAGCGACGACCATGTAGGTCGCTCCGAAGAGCGTATCAGGGCGCGTCGTGTAAATACGGAGGACATCGTCGCCGGGCTCATCGGGGAAACCAGCATCAGCGCGGCCTGTCTTCCAGCTCGCAAACTGTTTGTTTAACGCCGAGCCGGAGGCCACGGCTCCTGCATCAGTGTCAGATTTGGCAGGTCCGCTGTCCTTTGCTGGCTCGGCGGCGTGAGGCGTCGCCTCCGGCTCGCCGTTAAACGAATCCCCTTGCCCCTCACCCCTCACCTCTCGCCCAATAAAGAAGTCAACTTCAGCACCCGTCGAGCGGCCGATCCAGTTGCGCTGCATTTCCTTGATCGACTCGGACCAGTTGAGGTCGTCGAGTTCGCTGATGAGCCGGTCACCGTACGCCGTGATGCGGAGCATCCACTGACGAAGCGGCACTCGCTCCACGGGATGGTTGCCGCGGTCGCTTTTGCCGTCGATGACTTCTTCGTTGGCGAGGACCGTGCCGAGAGCCGGGCACCAGTTGACCGGAGCGAAATGTTGATACGCGAGCCGGCGAGCATCCTGAAAACGACGGATTGCTTCCTCACCCTGCGCGGCGACGTCTTCGGGAATCGGAAGCTCGGAGATCGGTCGACCGCGGCCGGTGCGCTGGACTCCGTCGGGTCCGGTCCATTCGCACTCGGCGTCGTACCAGGTGTCGAACAGCTCAAGAAAGATCCACTGAGTCCAGCGGTAGTAGTCGGGGTCGGTCGTGGCGAACTCGCGGCTCCAGTCGTAACTGAATCCGAGCATCTGAAGCTGACGCCGGAATGTCTCGATGTTTTTGTACGTCGTGACCGCGGGATGAGTTCCCGTCTTGATCGCGTAGTCCTCGGCCGGAAGCCCGAACGCGTCCCAGCCCATCGGATGCAGCACCTGCTTGCCGAGCATCCGGTTGTACCGACAGACGATATCGGTTGCCGTATAGCCCTCGGGGTGCCCGACGTGCAGCCCGTCGCCGGACGGGTAAGGGAACATGTCGAGGACGTAAAACTTCTCGCGACCGTCCTCAAACCCGTCGACCTGAAACGTCGCGTTGTCCTTCCAGAACTGCTGCCATTTGGGCTCAATTCGCTGAGCGTCGTAGCGAGGCATCTTGAATGTTCTCTTATTGCCGAGTTGTGTTTGTGGCTGATGTGACGGCGGCGGCGGATTTGAAACACAGAGGCACAGAGGTCACGGAGAGTGCCCGGATTAAGGAACTCCGTGTTCTCTGTGCCTCTGTGTTTCATCCCGATCCTGGACGAAACTTCTATTCGAGCAGGACCGATCGAACCGCCACTGCGGGCCTGGTTCGCGTGTTCGTCGGCAAGTGTTGTTGAGTCTCGCGACGATTGCAACGAGCGGGAATTCGCCACGGAACCGGGTGCGAGACGGCTCGGGCGAGGAAACAACGCCTCGCCACTCCGGCTCGTCGCAGAAAAAAGACTCACCGAGAGAACGCCGCTACGAAGACAATCTTCTTTCCATCGGGAGACCACGTTGCCACATCAGCGGCAAGGTTGTCCGGGATGCCGGGGACGAGTTCCGGTTTCGCGTCAGCTTCGGAAATCGCGAGCGTCACCAGTCGTTCCGGCTTCCGGCGGACGTCGGCGTACAACAGACGCGAGCCGTCCGGATGCCACGAAATTCGGCGTGCAGCGACGCCCGGCTGCACTTCCCGGTACTCGTTCTGGTTCAGGACCCCAACCTGTGCGATCAGGTATTTACCTTTCCGATCCCGTCCGGAAAACGCGATCGTGCTGCTGTCGGGAGACCAGGCAAACCCGACCTGGATGTTCGAAAACAACGGCATTTCCAGAGCGAATTCCTCGTCCTCAACCATGTCGTAAACCTGCAGCTGGTTGTTGGTACTCCGGTTGAGGAAGGCGATCATTCTCCCATCCGGCGACCACGTGGCCGACCAGCCCTGCGGGTGCAACTGAATCCGGTCGGAACCGTTGGCCCGCATGACAAACGCACCAGCCCCGCTCAGCGTCGAACTGACCAGACGGTGGCCACCCGGAGACCAGCTGGGTATCGCTCCGTCGCCCAGATTCTGTTGGGATCCTGGCTGGCCGGGTCCGTCGATACTAAGTCCCCGGGAGTCCTTCGCGGTGACGGGCAGTGAGGAAACCGGGATCGTCACGATGGCCGACTGTGCCGGTCCGCTTTCGTAAAACTGGCCTTTTGCCGAGCCGATGATCATCACTTCCAGGGCAAGCGTTTTTCCATCGGGAGAAAACGCCGGCGAGCCCACCGAAGTATTATCCGGCACGAAATAAAGATCCCGGAAGCCCGTCCCGTCGGCGTTGACCTCGCAGATTTTCCGCGCGACCGCCTGAGCGTGCGCGAGCTGCCCGGAGAGCACAAAGACGGCAAGACTCAGCAGAATCGTCAGTCGATGAGAAAACATTTCCGCCTCGGCCAGTGGGAGTCGCTTTGAGAATGATCCGGCAATCTGAACTGCCAGGCAGACATCTGCAAGAGACAAGTCAGAGCAGCCCGTTTAACCCGTAGCCGAAGTAACCCGTAGCCGAAGGCGAGGCTCATCCCGATCCCGACCCACTTGCCTGCACTTTCCTTTGCTGGCTCGACGATGCGGGTCCTTGCCTTCGGCGACGGGTTAAACGGGCACTGGTGTCGGCGAGCCAGTCCGATCTCTGCGCGAGCCGACGTCCCACTGACGCCAATGCGACCTCAGCAGGATTGATTCCGACCCCGCATGGCGGTAATGAGCAGCCACGCCTCCAGCTTTTCGCGGGGCGCTGATCTTGTTTTTCGAGAGCCCAATGCCACATCCCAAACGACCGTACTCCCGCACTCCTCATCGCCGTCCCGTCGTGATGGACACAACTCAGCGGCCGCATGTCGAGCCGCTCGACGTCGCGCAGATTCCGTTCCTCGAAATCGGAGCACCGCTGCCTCAGCCGAATCTGTATCGCAAGCGGTTTCGGCAACCGCCGAACGGACTGCTTCCGGGACAGCTCGTTGGCGTGCGGACTCCGGACGGCAAGACGCTCGGCTTCGGGCTCTACAATCCCGTTTCGGAAATGGCCGTGCGGATGCTCACGTGGGGCGAGAGTCCTCCCGATGAAGCCTTGTGGGATGAGCGACTGCGAGCGGCGATCGACCTGCGCGACACCACGTTGAAACTCGGCGATGTCACGGATGCCTGCCGGCTCGTGCATGCCGAGGGCGATCTGCTGTCCGGCTTCGTCGCGGACCAGTACGCCGACGTGATCTCCGTCGAGGCTTTTTCACTGGGCATGTTTCAGCGGGCCGAGTCGCTCGCCAGGCGGCTCTGCGAACTGCGTGGCGCGAAGCACTGGCTTGTCCGAACGAGCCCTCATTCGGAAACGCAGGAAGGCTACGACGCGGAACCGCTGCGTTCCGAATCGTTGCCAAACAGCGTCACCGTTCAGGAATTCGGCACGCGCTTCAAAGTTCGCTTCGAGGGCGGGCACAAGACCGGCTTCTTCTGCGACCAGCGGGACAACCGCAAACGGCTCGCCGAGTTCTGCGAGGGCAAATCGGTTCTCGACCTGTGCTGCTACACCGGCGGGTTTGCCATTCAGGCCAAAGTGCTCGGCAAAGCGGCCGACGTGACCGGCGTCGAAATCGACGAGCAACCGCTCGAGCTGGCGAAAGAAAACGCCAACCTCAACCAGGCGCGAATCAACTTCGTGAACGCCGACGCGTTCGCCTACATGCGCGACATGCTGCAGAACGGCCGGCAGTACGACGTCGTGGTGCTCGACCCACCGAAGCTCATTCGCAACCGCGAGGAAATTGAAGACGGCACGCGGCTTCACTTCGACTTCAACCGCCTGGCGATGCGGCTCGTCAAACCGGGCGGACTGTTCATGACGTGCAGTTGTGCTGGCCTGCTTTCTCACGAGGAGTTCAACAAGCTGCTGTGTTCCGCCGCCAGACAGGCCGGTCCGCCCGAGCCCGGTTCCGAAAACACCGAGCGACCGCGACACCTGCCTCGTCAGATGCAGATCATCGAGCGAACCGGAGCCGGCGGCGACCACCCGATCTCCGGCAACTGCCCCGAGTCGGAGTACCTGAAAGCCGTCTGGATGCGAATGCTGTAGGGTGGGCCGAGCAAAGCGAGCCCCACCAGCCGCGCGTCCCTGGACTGCCTCCGATCCATGCCGACTCGATCCGCCTACATCCACGTTCCCTTCTGCGTTCATCGCTGCGGCTACTGCGACTTCACGCTCGTCGCCGGTCGCGATGAGCTCATGGGCGATTTCCTCAAAGCGATCGAGATTGAGCTTTCGCACGTCGAGGGACGACCGGTTCTCGACACGCTGTTTTTCGGGGGAGGCACGCCGACTCAGTTGCCGCCGGATCTGCTGAGGCAACTCATCGAGCTGATCCGGTCGAAGTTCGATCTCGCTTCTGATGCCGAGTTCTCCGTTGAAGGAAATCCGGCCGACCTGTCCGACGCGACGCTCGATGTTCTCGTGGAGGCGGGCGTCAATCGGCTGAGCCTGGGAGCTCAGTCGTTTGACGATGCCACGCTGAAAATGCTGGAGCGGGATCATCGTGGCTCAGACATCGCCGACTGCCTCGCGCGGGCTCGCGAGCGGATTCCAAACATCTCGCTCGACCTGATCTTCGCCGTGCCCGGTCAGTCGCTGGAGCTGTGGCGGTCGACGCTCGACGAAGCGATCCAACTTGAGCCGACGCACCTTTCAACCTACGGCCTGACGTTTGAAAAAGGGACGGCGTTCTGGACGCGGCGCGAGCACGGTGACCTGACGCAGGCCGATGAGGAACTTGAGCGGGACATGTACGGCCTGGCGATGGATGTGCTCGACGAGGCCGGGTTGGCTCAGTACGAAATCTCCAGCTTCGCCCGGCCCGGCTTCCGCAGCCGGCACAACCAGGTCTACTGGAACGGCGGCGACTTCTTCGGCTTCGGCCCCGGCGCGGCGAGCTACCAGCACGGCCGCCGCATCCTCAACCACCGCAGCGTGACGACGTGGCTGAAGCGGGTTCTCGCCGGCGAATCCGGAGTCGGAGAAACCGAAGAACTGTCCCCCGAAGACCGCGCCCGGGAACTACTGGTCCTGGGCCTCCGGCAGACGGACGGGATCGAGGCCTGCGAATTCGAACGACGATCCGGCATCGAACTGCAGACACTGGTCGGAGAATCGATCGAGCGGCTGGTCAAACAAAACCTGCTCGAGCACGCCAACAACCGAATCCGCCTCACCCGGGAAGGCCGCTTCCTGGCCGACTCGGTCGCTGGCGAACTCCTGGTTTAAGAACGCCGTTAAGAGATTTCTTGACCCGCCGACACATCGACCAGATAGTGTGAGAAACTCCTCCCGTACCTAACGACACTTTTGTCGCATGAAATCCCGTTAGCCGCTCGAGAATCGATGTGACTGTTTCGTCGCGTACGCCTGAAGGTTTTCCGAGCCACTGCCCGTTGTGCGGAGCAGACACGAACCTTGAGTTCTCTGGCCCCGCCGGCGATGCGCCGTGCCCGAACTGCGGTCACCTGGTGTGGAAGTCGGCCCGATTGCTTGATCAATTCCAACACGTCTTGTCGGAGATACTGTCCGTTCCCGCACATGAAATCAGTCCCCAGACTTTTTCTCGATGACTTTCGTGCCGATTCTCTCGACGTTGTTGAGTTGGTCATGGCATTTGAGGATGAATTCGCCGTTACAATTCCCGATGACGATTACGAGCGTATTCGTACAATTGGCGACGCTGTGCGGTACATCGAGCGGCGGCAACGCGACGGCTAACATCGTCTGGCTGCTGAGTTGCGGCATCCAGCGCGGGCAGTGACGGTCGTGCCAACCGTTGGGCGAGCGACTTTATGACCAATGAATCCCGACAAGCGAAGAACGAGGTCACGCCTTCCGTCACCGGTGGCGTTGTACTCACCGCGGGCTCATTCCTTTTCCTGGCGTTGCTGATTTACCACGGCATGGACCTCGCGATGCACTTCGACGATGTCCCGGTAGGGCCACGAGCGCTCTTTTGCGGGCTTGTGTTTATGGAGTTGTTTTTTACGTGTGTTTTCGGATACGGCGCGTTTTGGCATTTCCGTGGTGTGAAGCAGTCGGACGACCAATAAGACCTGCTACGCCTGTCATATGCCCGCCCAACGCTGCACGAGCCGCAGTCCGGCATCCATGCCGAATCGCCTTAAACTTTGGGCAACGGCCCACCATCTGGTAACCTGAAACGTCACGTCTGATCCTGCAACGCGCTGGGTGGCCCGCCCAGAATGGGCGGGTCTCGAAGCGACGGGATGTCTCATCATGCGTGCTCGATCAAAGTGAGTCGGTTGAGTTTTTCGGAAGCTGAGGATGCGGCATCCTGTGCCTGCGGTACCCAACCATTCTGGTCGGGACGCCCAGCGGCATTCATGCCACCCAGCGTTCCTTCTTTATTGATCGCGGGTTCTGCCGTTAGAATCGTCCCGTCAGGCCACGCGTTCCGGTTCCGTCGAGGGGCGGCGGCGGCCGTGCATCCCGTAAAGCGACTCCACGAAATGGCGATCGACAGCTCAACTGACCCGACACAAAAACAGGGGCAGTACCTGGCGTTCATTTATTACTACACGAAAATCATGGGGCTGCCGCCTGCTGAGTCCGACATGCAGCGGTACTTTCACGTGTCGCCTCCGGCCGTTCACAGCATGGTTGTCACACTCAGCGATCGCGGATTCATTTCGCGCGAACCGGGCCGTGCGCGGTCAATCCGTCTGGCAATTGATCGAGAGCGGATTCCGGACCTTGAGTAACAACTCAGCTTGAACAATGTTTGGCCACTCGAAGTGATTCGAACAAAATACTCTCTTGCTGATTTTGAGTCCGCACGAGACGGCATCTATCCCGGTCCCGATCTGGAGTGGTTTGCCGTCGATTCGCTTGGCTACGTGGGTGCCTTCTGCAGCGCTGGCGACGGGCTGGTTCCTTCGACGGTCTTCGCATCCTGGGAACTCTTTAACCGAACGCTCGATATGGTCGCCGCGTTGCCTCGGATCGGGGACGCTGACTGGGTCGTGGACAAGCCGCCGCGATTTGTCACCTGGGAGGTTTGGGCGTGCGCGGGATTATTCGCGTTTGACTGGCAGCCTTCGCCAGGACTCACATCGCCGAATCTGCGCTACGGACTGTTTGCGGTTCCCACTCGCCCTTTACTGGCCGCGGATTTACCGGAGGAAGTCGCTGAGTACATCTCGGGGACCCGATTCGAATCGCTGGAGTTTGCCTCATCCAGAGGCGTCTCGCTGTGATCTGCGGCCGGCACGAATAGCCCGAAGCCGGGGCCGGAATCGGCTGGAATGGCCGAGTGTCTGTTGATTGTCGCGGCGGGTTTACGTGAATATGGCATCGTGATCACCGTTCAGTGCCCTCATTGTGAGCAGCTTGTCCGCCGGCCGGCGGAGTCTGTCGGCCGGTACGCGGACTGTCCGGAATGTGGCGAGATGTTTGTCGCTCTCACCGCCGTTTCCGGTGACGCCGTGTCCGATGACACGCCACCGGGTTCGGCATCGCCAAAGCCGCGGGAGCGGGATTCGGCTGACATTCACATCCCCGTTCCAGCGGGATCCGTCGATGACGATTCTGATCGGGACGGAGGCGATCTTGAGATTGAGTTTGCCGAAGCTCCGGCCGGGGAAGACCTCGAATCAGAAGAGTTTTCGTCAGAGTCCTCTGAGTTCACCTCGGACCTCGACGTCGACTTTGAGGCAGCCGGCGAAGAGGAACCGGCAGTCGATTTCGCCGGCGTCTTCTCGACAGAATCCAGCGACTCGGAGGACGACGACGACGAGCTCGAACAGGGCACGTTGAGTTCCCGTGTTGTCCGCGAGGCACGCCGACTGGTCGCCTCGAAGCACTCGAAATCGGTGCTGGTATCGACGGCGATGCACGTTGTTCTGCTGCTGTTTCTCGCGGCGTGGATTCTGCCTCAGCTTCCCGCAGCAGACATCACCACGTTGCTCAGCATGGCACCCGAAGCGCCGCTTGAGGACCTCATCGAAACCGCCGAACTGGATCTCGCCGAGCCGGTTGCCGAGCCTGAAGCGGCACTCGATCTGACGCCGCCACA
The DNA here is from genome assembly GCA_027623235.1 of Planctomycetota bacterium. Lineage (GTDB taxonomy): Bacteria > Planctomycetota > Planctomycetia > Planctomycetales > Planctomycetaceae > JAQBVJ01. The sequence goes on from JAQBVJ010000074.1 coordinate 22,589, forward strand.
GCCGTCTCCCGCCGCGGACGTTCCCGAACTGAACATCAAAGCTCCGGGTCCCGTGGCAGGTGCGGAAACCTCGCCCGAACCTGGCCGCACGGAATCGAAAGCTGCGGCTGAGAGCGAAACAACCATTCGGCAGCGGGCGGAAACGAAGATCAGTCAGGCCAGCACGGTCGAGGACGCGACGGATGCGATCGTCGCATCGATGCGTGGCAAACTGCTGGAACGAGACACGGTGGCCGTGTGGCTGATGGACTGCTCGATCAGCATGAACCAGCAGCGGGAACTGCTCGCCAACCGCGTCAGCGATTTTCTTCACGAGGTCGATAAAAACGAAACCGGCGAGTTCCACGAGCTGCTGCACGTCGTCGTGGCGTTCGGGGAGCGAGCGGAAAAAGTCATCGCCACCGGCAGCCCCATTCGAGCTCTAACGGCCATGCGTAAGGAGTACGCCGTCGACCCGTCGGGGCTCGAAAATGTGTTCTCAGCCGTCGAGTGGTCGACCGATCAATTCATCGCGAGAGTCTCGGCCCACCGCGGTAAGCACATCATGTTTGTCATCAGCACGGACGAATCGGGTGACGACTACCTGCGGATGGAAAACGCCATCGCCGCCTGCCGGAAGTACGGCATCGAAGTCAGCGTGATCGGCCCGTCGGCCGTGCTGGGCCAGATGCAGGGCCACCACGCCTACACGGCGAGCGACAACCGCGTGTACTACCTGCCCGTCGTGCGAGGTCCGGACACGGCGTTCCCGCAGCGGCTGCCGCTGCCGTACTGGTTCCGTGGCGTGCCCGCCAACTGGGATGAATCGCGGCGAGGTCCGTGGCAGGGGAACATTCCAAGCTGGCAGGGCGGTTCGAATATGGACGCGATCCTGTCCGGCTTCGGCCCGTACGCTTTGACGAGGCTCACGCTGGCGACGGGCGGCGACTACATCGTGTTCGACCGTCCGCGCGACCGCTCGCCGTACCGCTTCGAGCAACTGCGACCGTACCTGCCGGACTATCGATCTCCGAACGCTATTCAGGAAGACCTCAACAACCATCCGTTGCGGCTGGCTCTGTTGAAGATGGTCAACGAGACGCAACGGCTCAATCTGCAACTGCCGCGGACTGACTTCGGCACGCAGTTCGGCGGCTCGTTCTATCTGACGCCGCAGCAGTTCCGAGCTCAACTGGCGGGAGAGCTCAAGACCGAAGTACGGAAGGCTCTGCAGGGAGCCGCGGCGATCGAGAAGATCCTGAGCAATCTGGATTCGCGAGGCGTCCGCAGCGACTACGAAGAGGAAACCTCTCCACGCTGGCAGGCGTGGCGTGACCTGACGGTCGGCCGACTGCGAGCCGGTCGAGTCCGCTGTCTGGCGTACGCGGAGATCATTTCAAAACTCAACCTGACCACTCTCAATCCGACAACCAATGGCCTGTCGTTCGGGCCGGGTGCCCTGCCCCGCGCCTCAGTCCTGACCGAGGAGTCGGCCTCCGCGCGGGAACTGCTGGACCGCTGCCGCGACACTCATCAGGGCACACCCTGGCAGTTCCTCGCCGATCGGGAGCGGGCTCACGATTTTGGCTTCACCCTCCGCGAACGAGCGGTGCCTCCAGCCCAGCGGACGTTCGGTCCACCCGTGCGGATAAAGACTGTCACGCTGCCGCGACTGTAAACACCGACCAGGAGCGCTCAGGGAACGAGTCGGAAATAAGTTCCCGATCCTTTCCAACGTGAAGTGTGAGTTTCGAAGTCGCGTTTTTTACGCCTTCGGCATATTTCTCGAGTAAAAATCGCAACTTCAGTGCTACGCGTCGGGTTACTTTTGGGAAGTTTTTTCGGACACGATCTGCTGCCATTCACGCCGCGCGAGGCGGCTCGAACGACAGTTGAATCGGGCAGAAGCGGCAGCACGGGTCGGGCGAGTCGATTTCCAGGGCGCCTGTCAGCTGGTCCCATTCCAGGGCGGTCCGTTTCTGAGCGTCGAGCTGAAGCCGGACGAGCTCTGGCTGAAACGTGGCGCCCGATTTCTGGTTGACCAGGGGCGAGGTCATCACGGTGCCTGGCAACAGGCGAAGCATCTTTGACAGACACCCGGCCTCATGAGGCAGCGGTCCACCGGGGCCGGTCAGGACGAAGTGCAGCTGGCCGCCGGGGCGGAGACCGCTCAGCAGGCCGGCGGTGGTTCTCAAAGCGGGGCGACGTCGAAGGCTCCTTCGGAAATCGGACGATGCCAGTACGACGACGGAATCGAACGGTGAGGCTGTGTCGTCGAAGTGGCTTCTCGGAACGACCCCCGATTGGAATTCGGCTTCGGGGATGAGCCGCGTCGCACGATCGATCGCCTCGTCGACCTCGTCCACTCCGGTCACCTGAATGCCGAACGGAATGAGTCGCTCAGCCAGCTCGCCATCGCCGCAGCCAACGATGAGGACTCGCGATCCCGGGCCGAGCCGGCCAGACAGGATCAGCTCGCGCATGAGCGATCGCGAGACGCCCGACGGAGCGGTCGGGTGGCGATCGGGGTGAGGGTTCCCAGGCAGGGAGAGGATCACTTCTGGTTCCGTTCTTTCGATGTCCACTTGAGAGTAGAGGCGCCCGACGAAAGTCGTGGCGTAAGCTTCCAGCTTGCGATTCGGCTCGCATTCTCCACGAAAATGGCAAGCTGGAAGCTTACCCCACTTTGCGTTTTGCCTGTTGTCGGGCGCGTCTGAGTAGTTCGTCGCAGAGTTTCGGGTCAGCCGGTAATCTACGAGGACTTTGAAAAACTGGTCAAGATGCCCTTTCCCGTGTCGAGAATCACGCTTCGCGGGCAGGATTCAGGAGCGACGCGTGGGAAAAAAGAAGAACGTATCAAAGCCGGCAGAGGACTCGGCGGCCGAACAGTCTGTCGCAGGCTTCGAAGATTCACTGGGTGAGCTTCAGCAGATCGTCGCTCGGCTTGAGGACGGATCGCTGCCGCTGGAAGAATCGTTGCTGCAGTTTGAGCAGGGTGTCGGGCTGCTTCGTCAGTGCTACCAGGTGCTCGAAGCGGCCGAGCAGAGAATCGAGATCCTGACCGGCGCGGGTCGAGACGGGAACCCGCGGACAGCTCCGTTTGATGGGTCAGCGACATTCGACTCGGCGGCCACGTTCGAAGCGGCTCGACCTGACGGCGATGACAACCCGAAAACATCCCGAGGGCACTCGCTGTTTTGAGGAACGCGGAATGACTCATCTCGACGCGGACGTGCAACGACTGATCGAGCTGGCAACGCAGGCCGCAGAACACGCCTGGTGTCCGTACAGCCGTTTTCGAGTGGGCGCTGCCATCGAGACGGCGGACGGGTCTGTCTTTTCCGGGTGCAACGTCGAGAACGCTTCGTCCGGACTGACGATCTGTGCCGAACGAAACGCCGTCTTCCAGGCAGTCGCGGCCGGCCACACGAAGATTCGCCGCGTCGTCGTGTTCACTCCAACGCCGACGCCGACCGCTCCGTGTGGAGCATGCCGCCAGGTGCTCAGTGAGTTTTCCGACGATACCGAAGTGCTTTGCGTCTGCCTCGGACCGGACTCGATCTCGACAACTCTGGTTGAGCTGTTGCCAATGCGTTTCGGGCCGGGCGATCTGGATCAAGGCCGCGACTCGTTAGCCTGAAGGGACGGCGACGGCCGCTCGCGCGTAACTCCTCAATTCGTAACCCGAAGCGTGAGCGAGGGAGGAAGTCGATCGACATGCGCCCTCGCTCACGCGTTTTGAAGTTGCGCGTCGGGTTACTTGAGCGGGCAGCACGGCGCAAGCCGTCCGACATGAGCACAGTTTCCCATGCAAAACCGGGCGGCCTGCGACGCTCCGCTACCGTGGTCCGACTTCTTTGACGACCCGTTGATGAATTCCCGCTGTCAGTTGCCGAGGTTCCATTTTTCCAGCGTGATCTCCAGCTCGACACGCATGTTGGCCATCATCGCCAGGGCGGCGAGCGGGTGGAATTCGTCCTCGTCGTGAATCATCTCGACCAGTGCCTGCCTCATCAGGAAGCCGCGGTCGTAGTCCCGCAGGACGACCAGCTTGACGGTCTCGCCAGGTTGGTGGAGCGTGATGGCTTCGATCAGGTCGTTGGCTCCCAGAATGGGTTTGCCACCAAACGCGATGACGATATCGAATCCTCGCAGATCGCCCCGCGCGGCCGCAGAGTTGACCTTCACTTCGCCGATCAGGCATCCCAGCGCGTCGTTTTGCGTGCCGACACCCAGGAACGCGGCGCCTCTTCGCTGAATCGTCATCTGCGGCAGTTGCTTCTGCAGCTCGGCGATCGACTTTTCGCTCAACTCGTGTCCGTTCAGCAAGTACACGGTGCTCAGCGAGTCGAGACGCGAGACCTGTTCGAGTCCTTTTTCTCCGCCGGTCCAGTCGGGCCCGATCGCGACCGCGTGAACGGCTCCGTGTTCCGGCAGTCCTGGAGCCCGGTTTCGGCCGAAGAACCGGTCGAACTGAATCTGCCCGCCGAACTCTCGAATCTGCACGACCGCCCGGTCCTGCCGGATCGGGTAATGGCGGGTCAACGTTTCCGCGGCCCGCCGCGCGACGCCAGCGTGCTTTGCCGTCTTGAGCTGCAGCAGCCCGGCCTCGGCACCGTCGATCGTCGACCCGTCCTCACTTTTGTAATGAGCATCGAGGATCGCCACAGCGCGTAGCCCGACCTCGACCGGCCCTTCGGCTGCTGCCTTCGCGACCGCGGCGGCCGCCGCAGGTCCCGCAGAAGAGAGCTTCTTCGTCGCCGCTTCCCGGTCTTGAAAATTCCGCGATGACAGTTGAGCCACCCACGCTGTGATTTCCTCGGTAGTCGCGGCCGGAGTCGCTGCGTCCCCGGAATCTGCCCGGTCCGGAATCGCCGGCTTCGCGTCAGTCGGTTCGTCGAGCTTCTTCGGGGGCTCCTCCTGACCGAGCACACTCATGGCCAGCAGGAGGGCGATGCTCAATCCGGTCAGGCTGCTTCTGAGTTTCATGGCGGATCCGTTTGGTCGACACCGACTCAACACGAAGGAACTGCGACGTGCCTCAACCCCGGCACGATAACAGAAAAGCCCCCTCGTCTTGAACGCAAAACGGGAACGTCACCAGCTGAGTTCCATCAGGTCGACGATACGGCGGGCGGTTCGCGTGACGACGTCGTTCGTCGCGGTCGCCATCGACTGGCCGACTTCCGGGGCGAAGTCTGATTGCGAGAACAGGTCCACGGAGTCCGCGTCGATCGGAATGCCGTCTTCGATGACCCGACCCGTGCGGGTGTCTTCCCACCGGACCTCAACGATCAGCGACAGTTGCAGCTCGCGCGGGTCGTCGAACATCGTTTCGCCGAGCACGCTTTTCTGCGCGTCGACGATGCGGCCGGTCAGTTTCGTCTGAGCTCCCGGTCCGCGGACGATTCGCATCGTCGTTCGTTTTGCGACTTCGCGGTGAACGGCCTCGGTCAGCATCTGCTCGAGGCCGCGTCGGTAAGTGTCGTTCTCGAACGTTGGGATCTCGATCGAGGTGATGGCCGGATCGTGAGCCGGGCCGACGACGTAACCGCAGCCAGCAAGAGCGAAACTCACGGCGAGAAGGCAGAGCGAAGCCGCAACGAGCCGACTCACCGAAAATCGGTGAACGCTGAATCGGTTGTGAGTGAGGTGTGGCATGTATCTGACTGCTACAGGCGGACTCGGCCAACGGGTGGTGAGGAGCGAGTCGGTTTATCGATGATCGGTTGAGTGGGTTCAAAGACCGGACCTTCTTCGGGCTGAGCGGCGGGTCGAGCAGGCGACGCCGGCTGACTCTGGAACGGCTGCACCGCGTCGTCCGGATTGCCGAGAGGTATTCGACTCGGCGGATTCAGGCGACCCGCGGTCGACTGGGGATCGGCCTCACCCAGTTCAACAAGTTTCTGCTGAGCCAATCCGCCGTAGCGTGAATTCGGAAATTTCTGCAGCAGTTCGCGGCAGTAAATGGCGACGGCCTTTGGCTTGTTTTTCTTTTCCCAGAACAGGATGCGGTCCCATTCGCGTTTGGCTCGTTCTTCGTCGATACCTTTCAGCTCGCGGCGCAGCAGGTCGCTGTTTTCGATGCCGGGGAACAGTCGCAGGCTGGACTCTTTCAGACCCTGGGATTCCAGCAGATTCTGCTCGTCGTAGGACGAACCCCGGTACGACATCAGCTCAACCTGAGACCCGATGACGAATGCGTTTTTCAGGTGAGGGCTCTTCGGGAATTCCTCGCGAAGAATTTTCAGCAGCCGCGCGGCTTCGCGGTACCGACGGACTCTCAGGTGGTGCGTGGCAGCCAGCATGAGGGCATCGTCGGCGAGCGGTCCGGTCGGATCGTTCAGCCAGATCGTCTTGAGAGCCTCGACCGCGTGGCCGGACTTGTCGAGAGCCGGTTCGCTGGGATCGGTGAGGTTGGGCAGCCAGCCAAACGGTTTCTTCTCCGGCGCCTTCACAGACAGAGACTTGTCGAATTCTCCGTCGAAACTGACCTGCTCAATCTCGCCGGGCGTTGCGAAGTCACTGACGTCGAGCCAGCGTTGAGCGATGTCGAACAACCGTCGAGCGGACTCGTCCAGGTATCGCGACTGCGGGAATTCTTTAATCAACAGCCGGTACTGATCGTGAGCCTTGACCAGTCGATTCTGCATGAATTGCGACTCGGCCAGGTAAAAGACTGCTTCCTCACGGACAGGGTCGTAGACCGGGCGTTCTTTGCTTTTGGAGCCGGAGAACAGTCGAAACTTCTTCGGGTTTCGCTCTGTGGCGACGTCGGCAAACAGTTTGGCCGCGGCGGGATAGTCACGGTTTTCGTACAGCGACTGCGCTCGGTTCAGCGTGTCGCGGTCAAGCTTGTCCCGGCTGGTGAGCTTCGTCGAAAGGCTCTGTTTCTTCGAATTCTTCGAACTGGAACCGCTTCCGAAGCCCGGCCAGCGGATCGGATCGCCTTTGCCGAGGATCATTCGATCGAGAAAGCCTGGCTTCTCGTCGTCCGCCGAGGCACCTCGGACCGTGGTCGTCGGTTCGAAGCTGACCGGTTCTGAGTTGAGCTTCCCGAAGGACAGCCCGCTGCCTGTCGACTGACACCCGGTCAGCGCTGGCAGCAACAGCGCAACCGCCATCGGCGCGAGTAGAAATCGCGAAGGTCGAGAGCCGCCGAATGAGGCGCGCTGGCTTGAAGAGGTCATCCTTGACCCGCTTTCGCATGGAATTGAGAGGTGGGAGTGTTGAGCGGCTTGACCGAAGTAGAAGTGAGACCGAACGGTCGAGTGGTCAGGAAAGGTGTCGCTCGAAGTCAGAACTTGAGGTAGCTCAGTGATTTCGGCCGCCGTCCGAGGATTCCCGAAATGGCCGCCGTCAGTGTGTGTCGCAGTTCTCTCAGTTGTTGGGGTGAGGCGGTCATCCGGCTCGCTGCCGAATCCGAAGCCTCCGCCAGTCGCCTCAGGATGGCGACCGTTCCTGCCTGAACCTGGTGAGTGGCGTACTCCTGCTTCTGGCAGGAAGGGCACAGAAGTCCGCCTTGAGAAACCCAGAATGAATATCGGCCGCCGACCGAGATCGACTCGCCGCAGTGAACACACTCGTCAAACGCGGGTAACTGACCATTTTCCCGCAGCAGCGTCAGCTCGAATCGCAGCAAAGGAAGCCGGTAATCGCCTTCCGTACTGAACTCGGCCAAAGCCCACCGGGCTGCGTCAAACAGCTCCGGATGCGGGTCGTAATCCTCAGTCAAACCGGCAAGCAGTTCGGCGACGTAACACCCCGCGTAGAAGCTCTCCATGCTGGCCGGATTCGGGCGAAACCGACGCGTGAGGCGCGCTTCCGTGAGGATGTCCAATGCACCACTGGACTTGCGGAGGAAAACTATTCCAACGTCCGCGAGAAGGTCAAGAGCGGATTCGAAGGGCCCCTTGAGCCGTTTCCCGCCCTTCGCGATGGCCGAAACCTTGCCGAAGTCGCGTGTAAAAAACGTGACAACGCGGCTGGTGTTACTGAAATCGGCGAGGCGAATGATCAGCGCATCGGTCTTCTGAGCGTCCACCCGTCGACTCCGTCCGCGGTGTGTCCCGGCAATTCTGAATGCAAACCGAATCGTAGCAGGCAGAGGCTTTGTAAAGGAGCAGCCGGAAACACCCGCCGTTCAGATTGTTTGAGTATTCCCGGCGGAACAAAAAGGGGTCGGGTCTCGTTTAGCCCGCGGATGCGACTGGCTGAGCAATCCGTCTCGCTGAACTTTGTTCTCTTCGTTCCTTCTGTTCAAAAGGATTCTGGAGATGCCCCGATTGAACAGAAGGAACAAAGGGAACGAAGCGAGGTCCAGTCGGGACGTGTGGTATCAGATGAAAGTGCCGCCCGTCAGCAGCCAGAGAAAAGAAGTACGGGCATCCTGCCGCTGCGGAATCCTCGTTGAATCACGGCCTGGAAGGCCGTGCCACCTCAGGCGTCCGGTCAGGGCGCGTTTTTTTTTGCAAAACCGGGCGGCTTGCTCCGCTACAGCGATCTGACTTTTCCGACGGACAGGTCAGTCGATGATGGCGCCGGCGATTGCCGGGGAGTCGCAGGCTTTTTTGATCAGCTTCTTGAGCGTTGGCGCGTGGACGTCTTCGAGCCGTTTGATGTAGAGGCAGGACTTGCCGATCTTGTGCTTTTCCAGCAGGTCGGCCTGCTTCTCCAGTTCGCAGTGCAGGTAGAGGACCATGTCCTGTTTGCGGGGAGAGAAACCGACATGAAACCAGTCTCCCTCTGACGTTTTGCCCCGATAGTGAAAAGTGCCAAAGCCGACCTTTTCCTTTCCCCACATGACGGCCGGCTCCCCCGTCAGTTTTTTCATCAGCTCGAACACGGCCAGGCAATCGGTGCGTTTCTGATCGTCCTTGATGCCGGCAAGAAACTTGTCAACGCTCTGGCATCGTTCTTTTGCGTTTTCCGCTCAGCCATCGGCATCTCCCTTCGTGAATAGAACGACCGCATTGTGCAGTCGCGGCCAGCAAGAAGAAATATTCGAGAGTCTGAAAAACGGTGAGGGTTCTGAATCCTCGCCTGCTCCGCCGTGCTGTGGCCGTGAAACAGCGAAGCCTCATCATCCGGAATTCATGCCAGCAACTCGAAACCGACGAGGACAATTCCCCCCAATCATGCGGTGTCACGAGAAACGGAGCAGCGGACCGCTTCCGATTTCATCCGCTGACCGGGGTTTGTCATGTGATGCGAATCCCGACAGCTCGTCAGCTCGCAGCGACTTCACAAACCGAACTGCGTCCGGGACCCGGTTTCTTCCTCGATCGATTTTGAGAGTCCCCAGGACCGTGGCCAGAATGCTTTCTGGAATCATCCCGGATAATTCGCTGGAGACTGACAGAAATGTCCCTTCGAGCTCTCTTGCTGTACACGATTTTCTTCTGTTCCGGTGCGTCCGCGCTGACTTTTGAAACGCTCTGGTTTCGTCAGGCCGGTCTCGCACTTGGAAACAGCGTCTGGGCCGGCAGCATGGTTCTGGCTGCATTCATGGCCGGCCTGGCTCTGGGCAACTGGATCACCGCTCGATTCGGAGACCGCGTCCGTTCCCCGATCCGCGCCTACGGTCTGCTCGAATTTCTCATCGGAGCATCCGGCCTGACGCTCGTCCTGATATTTCCGTTTCTCAATCAGTGGCTGGTCCCGGTTTTCCAGCCATTCGTCGATCGCCCGTGGGCTCTGAACTCGCTCAGACTGGTCATCGGATTCGGGCTCCTTCTCCTGCCAACCGCCGCGATGGGTGCCACGCTGCCACTCATGGTGCGAGGTCTGGAAATCATCGGCAGCGAATTCTCAGAGCGACTGGGGAGGCTGTACGCCATCAACACTCTGGGCGCAATGGCCGGCGCCCTTTGCTGTGAGCTGCTCCTGATCGAACACCTGGGTATCCGAGGCACCGGCTACGCGGCCGCTGGTGTCAACGGGATCGCCGGGCTGGTTGCGTTTGTTCTGGGTCGAGCCGCTGCTCCCTCTTCGGAAAAACCTTCTGTTGCTCCAGAGACAACACCCGCCGTCGCTGCTCAATTATCTGGTCACAGTCGGCGGATCCTCGCTGCTGCCTTCCTTTCCGGATGCTCCCTCCTTGCACTCGAAGTTGTCTGGTTCCGGTTCTTCCTCCTGTTCAACTTCGGGACCAGTCGCGTGTTCGCCTTCATGCTGGCCATTGTCCTGGCCGGAATCGCGATCGGTGGATTGCTTGCGTCACGTTTCTTCAAGACTCCTCAAGCGATCCGGAGGCTGCCGTTTCTCGCACTCGGCGGCGGCCTGTTCGCCCTGCTGAGTTTCCTGATTCCCGCGCTTCTGATCATTCGAGACTCAGCCGACTTCCCGATCAACCTCTCACTGCAGTGGTCCACGTTGTGGCAGTCGATCGCCGTCATGCTGCCGGTCTCTGTGATTTCTGGAATCCTGTTCCCTTTAATGGGAACGGCCATCCGGCAGGACAAGTCTTCTGACACCAGTGCGGTCGGCGCTTTGACGTTGTTTAACACGACGGGCGCCATGTGCGGTGCGATGCTCGCGGGCTTCCTGCTGCTTCCGGGTCTGGGAATGCAGTGGTCGTTCGCCGTGATCGGGTTGACTTATGGGGTCGTCGCACTCCTCTGCATTCACCGCTTCGCCGAATACACAAGGATCGCGCGGGTTGCCTTCGTTGGATTCGCACTCGCTTTAACCTGCACCGCATTGATCGATTCGGGGCGACTGCTGACGGCGGGAGTATTCCTCAAGGTCGCAGACAAAGTCGATCGTCATTCGACGGTTGTGGCACTTCGGGAGGGAGTGACTTCATCGATTATCTACACCGAAACACAGTATCTCGGTCAGCCCTTGTCACATCGTCTGATAACAAACGGACACTCAATGTCCGGCACCAATGCAGCGTCGCTTCAGTATATGAAGCAATATGTCTATCTGCCGGTCGCAATCCACCCGAATCCTCGCAAGGCGTTGTTGATCAGCTACGGTTGTGGAATTACCGCGAAGGCGCTCACTGATACGAAAGAATTCACAGAAATTGACTTCGTCGATATTTCCCGCGACATCGTCCAGCTGAATCGTGTTGTGTATCCAGATTCCTCCGACCTGCCGGTCAACGATCCACGAGTGACCGTCACGATCGAAGACGGGCGTTTCTTCCTGCAGACCCGGGATAAACTCTACGATGTGATTACAAGTGAACCCCCTCCTCCAACAGGTGCGGGGATCGTCACTCTCTACTCGAAAGAATACTTTCAGCTCATTCACGATCGGCTATCACCAGGCGGAATGACTACCTACTGGCTGCCGCATCACTCTGTGTCTCAGGACGGCTCCAGAGCAATCCTCCAGGCCTTCTGTGATGTGTTTCCCGATTGCTCGATGTGGTTTGGAGGCGGGCAGAACTGGCTGCTTCTGGGTATTCGTGATGGTCACGTCAAAGTGTCTGAGCAGGAGTTTCGCAGGCAGTGGGGCGACAGTCGTGCTGTTGAACTGGCCGAAAGCGGGTTTGAGATCCCGGAGCAGATGGCTTCGTACTTCATCTGCGATCGAACGGGGATGCTGGAGATGGCTTCTGGCTGTGACCCGGTTGTCGATAACTTCCCCAATCGAATACTCCCGTCGTCACACGCGGACCGGGAGTCGCGATATGCGGAGTACATCGACGCTGATGCCTCTCAAAAAGTCTTTTCGGAGAGCGAGCATATCAAGAGACTGTGGCCGGACAGTTTGATCGATCCGTCGCTCAGGTATTTTCGCCATCGCAATTTGATTCACGACATCCTGGCAACCAGAACCGGCGCGGTGTCGCCTGAACGAGTCGGCAGTGTGGCAGTGATACATAAGTTATTGGCGGAATCCAATCTGCAAACGCCCGTGTTGTGGTCTCTGGGTTCGTCGAGACGGAAACAACAGATTGCAGACTTCGTAGAAAAGGACCGTCCGAATCATATTGAGGTCTTGCTGAGTCATGGACACAAGCAAATGGCAGCGAGAAACTACTCCGCGGCCATAGAGCAGTACACGATCGGATTGTCGAAGTTCAAGACGATGAATACTCAGGCCTCTCACTGGATTACACTTCGGCAGGCTCTCGCATACAGCATGAGCGGGCAGACAGCCGATGCGCAACGCGTCCTCGCGACCCTGGACGGTGTTTCGCTGGCAGCGCAGGAGCAGGAGGATCTCGACTATCTGATTGAGAAGTTTGATATTAAGCGACCGTCGGGTGTGCGGGTGACAGCGTCGGCGCCTGCGGGCAGTGGCGAAGCAGTTCCGTAAGGGTCATCTTGAGGAGATGCCTGTGTCGGGACGGCGATCATAGTAGCCTCTCATGACCCGCCATTCGGAGCCGTCCTGCGGCGGTGGTGTCAGACTTCGGTTCGTCGCCGGCTGAAAGTGTGACGTTGGCTGAAGAGGAATCTCCATCCGGCGAATCGGCGAGTACCCAGCGGTTCCCGGAACCGACGGGACGAACTTCGAGTTGTTCAGCGAAGGCAGGGCCGGGTCGGGAATGTGAATGGATTTCGCGTCAGGGTCGCCAGGCGGTAAAGGAGACGGCTGCGAAGGTGCCGGGTAGAGCCGACCAGGGAGCAAAGTTCCCTGGGGGACAGACTCCGGCGGTAACGGAGCAACTCCGGGCGGGTGGGTGTCAAAGCCTTGAGATTCGCGAAACGAATTGGAATCCGGCCCAATCGACGGAACCGGGATCGGTGACTCGAATCCCGGATTAAGAGGCTGGTCGATGGGGGGCGCGACGATTGTTCCGGCAGGCCAGTCGGGTGCGTGCTGCGGGAACGGCTGGGTCGGCATGGTAAGAGGCTGCCCCTCGAAGATCGCTTCGCTACCCGGAACCGTGTCATACGGAGCCGCAGATTCTGCTCCATCGTAGGTCGGGTTCGAGGGTCTGTCGTTTATACATAAGTCGCCCGACATTTTCATGAACAATATTCACATTTGGCACGACATTTGCGCCACC
>JAQBVJ010000003.1 GCA_027623235.1 Planctomycetota bacterium
ACACGTATCACGTGGGCCGGTTTGCGGAGTTCCTGGGGAGCTCGCCCGAACACGCGACCCCCGAGGACGTACGATCGTTTCAACTGCACCTGATCAACGCACGAAAAGTCGGCTGGAGCACCTTCAACCCGGCCGTCGTCTGGCGAGGCTCCGGCCGGAAGTCTGACCCGTGAAAAATGCTCTCGACCGTCAATCGTCACACGGATGGTCGCGTCCAACGGAGGCACCGACTGGGGCTCACAAAGCGTGATGGACTCAGGTCCGACCTTTGAAAGACGAAGGGACCGCCCTGCAGGAAGAAGAGTCAGCAGGACCTCACCGGAATGTGACTCGACAAATTGTGACTCTGCCGCTGGTTCAATCATGATACCTGATCTCGACATTCTTGAATTACGAGCTCAACAGTACGGCGACGCCCGTTCGTTGAGGATCGTCGATCGACCTGGTTCTGGCTACGACGGAATCGTGTTTTCGACGGAATTCACCTGGCCGATGTGAAGCCTGGTAACATCTCGCTGTGACCTGTTCTTAAGCTGTGACCTGTTCTTAATCAGGCACGTCCATCCCGAGCTGTTTCATTTTTCGGTACAGGTTTGAGCGATGGAGGCCGAGCATGCGGGCGGCTTCGCTCATGTTGCCGGCGGCGCGCTGGACGGCTCTCTGGATGTACTCTTCCTGGAACTGGCTGGTGGCCTGCGTCAGCGCCAGGTCCACTCCGATGTCGATGTCGGAGCCGGCCCGGGGGCTCAGGATGAAGGCCAGGTCTTCCGGCTCGACGGACTCGCCGGAGTTCAGGAACGCGACGCGCTCCATCAGGTTTCGCAGCTCGCGGACGTTGCCCGGCCAGCCGTGCGTGTTGAGGCGGCGGCGGGCTTCCTCGCTGATGGCCAGTACGGGGCGGCGGGCGTCTTTGCAGAAGCCGTTCAGAAAGAACTCGGCCAGAGGCATGATGTCTTCCGGCCGGTCCCGCAGCGCCGGCAGGTCGATCGTGACGACGCACAGGCGGTAATAAAGGTCCTCGCGGAATCGTCTTTCGCGAACGGCCTCGACAAGATTCACGTTGGTCGCGGCGAGGATTCTCACGTTCACCGGGATCGTCGTCGTGCCGCCGACGCGAGTGATGACGCGGTCTTCGAGAACCCGCAGCAGCTTCGCCTGGCCGCCGGGAGTCATGTCGCCGATTTCGTCGAGGAACACCGTGCCGCCGTCCGCGAGTTCGAACTTGCCTTTGTGCTGATCCCGCGCGTCAGTGAACGCTCCTTTTTCATGGCCGAACAGTTCGCTTTCGAGCAGCGACTCGGTCAGCGCCGCGCAGTTGACCGCGACGAATGGATGATCGGCTCGCGGCCCGCGGAAGTGCAGCGCCTGTGCAACGACTTCTTTACCGGTGCCGCTCTCACCCAGAATGAGGACTGGCAGCGTCGCTTCGGCAAGTCGGTCGATCGACGCCCGCAGCGCGTCGATCGACGGGCTGACTCCGATGATTTTTGAGCCGCTTGCCAGCTTCTCTGTCAGCTGTCGATGAGTCCGAATCAGCAGCTCACGTTCGCGCGTGTTGCGGAGAGCGATCGCCGCCTGGATTCCGAGCTGCGTGAGGATGTCCTCGTCATCGTCGTTAAACGTGCCGGCGTTCTTGTTGATTCCCTCGAAGGCACCGATCAGCGACTGGTCGCCGTCCAGTAGCGGAACACACAGCAGGTTGCGTGTTCGGTAGCCGGTGTCTTTATCGACCGCCTGATTGAATCGGTCGTCCGCGTACGCATCGTCGACCTGAATCGTCGTCCCGTTCTGCACAACGCTGCCGACGATTCCGGCATCGTCCGGGATGTAGAGCGTGCCACCCTCGACGCCGAGCGCGGGGCACGCCAGCAGTTTCCGATTCGGCTTATCCCAGACAAAGATGCTGGCCCGGTCGCACTCCAGTAACCGGCACGCTTCCTCGCAGATCGTTTCGAGCAGCGGAACCGTTTCATAGATCTCCGACAGTCTTGATGAGACCCGCAACGTTTCCCGCAACCGGTCGCTCAGCTTTGAGTGACGTTCGAGGCGTTCGCTCAGGGCCAGCGCATGAGCGACGGCACGTCCTGCTGCGGTGATTCCGGCGAGTGCTCCTGCGTCGACTCGTCGACCGGCGAGAGCAAGCAGCGTTTGCCGTCCAGCTCCGACGACGATCGGTACGGCCGCGACCGACCAGCCGTCTGTGCCTTCGACTTTTTCGAGCCCGGCCGCCTCGCGGTCGAGTGCTTCATTGAACAGCCGAAGTGGGAGCTCGCCGACCTGGTGACGCCCGAATTCGGCTCGGACGGTCCATTCCGAAGTGCGGTCGACGACGGCGATCCACTGAACCGAGAATTCCGCTGCGATGTCCGGCAACTGGTGGGCGAGGAATTCCGCAGAGGTCGGCGTCGAGGCGACCGCCTTGAGAAGCCGATCACACAACTGAATCGCCAGGCCCGCTCCGTCCGTCTGGAGCCACGGGAGGCTCGACCAGGTCATCCACTTCGCTGCCACCGCTCGTCTCCACGAAGGTTGCGCCGATCGAAATCTGGCGAGATGATTTGCGATGCGGCCGAGAATGCGTCTGCCAGAAGTTCAGTCCGCTCGTCGCTGGCCGTTAATAAGGGATTCCTCGCAGCCCGGCAACAGGCCGGACACGGATCGCAAAGGATCGCCGCAGGATGACTGAAGCCACAAACTGTTTTCTGAAATGAGGATACGCTGCCTGATGCGGCCGCTTTTCTCGCCGAATTCTCGCCAATCTCCGGAATCCAGACGCACATTTCGGCAGCCAACGCGGTAAGGAAAGGCTGGAACCGGACTTCGCTTCTGGTTTACAATCGCAAACTGCTTTTAAGATTTCTGCTGTATACAAGTTGCCCAGGAGCTAACCGATGAAATTGTCCGGGATTGCGTCAAAGTTTGTGCTGGCATTGGTCGCGGCAGGTCTCTTGACATCCCAGGTCGACGCTCAGCCCGCTGGAGACAGTGGCAGCGCGAAAGACAGTGGCAGCACGAAGTCGGCTTCCTCTTCGCGTGACAAAGATGCAGCCGCCTCGTTCACGACGGGCTCATCCGATGAGCTCATCCAATTCATAAACGCCCAGATTCGCCAGGGTTATGAGGATAATGAAATCGGTGAATCGGAAGTCGCATCCGACTCCGAATGGCTTCGTCGAGTTTACCTCGACATCATCGGTCGGATTCCAGAATCGGAAGTCGTTGAAGCCTTCCTCAAAGACAAAGACCCCGCTAAACGATCGAAGGTCATTGACCAGCTCCTCGATGATGACGGCTACGTCCGGAATTTCACCACGATCTGGACGAACCTCTGCATCGGCCGCGGAACCCCCCGCCGAGTCAGCCGCCGCGGGATGACACAGTTCTTCCGGGAAGGCTTTGCTCGAAACCGTCCCTGGGACGAGATGGTTTATGATCTGATCGCAGCCGTCGGCGCGTTTGACAACGAGCCGCGCGAGTACTCGAACGGCGAACCGATTCCGGCCAACCCCGCCGTGAATTACATGCTCGCTCAGATGCAGATGAACGATGAGATGGTTCAGGCGACTGCCAAGACGGCTCGACTGTTTCTTGGCGTTCAGGTGCAGTGCACTCAGTGCCACAATCACCCGTTCAATGATTGGCAACAGGACCAGTTCTGGCAGTTCAACAGTTTTTTCCGCCAGTCACAAAAGCGTGATTACCGCAAACCGGATCCACGAACCGGCAGGCTGGTCGACGACTTCTCTGAACTTCAATTCGGCGACTTCAATTATCCGGTCTTCTTTGAAAAGCGGAATGGCCTGATGAAGATGGCCGAGCCGAGCTACTTCGGAACGACGTTCGACACGCGTGATCTCGACCCGGAAACAAACCTTCGAAGCGAGCTCGCGAAACTGGTCATCGAAGGCGACCGCCCGTGGGTGGCCATGTCCATCGTGAATCAAATGTGGGGCCACTTCTTCGGCTACGGATTCACAAAGCCGATTGACGACATGGGGCCGCACAATCCCGCTTCGCACCCCGACCTGCACGATCGTCTCGCCAGAGAAGTCGTCAAGGGACGTTACGACCTCAAACAGATTATCCGCTGGATTTGCAACAGCGAGGCCTACAACCTGACCAGTCAGTACAGCGGCAAGAACGACATCGACAATCCTGCGGCGGGTGAGGTGCCACTCTTCAGCCACATGTACGTCAAGTCGATGGAAGCTGAGCAGCTTTATGATTCGCTGATCGTTGCCACAAACGCTCACCGGTCTGGCCGATCCAGCTGGGATCAGGCAGAGCAGCAGCGACAGCAGTGGCTGCAGCAGTTTGTGATCGCGTTCGGCACCGACGAAGGCGACGAGGCCACAACTTTTAACGGGACGATTCCGCAGGCACTGATGATGATGAACGGTGAGCTCGTTCAAAACGCAACGAATGCAGAGAAAGGCAGTTTCCTTCGTGAGATCCTGGAAGAACCCCGGGGGACCGACATTACGAGGATTAACAAACTCTACATGGCAACACTCGGCCGTCTGCCGGATACCCGGGAACGTTCGATGGCGATACGAATGATCAAAGCCAACACGGACAAGCTGGTGGCGTATCAGGATCTCTTCTGGGCTCTGCTCAACAGCAACGAATTCATTTTCGTGCATTGATCCTTCGCTTCAGAAATCAACCCCGGTCGATTCGTCGGCCGGGTTTTTTTCATGTCGATTGTGAATGTTGTCGGCCACGTTCCCGGAAAATGAACAGGGATCGGTGATGGACCTTCGCGACGCACTGGCTCGACTGGGCGCACTCCCGAAAACGTCGGTCCTCTGTCCTCTCAAATCGAGTTCGATCATTCCGGGCTTGTCCGAATTCTGGCAATCTCAGACCGATGCAGGACGGGGTGCCTTCGGAAAGAAAGCCACACGAATTTCGAATTGGCTTGAGAGTCAGATTGCCGCAGGAGCCGTCGCCGAATTCTTCCGGCCCGCCTTACCACAGAGCACGCTCGAAGAAATGTTCTGTGAGAGACTTCTCTGGTGGCCGAATGGCAAGCCGACGGGCCGGCAGGTCGCCATTATCAGTTCCCGCATTGGGCGACAGTTTCAGGAACGACCGCAGTGGTTTGAGACGCTACGGCTCGCGACGGCGACGCTCGACACTGGCGACTGTCTGGTGACGGCTTCTGGGACAACAACGCACCGTTTTGTCTCGCGGCTCGCCGAGTTGCTGAATCTGCCACGGGTCGAAGTGCGGCTGGTCTCGCCGCGACGCCAGCCAGGCAGATGGTTCGAGTGGCTGATGAAAGAGACCGCTGAGCCAACTGGTCAGAGCGTCTCGCCGGTCTACGTGTCACCGCCTTTCGGCGAGTTGCCTCCTTTGGATTCCAACCGAAAGCCGCTTCCGGAACGAGACCTGGCTGTGAACCTGCTCGCCGATCAGACGTGGGTTCTGTCTCTTCGGAACGGTGGGAATCTTGAGAGACTTCTGAAGTGCGGTCTCGTCGAATCCCGCTTCGCTCCCGGCTCTGTGCGATTTCTTCTCGGTGAGGGGCTTGTCGAAGAGTCACAGGCTGAGCCACTGCAGGACCTGGGAGCTGTGGCCTGGTATTTGACTTCCGCTGGCGGTGTGCCAACTCAGAAGTGGCCGCTCTTCCAGGACAGTCCTCGGGTGGTGGCCTCCGACTTGTTCCCCGAGGGAGAATCCTGGACCTGGCTGACACATACCACACGGCAGCCAGACGGAGCGTGGCCGGATGAAGCTCGGTCTGACTTCGAGGATGAAGTTCTGCTTTCGGAACCGACGGACCGGTCGCCGCTGGCGGCGCTGCTGCGAATCCTTTCGCAGGAGAAGTTGATCGCTACAGGAGCCGGTATTCGCGGCGCCTATCCCGTTGTGTGTTTCTCGGCGTGCCCATTGGAGAAGCTGCTGCAGAAGCGAAAGTGGCAGCGGCATCGCACACGCTGGGATTTTGAACCGTTTGGTATCTGCGTCCGCCAGAAAGTTCTGGAGCGATCCGGCGCGAAGTCAGTCGCGTACGGTGACGACGAGATCTGGGAGCGGCTCAGCGAGGCAGACCGCCCCTGGTTTCAGAAGAAGTCGAGTCAGGTGGGAAACCAGACAGTCGACTGGTCGATGGAGCAGGAATGGCGGGTGCGAGGCGACTTTGACCTTTCACAGATCGAGCGCGATGACATGTTCGTTTTTGTGCCGACGGAGGCGATGGCGAACGAAGTCCGCACAGTGAGCCGCTGGCCGGTGATCGTCGCTGGATCCGCCTGAGCAATCGGTCCTCGCACTGGCACCGTTCAACTCCTAATGAAAGCCGGCTGAGCGACTTGAGAGGGCATAAAAAAAGCCGCAAGGAATGATCCTCGCGGCTCGGAATTTTAATGCCAACTCTTTGGCTACTGCTTCATGGCTTCCGCCAGAATCTTTGAGGTCGAGGGTCGCATGATTCGTTCATCGACCAGTTCTCCTTCCAGCAGAGTCGCGCGGACCTGCTTGCCAGAGATGAAGACCGGTTTTTCGTCCGGGTACTTTTCCATCAGATCGACACGGCCGGCCGACTCGTAGTAAGCCGCAAAACCGACTTTGCACGGGCTGATCTGAAGGTCTCCCCCCAGGTTGTCGAAAATTTCGTGAGCGTCGAAGTCGCCCCAGATCGCCGTGCCGTCGTGGTAAGGCGCGTCGGCATGCTTCCGGCCGATGACGATGTGGGTGTAGCCGTAATTCTGGCGGTAGATTGCGTGCATGACGGCTTCTTTCGGGCCGCCATAAAACATCTTGATGTCCAGTCCGAGCAGCACGACTCGATCCGGCACGCTCTCGCCGCGCGAGCCCCAGAGTTCGGCGTCGCTGTCGCCTTCGCCCAGGCCACGCTGACTGATGAGCGTTTCGTAAGTCTCCATCCGGATTTCCGCACTGACGTCGTCGCCCTTTGTCTCGCCGATCAGCGGGTTGAGGACGGCGCCAGCATTTTTGCCTTCGCGGATGAGCGATTCCAGGCCGTAGACCAGTGCGTACTCGTGAGCCCGGTGAAGCGGGTTCCTCGTCTGAAAAGCGACGACCGCGTCCCAGCCCTTTTCGGCGACGAGAGCTCGCGTTTCGCGCGGGGTGAGGACGTACTGACCGAAGTTCGGATTCTTCGGCTGCGGCAGGGCTCGAATCGTTCCGCCAATCAGGTGCGTCTTGTCGGCGTCACCTTTCAGCACCATGTCGGCGCCCGGGTGATCCGTCCGTTCGGTCAGGTAAACGCTTTGCAGGTATCGCTGCTTGTCCCACTCGTAGACGTCGTTCAGGTCGAGCGTCCCAACGATGTTTCCTTCCGGGCAGGTCAATGCGACGCTCTGTCCAGCGGAGAGGGTGGCTGCGACCTCGGATGTCACGGGAAACGCGATGGGAATCGTCCAGGCGTAGAGAGCACCGTTTGACTCGATGACGGATTCGTCCAGGACGCGGTTGTAGGTCGCGCTGTCCATCGGCCCGGTCAGCGGGCTGAGCGTGCCATCGGCGATGCGGTAAACGGACGACAGGTCGGCGGCGGAGACCGGCACTTTCGGCAGGTCCGTGGCGGCCGCTTTGAATTTGTCGATTTCCCCGGCGGGAACGGTGCAGCAGACTGGTTCGCTCAAACCACCATGCGGGGGAACAAGATCGGCCATCGGATTCTTTCTGACTCACAAGATGAGGAAGGGAATGGAAGTCGCTTCACGGGACGGGTTGCGAGGCGTTCTTCCTTGGACTCTGCCTGGCATTTCGCCATCACGGCTGCCACCGAACGAGCAGAATTCGCTATTCACAGCGAAGTGAGTTTCGTTCGGCAGAGTCAGCAACGCAGAGGTGCGGCGGGGCACGAAAGTCGTCCCGGACGCAAAGCCGGCAGGACGATAGGGCACCCGAGAAACCTCGTCAAGCGGCGTTTCGAGTGACTCGACGGGGACAGGAGCACACTTTAAAACCGCTTCCGTCTCCACATTTTCTGAGCGAATTCTCAAAACGATTCCGCTGCGAGCCACACTCCGCATGACTATGAATCAGTCCGAAATCAAACAGCTCATTCCGCACCGCGATCCGTTCCTGTGGATCGATGAAGTGGTGGAGATTTCTGAATCCACGATCGTCGCCAGAAAGCACATTCCGGCAGACCTCGACGTGTTCCAGGGCCACTATCCGCACTTTCCGATCCTGCCGGGAGTCCTTCAGCTCGAAGCAGCATTCCAGGCCGGAGCGATCCTCATTGCGAAGACGCAGGAAGTTGGCGAGGGTCAAGTGCCGGTCGTCACCCGAGTCAACAACACAAAGTTCCGATCGATGGTCCGACCAGGAGACATCCTCGACATTGAAGTCACGCTGACAGAGAAACTTTCGAACGCGTTTTTTCTGACGGGAAAGGTTTCCGTTGGAGGCAAGGTGACAGTGCGGCTGGAATTCGCCTGTGCGGCCGCGGCAATCACGTAACGGCGAAGCCTCGCGTTCAGAGCAGCATCTTGTTGAGGATGGCAAATCTGAGCCTCGGCGCTTCCGGGACGACTTGATGACGATTCTCCGCCGCGAAAAATTCGGGCTGCCGCTTCTTCAGCGTGAGCTGACAGAATTGTCCGCCCGCCCGCGGACGTTTGTGACGCGATCTCTGTATGCGGTCGTTTTTTTCGGACTCATTGGCTGGCAGTTCGGTGAGCAGTTCTCGCAAACGGACATCGACGCGCTGCGCGATCTTGGCCGAGGCCGTCGGGTTTTCGATCACCTCATGATGTGGCAGCTCGTCGGCGTGTGTCTCTTCATGCCGATTCTGTCGAGTGGTGCTGTGGCCTTCGAGAAGGAACGCGGCACGCTGCAGTTGCTGATGATTACACAACTTTCCCCCTGGCTGATTCTCGTTGAGAAACTCGCCAGCCGCGTGTTCGTGATGGTCACGCTGCTTCTGCCTGCGGTTCCGGTGACGGCTTACGCGTACTCGCTGGGCGGAATTGAGCCGCTTCAGATTGCCGGCAGCTTTGCCGTTCTTTTTTCGACAGCGTGCTACATCGGCGCGTTCTCTCTGATCTGCTCGTCGTACTGCAGCAATGCGACGAGCTCACTGATTTCGACGTTCATTTTCGGGTTGCCGTTTCTGGGGCTCTCTGCGGGGTTTGTGATCCCTGCGATTTCGAGCGACGGCGGGCCAGGCATGTGGGCGTCGACCGTCGTCACGCAGACGTTTTTCGTGTTGATGTTTCTGCAGCTCGCGCAGACGGCACTCGTGATGCGAGCCGGACAGCCGCCGAGGAATCTCGGGCTGGAGTTTCTCCGCTGGACGGACCGGTTCTGGAACGGTCTCAATGAGAAATACACCGGCGGCGTCATTGTCGTGAGCGAACAGGCAACGCTGCCGGAGGACGAACCGATCGCCTGGCGAGAGTCCCATAAGAAATCGCTGGGATCGTTTCGGTATCTCCTGCGAGTTCTGCTGGCCGTTGAGATTCCGACGCTCTTCATCATCGCTCTCAATTTGGATTTTCTGAGTTCTGAGGACCCTGTCCCGTCAGGCTTGCTGTGGATGGTCTGGATCATTGCCGGCCTGTTGATCTCAGCCAGAGTCTCGAGCGTGATTTCCGGGGAGCGCGGCCGACAGACGCTGGAAGTCCTGCTGACGACTCCGTTGACAGGACGCGACATCGTGCGGCAGCACTACCACGGCATCCTGAAGTTGCTGCTGGTTCTCGGACTGCCAATTCTCACCTGCTACCCGCTGCGGTGGATTTACTCCGAAGCCGTCGAGAGCCAGCCGGATTCGCAACTCGTCTATATCTGCAGCTCTCTGGCGGCGATCGTCGTCTACCTTCCACTCTGCGCGTGGATCTCGATGCTGGTGGGACTGCGGATTCGCTCACCGATCAAGGCGATGCTGATGTCGATTGTCGGGCTGGCTCTCTGGATCGTCGGTCCGCTCTTTCTTGTTGGCACTCCGATCGCGAGTTACGCGACCGCTTGTCTTTTTCTCGCGCTGCCAATTGGATTCACTCTCGCAGCCCTCCTTGTCTGGACAAAACGGCGAGCAGGGACGGGAACCGCTGTGCAAGCGGGAGTTTTTGCGATTTTCAGCCTCGTCGGTGTCTACCTGGTTTTAGCCTGGATTTTCACGGACGTCGAATGGGGACTCACCTGGATTCGCGACATTCAGTTCAGCCAGGACTTCAGTCAGGACGGGCCGGGATTCAACGTTCTTACAGGCCCTGCCGTCCTGATCGTCTGGCAGGAGCGGGCAATGGTTCCGCCGGGCACTGTCGTGTTGAATTTTGCCTGGTACGGATTTCTGCTGTTCGCCGTGCGCGGACTCTGTCTGCGGCGAGCGGATGCCTGGCTGGGTCGCGCCGAAGCGGCGGCTCACGGAATCGCTGGCGCCAGCGGCGCGCAGGCCTGACGACTGAAGAAATTAAGCCGCTTTCTTCATCCAGCCTCGCAGCTGATCGCGAAGCAGCGCGAGCTCTTTAAACAGCGTGACTCGATCCGCGTTGGCGTGCTCCAGGCACAACGGCCCGCGATAGCCGGCTTCCCAGCCGATCGTGAAGCAGCGTTTCAGGTCGTAAAGCGGATGCGAGCCGTCTGCGGAGATTGCTCTCGCCTTGAAGTCACACGAAACGGCAATCGGAAACGTCGCCTTCAACCCGGCGTAACGAGTGTCGTTGTCTTTCCAGTTGCCGGTGTCTGGACACGCTTCGATACCGTGGCCCGCTTTCCTGATGAGCGTCACAACGGAATTCGGATCCGACTCCATCCACTGGTAATTCTCAACGAGCATCTTCATGTCCCGCTCGGCCGCAAAGTCGGCGAGCTCTCGATAGGCCGCTATGTGAAGTGTCATGTCCGGCGTCTCCTGCAAGGGCAGCGGCCTCGCCCATCGGCAACCGAGTTTTGACGCGGCCTCGATCGACTTCTTGTACTCGGACAGAGCCTTCTTTCTGACATCCGCATCGGGGCTGTTCATGTCGAGCCCCTTCTGGTTGAGCTTCAGGTTTGTCAGGACGCAGTCGGCATCACGTGCCGCTTCCCTGACCTTTTCGAGGTAAGCCGGTTCGTACGACGCCACCGAGGAGGTGTTGAGGTCGATGACCTTCATGTCGAGCTCGTCGCGCAGAATCCGTGGCAGCTCCAGCAGACTGAACTGATCCTTGCCTGGCTTCGAAACGAGATGCCCGGACAAAGAAGACGTCGTGACACCGACTTGCCCGGCGATGCTCTTTGTGAATTCGTCCGGCTCGTCCGCCGCGAGGACCAACGATCCCGGTCCGGAAACAATCCGACCGGCACACAACGCGGACGCAGCTCCAACAAACTGGCGACGATTGAGCATCGACCTCGCCCCTGAAAACTCACGACTTCGTTGTGGGTGACTCTGAAGGTAGAACAATAACCCGCAGCGTAAGTGAGGCCGCCAAGGGCGGTTTATTCGAGCTTCCGCTCGGGTGTGGTGGCCCGCTCCCGATGGTCGCTCGCGTTATAAGAAATCACAACCCCGAAGCTGAGCGAGGGCGAACGATCAGCCGTCTCGCCCGCCGGCCCTCCGATCCGGGCTGACGAGACACGACCCGGCCTCTTCGCTCGGTCTGGCCTCCTTTTTTCAACAGCCAGAATGGAAGACGACCGTGAGCGATGCCGGTAAGATCACTCGCCGTGAGTCGTTGCCGTTTGTGTCTGGCCTTCCATCATCGCTCAACAGAAAGAGTCGTCATGCGTTGCTCGTTTCTCGCGCTGGTCCTGGTTGTGGCCGGGTGCGATTCCACTCCGACCCCTGCTCCGACAGATCTCTCCGCCCCGACGGCCCCTTCCTCCGCGGCTTCACCCGGCGTGAGTGCTCCGGCTTCGCCCGGCGTGAGTTCTCCGGCGGCCGCGTCCGTGCCTGCTGCGAATCAGCAGACGCTGCTCGAAGCGCGGAGCGGATTCGTGACACAGATCGTCAGTTCCGGCGACTCGTATGGCCCTCCCGACGTTCCGACTGGAAAAGACTTTGAGCTGATCCGCTACAAGTCGCCGGCTGGAAACCTCGCGGCGTACCTCACACCGGATCCCGGTGACCAGAAAAGGCACCCGGCCATCGTGTGGATCACCGGCGGCGACAACAACTCGATTGGCGATGTCTGGAGCCCGGAGCCGCGCAGCAACGATCAGTCGGCGAGCCCGTTCCGGAAGGCAGGTATCGTCGTGATGTTTCCGTCTCAGCGAGGCGGGAACGACAATCCTGGTCGGCGCGAGGGATTCCTCGGCGAAGTCGACGACGTCCTGGCGGCGACGGACCATCTGGCCGCCCTGCCCTATGTGGACTCGGAACAGATTTACCTGGGCGGACACAGCACGGGCGGCACACTGGCGATGCTGATTGGCGAGAGCTCCGACCGGTTCCGAGCGGTGTTCTCTCTCGGCCCGGTCGCCGCCGCGGCTCAATACGGAGGCGACTTCCTTTATTGCGACCCAAACGACAAACAGGAACTTGCCCTTCGCTCGCCCGCCCTCTGGCTGCACTGTGTGAAAACTCCCATGTTCGTTTTTGAAGGAGCCCGCCAGGGCAACTGGGCCGCGGTCAAGCTGATGGCCGATCGGAATACCAACCCGAACATCCAGTTCTTCAAAGTCCCCGGCCACGACCACTTCAGCGTCATTACGCCGCTGGCCGAAAAGCTCGCGGAGCAGATCATTGCGGGCGAGATCAGCATCACTCAGCAGATAGTCGACAGCCTGCCGTAGTGAAGACTTGCTGCCGTCGGGCTCAGCAGGACAAAGCAAACTGCGACCAATCCGAAAGAAAATTTGCTTTTCTCAGGCAACGTCCGGTTCAGAAGGGGACTTCGCAGCGAGGTCTGGTTAAATGGAACAGGAACACGCGTTCCGAAGAACTGAGTATCCAGGAGACCGCACGGTGCAGAATGGGAAACACGCCAGTTCACGACAGTTGACATATTTCATTCTGGCTGGATTCCTGCTGGTCGCCTTTCTGTTTCTGCGCTCCTCACCGTGGCAGGGTTCGGTCCAACTGCACACGCTGATGGAAGCCGTTGCGATGATGCTGGCATTTTTTGTCGGCGTGATGGCGATCGTCCGGTTCTACAGCCGCAAGTCCAACTTGTTCCTGTTTGTCGGAGCCGGGTTTCTCGGCACTGGCCTGCTGGACGGGTACCACGCCGTCGTCACATCGAGCTGGTTTAAGGATGTCTTTCCGTCCGACCTCGGGGCACTCATTCCGTGGAGCTGGATTGCGTCGCGACTTTTCCTCTCGATGTTTCTGTGGATCAGCTGGCGGGCCTGGAATCGCGAAGACGACCTCGGCGAGGCCGGGCGCATTGGTGAAGGCACAATCTACTTCGGGGCAAGCTTGCTGACGCTGGCCAGTTTTACGTTCTTCGTCTTTGCACCGTTGCCACGCGCCTATTATCCCGAGTTGATTTTTTCCCGGCCGGAGGAGTTCATTCCCGCAGGTTTCTTCATTTTCACACTGGTCGGCTATTGGAACAAAGGCCACTGGAGAGAAGACGGATTCGAGCACTGGCTGGTGATTTCGCTGATCGTCGGCCTCGCGAGCCAGATTCTGTTTATGTCTTTCTCTGGCCGTGTTTTCGATGCCATGTTCGATCTGGCCCATCTGCTCAAAAATGTCAGCTACGCGTGCGTCCTCATCGGACTGATGGTCGGCATGTATCACTCTTATCGCCAGGCCGACGAAAGCGTCGACCAGATTACTGCGGCAAACACTGAGATGAAGCGGGCAAACGAGCAACTGCTTTCCGAGGTCGCGGAACGCGAGGCGGCGGAACAGTCGGCGAAAGCAGCGGCGAAGGAACTGTCTGACACGGTGACGTCGGAACGCGAAGCACGCATCCGGATCGAAGATCTGGTTGGTCGCATCCGTGACGCCATCCAGCGACTTTCTTCTTCGTCACAGGAGATCCTCGCCAGCACCCGTGATCAGGCACGCGATGCTCAGGAACAGGCGGCCGCAGTGTCCGAGACGATGTCCACAGTCAAGGAAGTGTCGCAGACCGCCGAGCAATCGGCGGAGCGAGCCAATGCGGTCGCCCTCGCTGCACAGCGTTCTGATGAGGTCGGAAAATCCGGCCGCCTGGCAGTCGACGAATCGGTCACAGCGATGGCTGATGTCGAGAAGCAGGTCGAATCGATTGCCGAGAACATTCTGTCTCTGGCCGAACGGGCACAGACGATTGGCGAAATTATCACCACCGTGAGTGAGATCGCGGAGCAGACCAACCTGCTCTCGCTGAACGCAGCCATTGAAGCCTCGCGTGCCGGCGAGCACGGGAAGGGGTTCGCAGTTGTGGCTGCTGAGGTCAAGTCGCTGGCAGAACAGTCGAAACGAGCGACAGAACAGGTTCGACAAATTCTGGGCGAAATTCAGAACGCCACGAATGCTGCTGTCATGGCGACCGAAAACGGAAGCAAGTCGGTCAATTCCGCCGCGAGTGTTGTCGAGAAAGCGGGCCACATCATCACGCGTCTTTCCGAGACAATCGCCGAATCCGCAAAAATGGCCACGCAGATTTCCGCATCATCGAGCCAGCAGTCAACAGGGATCTCGCAACTGAATAGCGCGATCAAGAGCATTGATCAGGTCACTCGACAGAACCTGGCAGCCGTGCGGCAGATCGAGAATGAAGCTCAAAACCTGAACAGTCTGAGCGCTGAGCTCGCCGAACTAACATCGTAGTCGCACACGAAACGGCAACGAAAACGTGCCAGATCGCGACAGATGTTGTGCGTGCCTGACGTGCTGGTTCGTTCCTGGTTCGTTCCTGGTCCGGATGTGTTTTCTGAAATCGGCGCGAGCAGGATCGTCTCCGTCGGGCGCTCTTTGCCGACTTTCCACCAGGCGCAGGTGTTCCACGCGCTTCTTTGCCGGGGTATCCTGCCGGGCGGAGATTTTCATCGATGGCCGAGCAGAAACTTTTTGAACGACTTGCCGAGCTGCGCAGCCGGCTGAAGTACGTGCTGTGGGTTCACGGCGTGTGCTGGCTGGTGGTTGTTTTTTTTCTGACGGCACTGCTGGCCGGCAGCCTCGACTGGCTGTGTCGGCTCGACGATTCGGGCGTGCGGTTTGTGCTGACGCTCGCGATCCTGGGCTGCTCGGGCTACGTCGCCTGGCGATACCTGTGGCGGCCGCTCACGGTGAAGCTGACGGACGTGGATCTGGCCGCGCGGATTGAACGGCGGCATCCGGAATTTGAGGACGGACTCTCCAGCACCGTTCAGTTTCTCGCTTCGAAACAGGATGCGCGAACCGGCTCGCCCGAGCTGCAGCGCGAGGTGATTCGGCAGACACTGGCGAAGCTCGATCGCGTCCGGGTCGACCGGATTATCGAAACCTCGCCCGTTCAACGAGTCGCCTCGGGAGCCCTGCTGACGTGCGTTCTGGTCGGGCTGATCGTCGGCTTCAATCGCGTCGAGGCTGGCACTGCAATTAATCGACTGGTGTTTCCGTTTTCGGACGTTCCGTGGCCAAAGAAAGTCGATTTACGATTCGTCAACCGCGACCTGTCTCCGCTGAGCGAGCTGCCGAACGGCGGTCTCACGGCGGTCCGCGGCGACACGCTGGAACTCTTCGTCGAGAACCTGCGCGGTCCGATGCCCGACGATGTGACTCTGTTTGTGAGGCGGTCCGACGGAGCGGTTTCGAAGGAAGCCATGCGGCAAAGCAACCTGTGGGACAAAGACGGCACGCGACGGGAAATCAGCGGGACGAGTCTCACCATTACCAAAGGCCCGATCTTTCTCTGGGCTCGCGGTGGCGACTGCGAAACACTTCCCGTTCAGGTTGACGTCGTGCCGCCACCGGTCATCAGTTCATTCCACCTCAAGGTCACGCCACCGGCCTACACGGGGCAGAAGCCGCGGACGCTCTCTGAAAATGTCGGCGACGTTCAGGGACCGGTCGGGACGAAACTGGTTCTGACGGCAACGTCGAACAAAGCACTGCTCTCGGCAAAACTGCACCGCAAGGGATCCGATCCGGTTGACATGAAACTCACCCAGGACGGCCGCGAGGTTTCGGGTGAGTTCTTGATTCACGAGGCGGGCACCTGGACCTGGTGGCTGGCCCTGCGAGACCGCCAGGACTTCGGCAATCCCGACGCGCCGCGGTACGAAATACGCGGCACACCCGATGCCATTCCAAGCGTGCATTTTGAGGAGCCGAACGGAGACCTGCTGGTCACGCCAACCGCGCGGGTCGACTTCCGCGTCGTGGCGAAAGACGACCTCGCGTTGAAAGATGTCCGGCTTGTGTACGACGCACAGCTGGGCGTGGAGTTTTCGCCGCGATTTCCCGAACCGCCCGACCAGGACGAAGACTCCGGGCCGCTCGATCTCGTCAAGCGGGACGCCCCGGAATCGGTACCGGTCGCTCAATCACGTGGCGAGTCGAGTCAGCAGGGCGAATTCATTCTTTACGACGCCACTGATTCGCCCGAGATACTGACGCTCGACTTCGACTGGAACCTGACGCCGCATGACTTTTCACCGGGCACGCGTATTGTCGTCATCGCTCAGGCCACGGACTGGTACGACCTCGGCGAGCCGCACATCGGGCAGAGCAATCCCCGGACGTTGACCGTTGTTTCGCCGGAAGAAAAGCGGCAGGAACTGGCCGAGCGACAGGCCATGCTGCTGCTCGATCTGGAACGGGCGGAGGCTCTTCAAACAACGGCCCGCGGCCACGTTGAGGAACTGCAGTTGCAGCTCGACAAAGCTGGGAAACTGCGGCCTGAGGACGTCGACCTGTTGAAACGGATTGAGCTCGATCAGCGACAGCTGGAGTCGCGAATCACGGACAAGCTGGACGGCCTGGAAGCACGATCGCGCGCCATTCAGGCAGAGCGACGCTCGAACGAGGTGGAAGATCCCGAGTCGTCCGCACTGCTCGAGACGCTGGCCGGCGAACTCTCGTTTCTGCGGTCTGAGGCGTTGCCTGAGATTCGGCAGAAGCTGACTCAATCGATCAAGACGGCAGAGGAATCGTCGGCCTCACCGAAAACTTCGCCGGACACAAAGCGCGAGCTCGACTCGGCAGCAGTTCAGCAGGACACCGTGCTGAAGACTCTGCGAGGAGTGCTCGGCAAGCTCTCTAAATGGCGGAACCAGCGAAACCTGTCCGGTGATCTCCGCGATCTGGAGGGCGATCAGGGAAAGCTCGCCGACGAAACGGCGGACACCGGAAAGCTGCTCGCAACGAAGACCGCATCGGAGTTCACGAAACAGGACGAAGTCGATCTCGCGCGGCTTTCGACGCGCCAACAACAGATTGCCGACCAGCTCGAAGACTTTGGCGAGCAACTGAAGTCTGCCGCGAATGACCTGCGCGACGAAGACCCGGAACAGGCCGACGCGATTGATCGCGCCACGCGGGAACTGGAGAAGTCTCAGCTGACCAGCGAGATGCGTCAGGCATCGGCCGCTCTCATGCAGAAACGGATTGGCGACGCGTCACGGGCTCAGCAGAAGGCGGTCGAGGAACTGCGGAAACTTCGCGACGTACTCGAACAGCGCGACGTGACCGGTGCGGAAAACTTTGTGAAACGACTTGGCGAGGCGGGCCAGGAACTTGCCGGCCTCAAGAATGAGCTGCACGAAGTCCTGCGAAAGCTCGAAGACGCAAACGGAATTTCAAACGACGAGCAGCGTGAACGCGAGCTGGAAAAACTTCGCAAAGAACAGGAGCAGGTCAAGCAGAAGATCGACGAAATGGAAAGGCGACTGCAACGGCTGCGCAGCAATGCGGATCGTCCGGTCGGTCGCGCCGCTCAGCGGCTGGAGCGGGCCGATCAGTCCCTGTCGAGTGGCGATGGCGAGGCGGCTCAGGAGCAGCTTCAGGAAGCACTCGACGATCTCGAACAGGCTCAGCGCGAACTTGCCGAGGATCAACGCGAAGCGGAAGAATCGCTCGCCCAGGAACTGATGGAGAAAATCGGCGACCAGTTGAAATCGCTTCAGAGCCGCCAGAAAGCAGCCATCGAGGAAACGCTTCGTCTGAGATCAGAATATGAAAACCGTGGCAGCTGGACGCGCACGCTGCTGAAGTCGCTGCGTAACCTCGCGACCGTTCAGCAGGCCCTAGAAGCCGAAACGCTGTCTGCCGCCGAGCAGGTTCAGGCGGTCGAAATCCTGGCTCTCGCGCTGCGAGGCGCGGCAAGGTCGATGAAGCTCGCTACGGAAAGTCTGGGAGAACGCAGCGTCGGCGAGCAAACGGTTCAGTGGCAGAAACAGGCAGCCACTCGATTTGATGATCTCCTGAAAGCGCTTGAGACCGTCCCGAATGAAGAAGGCCAGCCACCGCCAGGCCAGGGAGAACCGCAGAACGAAACCGGGCCGCCAGGCGAGCGAGTCGCGCTCCTGTCGCAACTGAAAATCGTTCGCGCGCTGCAGGCCGATTTGATTTCGCGATTCGAGCAGGTTCGACAGAAAGAAGCGGAAGCTGGCAACCTGACAGACAACCAGAAGAAAGAGCTGGCCGCGATCGCCGAGGAACAGTCTCAATTGGCAGATCTGATTCGTGAGTTGACATCGTTCTTCGGAGAGCCCGAGGAATCTGACGCCCCGCCAGCCGACGCGGAAGAAAACCCAGTCGCTCCCCAGCAGGACTAACCGGACGACCAGCATGAGAAAAACAGCTCTCCGCATCGGAACCTTGACCGTAATCGCATGTCTCGCCGCGGGCATCCTTCACGCTCAGGACAAGCCAGCTGCAAAGCCAGCAGCCGATCCGGCGAAGCCGTCTTCGACGGACGAGGAATTACTGAAGGACCTCGTCCCAGGCATTCCGCTCGGAGGCACCGAGGAGAAAACGAAAGACGGATCGACTGAGCTCGATGAACTCGACAGGACGATCACCTCGATGCGGCAGGTCGGCAAACGACTGAACGATGGCGACACGTCGGACGCGACGCGTGACCTCCAGGCTGGCATTCTCCAGGACATTGACGCTCTCATCAAAAAGCTCAAGAAGCAGCCGCCTCCGAATCCCAATCAGAATTCGCCTCAGGATCAGTCGCCGGAAAACTCGCAGAAGCCACAGGAATCTGGCGCGCAGTCAAAGCCGAAGACTCAACCCAAACCGACCGCTGGAGAGCAGCCGTCTGGAAAACAGCCAACGGGTTCGGGAGCCGGACAGAAACAGGAGAACAAAAATGCGGGTGAATCCACGGAGGAAAATCGGCAGAAGGCTCAGGCCAGGGAGACGGCACTCGCGCGTCGCCGCGCATTGATCAACGAAGTCTGGGGCCATCTTCCACCGGCACTGCGCGAGAAGCTGCTGAATGTCGGCAGCGAGAAACTGCTGCCGCAGTACGAGGAGCTGATCCGTCGGTATTACGAATCGCTCGCCGACTCGCCCGATTCTCAGGCCCGTTGAGCTGAGAAACTGGCGAGACGTGCCCGGTGTAAACTCGTGGCCAGCCTTCGTATACTGGGGCCTCGCAATTCCTGCCCGGTCGATTTGTGGCGATGCTTCGCCTTCGGCCTGGCGACTCCGGAGATTCGTGATGCCCCCTGCCCCGCAATCTGAGGACTCCGTCCGCCTTCAAGTCCTGCTCGCTCGCTGCGGATTCGGTTCACGCCGGGCCTGTGAAGACTTCGTGCAGTCTGGCCGCGTCTCGGTCAACGGAACAGTCGTGACCGCCCCTGGCCACAAGGTCACTCTCAAGGTTGACAAAGTCACTGTCGATGACGAACCGGTTCGACCGGCGCGTCCGGCTTACTACATGGTCAATAAGCCGAAAGGAATGCTCTGCACGAATAACGATCCGGGCGGACGACCGCGGATCGTGGATCTGTTCCCCAAAAGCGCGGGTCGAGTTTTTCCAATCGGGCGACTCGATGAAAACTCAGTCGGACTGATCCTCGTCACGAATGACGGCGAGATGAGTCACCGGCTCGCGCATCCGCGGTTTCGAGTTGCAAAGGTTTACCACGTCCTTGTCGCGGGCCTGCCAACGCTGGAAACGCTCAAGCAGCTTCGAGAGGGAATGTATTTCAGCGATGGACGTTTCAAAGTAGAGAAAGCTCGAAAGATCGGTCGTCGCGGCAAGAGCACACTCCTGGAAGTCGTCCTCAAGGAAGGCCAGAATCGCGAAATTCGACGGTTATTTGCTCGAGTCGGACACAAAGTCATGAAGCTCGAACGAGTAGCGTTCGGACCGCTCCAGCTCCGAGGAGTCGCAGTGGGCCGAGCTCGCCCGCTGACTCTTCAGGAGATCAAGCTTCTACAGGCTCATGTGGACCAGTGGGAGCGACGACAGAAAGACGACGGTCAACGAGCAAGTCAGAAGAAAACTGCGGCCAAACCGGCAGCACGGAAACGGCCACCGAAAAGCCCACGGTCGGGAACAGTCGAAGTTGGCCCGCTTGAAACGACGGCCGGTCGCGACCTCACTGGCCGTCGTCGAGATTCAGCAAACGAAGTTTCGCCGCATCCGGCGATCGTGAAGCCACGGGAGCCGCACAAGAGCTGACTCGACGGTGAATCCACTTTCGCCTCACAGTTGAGCGACCGCCAGCCGTTCGAGACACTCCCCCCGTCGAGACGACGACGACTCGCGAATTTGCCCGTGTGTGAGGAACGATGATGACTGAGTGCCACGGACTGGCCGGACTTGTGCCAACCGCAGTACAGACGACAGGCCGAGTGGTCGAGCACGAGCCAATGGCTCGCGACACGATGCGGCTGCGGATTGAGTGTCCGGAAATTGCCCGGCAGATCCTGCCTGGACAGTTTTTCATGGTTCGAGATCCCAGAGTCACGGATCCGATGCTTGGCCGTCCCTTCGCGCTTCTCGACACCTACGATGGTCCAACGGGAGAACCGATCGGCGTCGAATTCGGGTACATCGTTGTTGGGAAAATGACCGAGCTGATGACGACGTGGCGTGTCGGTGACGAATGCGAAATCTGGGGACCTTTGGGAAACGGATTTCCAGTTCCGAAAGATTTTGAGAATCTCGCCCTTGTCGCGGGTGGAATCGGACAGACACCGTTCCTCGCTGTCGCCAAAGAGGCTTTGGGACACAGAAGTTACGGCGATCCACTGCGTCAACTGAGCAACTTTCCTCAGAGTGTTTCGCTAAGCTACGGAGCCCGGTCCGCTGAATATCTTGCCGGCCTGAATCTGTTCGAAATTGATGGACTCGATCTGGAAATATCGACCGACGACGGCTCGGCTGGCCATCGGGGATTTGTGACCGAGTTGCTCGCCGCCCGAATTGCCGGGGAATCTCCACCGGATGCGATTTACTGCTGTGGTCCGGAACCGATGATGGCGGCGGTCGCCAGGCTCGCCCAGGAAGCAGGGATTTCCTGCTGGCTTTCTCTGGAAACTCCGATGGCGTGTGGGTTTGGCATCTGTTTCAGCTGCGTGACACGGGTTCGACTGGACGATGGATCCTGGGACTACCGAAGGACCTGTGTCGAGGGGCCAGTCTTCCCGGCCGAGACGCTCGTGCTGTAATTTCTGCGCGGGGCCGGGAGCGCCACCCGGATTCGAAATTCTCGGCAGCCAGGTCTTTTTCCAGAAGAACTTCCGTGCCGTAAAACGTGTTAGAACAGGAAGTTTCGGTTGTCGCTGATTTCCTGATGCGATAGCCTAACCCAATTGCGGGAAAGGAGTTCCAGCTTCAACGTCCATTTCGACGAACTACCTTCGGCGATTTGGTTTATCCGCGGTCAGGATGATCGTACACCCGCTTCGATATTCGCAGATGACGCGAAAAGGAGCCTGCAGTGAGTCGAGCCAGCTCAGAGAACTACCGTTACACCGACGAGCCCCTCACCGAGTCCGCGATGTCTGGCGCCCGGGAGATTCCCGCGTGGCTGGTCAGCCTTGGGGCTCATGTCGGTGTTCTGTTCGTCCTTAGCGGTTTCACCTACGTGACCGGTCAGCTTGAGGAAGACGACGTCATCACAAGCATCGTCGACGAGTATGACGAACGCGAATACAAGTTCGACGTCACTGTCGCCGACGTGGTCGGTAACGACAGCCAGGTTAACTCGTTGTCTGCCTCACAGGCCGCCGCGAAAGTTGTGAGTCAGACCAACCCGCAGGACCAGATGCAGCAGGAGTTGCAGGAAGACATTCTGATTCCGGAAGCTCCCCCGGTAAACGACATTGCCCAGCCGCCCACAGCGGATCTGGCCAGCGTGATTGAAACAACGGGCGCGACGGAAAAGACGGGCGGCGTTGAAGGTTCGCTCGATCGAATGACCTTTGAGATCATGAACTCACTTCGAGACCGCGAGACGCTCGTCGTCTGGCTGTTTGATGAGTCCGGTTCACTCGCACCTCGCCGAGCTGACATCGCTGACCGTTTTGAAAACATCTACGGCCAACTCGACAGCCTGAACGCGACTGCCGGAATAAAGAAAGGTCGAACTGCGCCGCTGCAGACAGCCATTGTCGGTTTCGGACAGGGACTGCACTTCTACACGGACGAGCCGATTACGGACATCAGCAAAGCGGCAGGACTCGTTCGCAACATTCAGAACGACGATTCCGGCGAAGAAAAAGTCTTCTCAGCCGTCGGTGCTGTCGTTCAGAAGTGGCGTCGATTTCGCTCAGCTTCAAATCGACACAACTGCATGATTGTCGTCGTGACTGACGAACGTGGCGACGATTTCAGTCTGATCGAAGATGTCGCCGCATTGACTTCGAAGATGGGATTCCGCGTCTACTGCATCGGAAACTCTTCACCGTTCGGGCGTGAGAAAGGCTTCGTTCGATACACCTATCCAGACGATTACACGGAAGATATTCCCGTCGATCAGGGGCCGGAATCGCCACGGATGGAGGTTCTCGACCTGCCATTCTGGGGCGGACGGCGGGTTGACTCTGGCAGGATTTCTTCTGGCCTGGGTCCTTACGCGTTGACTCGGCTATGTGCGGAGACCGGCGGCCTTTACCTGATCACAGATGACGCATCCGGACGGACCTTCGACTCAACAGTCATGAAGGATTACCTGCCGGACTATCGTCCGATCCGGTTCTACGATGCGGATATCGCAAAGAATTCGGCAAAGAGAGCTCTCGTCGCGGCGGCCGAGTTGACTCGGCAGAATAGTATCAACGCTCCGCAACTCGTTTTTCGGGCCGACACCGACAACGCTCTCCGAACAGAGGCCACCGAAGCCCAGCGTCCCGCTTCCATTCTGGAACACCGTGTCGGCCAGATCGTTGCGGCTCTTGACGAGGGGGCGAATGATCGGGCCAGGATCAGAGAGCCTCGCTGGCAGGCGGCTTACGACCTTGCAGTAGGGCGAGCGAATGCCGTTCTCGCCCGGTCGCTGAGTTACAACCAGATGCTCGCGAACATGAAGGTCGCTCCGAAGTCCTTCGAAAACAAGAAGAACAACACCTGGATCATGAAACCCTCGGGCGAAGTGGAAACAGGCCCGGCTGTGAAGAAAATCATGGCCAGGGCCGTTGAGCATTTGAGCCGGGTTATCGAAGAGCACCCTGGCACGCCATTCGAGTATCTCGCCTCAAGAGAACTCGAACAGAGACTGGGATGGACCTGGGAAGAGTCGTACACGAATTACGCTGAGATGGGACAGGGAGCCGGAAACAACGACGCACAAAACCGGGTCCTCTTCCTGGAAGTCACTGACCCGACGACGGGCAAGAAAAAGCTCATCAAACGCGAACGCCCAAAGCTTTGAAAGCAGTTCTGTTTCATCAGTCAGAATTCTGACTCGATTTAATCACCGGAGTCCTGGAATGTCACGGTCGGCCAATTTTTCCGCGATTGGAACATCTACTGCTGTGCATTTCCTGCTCCTCGGTGCACTCGGGATGATCCATTACAACCTTCAGGAGACTCAGCCTGAAGTTGTTCTCGAAACCGTCTTTGACGATGAACGCGAGCAGGAAGAGTTCACTCGCGATCTCGAAACAGATCCGGAAATCGCAGAGACTCAAAACTTCCTGGCGGGCGGAGCCGTCTCAACGGCGGTCGGTGGATCCGGGGCACCAGCAGTCGCGCAGCAGAAAATTGAGCAGTCCGAAACACTGAAGGAAATTGACTTCGCCGTCAACGCCAGCAATATCGATCTTCCTGGCGAGGAGATGATCGGACAGGAGCTCGGTGTTGGCGAAGTCAACGGTGAAACCGGAGCTGTCGTGGAAGGTTACGGGGCGGCTCTGTCACGGCTGTCGCAGGAACTCATTCGACTGATGCGACAGCGAAAAGTCATGGTCGTCTGGCTCTTCGACGAGTCTGAGAGCATGAAAGACGACCAGCAGGAAATCGCACAGAAATTTCACAAGGTCTACGAAGAGCTCGAGATTCAGTCTCGCTCAGACTCAAAGTTGAAACAGCAGGACGAAGTCCTGATGACAACCATTCTGAGCTTTGGTGCCGGAATTCACGAGCTGACAAAAACACCAACGACAAAAGTCAAAGAGGTTCAGGCCGCGATTGATGTAATCGCCATCGACGAAAGCGGCGACGAAAATATGTGCTCCGCGATTCAAAATGCAGTCACCAAATATGGAAAAATGGCTCGAAGTCAGCAACGGCAGTTGATCGTCGTCGTCGTCAGCGACGAGTCCCCAACGGATGATGCACAGCTCGAAGACACGGTGGAAATCTGTGAGAAAGCGAAAGCCCCCGTTTACATACTGGGTCGGGAAGCCACATTTGGTTACCCATACGCCCGAATCAAATGGGTCGATTCGGTCTACCAGCTCACCCACTGGGCGAGGATCAATCGCGGGCCGGAGACGGCATTTCCCGAGTGCCTGCAATGGAACGGGCTTCACGCCCGACACGACAGCCAGTCCAGTGGATTCGGCCCTTACTCACAGGTCAGACTTTGCAAAGAAACCGGCGGCATCTTCTTCATGCTACCAGGCGAAGAAGACAACCTCGTTGGCAGGCCGAAGCTGATTGCAGAGAGAAAGTACGCCGCGCTTGCCATGAAAGAGTACGAGCCGCTCCTGCTTGCAAGAAAAGATTACGCGGCAGCCAGAGCGAAAAGTCGCTTTCGCTCGGTGATGTGGGACGTGATAGTCGGACTCAACCCACATCTGGACAACAAGCTCAGCATGAAGACCTGGCACTTCTCAATCGATCCCGCTGAGTTCAAAAAAGAAGGCTTTGAGCAGTTCGAAAAGGCTTCGTATGCCATGAAGCAACTTGAAAAAGCACTGGAGATGATGGACGGAGTTCGGGAGTTGAGGGCCAAAGAAGAGTCACAGCGCTGGCGAGCCTGTTTTGATCTGACCTATGCCCAGTGCGTCGCTTTTCGAGTCAGGCTGTTTCAGTACATGTTGGTACTCGATGAACATGCGGCAGCGAACCAATTGCCAAAGGACCCAAAGCATAATCGCTGGGATATCCATTGGAGGAACACGAAACCCAAAGAACCCACCGATGAGCAGTTCGCACGGATCAAAAAAGCGTTTGGGTTTAAGGGGGACAAGGCCGGGTATCTGAAAATGCTGGATGACGAACGACAGAAAGCCAACGACCAATTTGACACCGTCTCACGCGAACACGAAGGAACTCCGTGGGATTCCCGAGCCAAATACGAAAAGAGTCTCGGATTTGAATTTAACTTCGCGTCGCATTTCTGGGATCCGAAATATGCAGAGGTCGGTAAAAAGATCCCTCAAAAGAAATTCTAAGTAAAAGCAAGTCTCACGACTGTCCGCTGAACGAAAAGCTCTGCCGAACCGGCAGGGCTTTTTGTGTTATTGTGCGACAGCGGACTGTCGTGACGGTTTCGAATTCTTCGAACGGACTGACTTCGTAGCAGTAGAGCCCTGCAAGGGGGTGTTTTCTGTTGCACTGAGCCGCAATCAGCACTCTGCGCCGGACGATTGACGACATTCCAGAGCCTTCGTTATCGTCACCCCGTTCGCGACTTCCGCTGCTCCTTCCCCAGACTGTCCCACCGATGTCGATTCGCCTTTCCTGTACCGACGCTGTCTCCACGGTCGATGATGTCACGCTTTCGGCACTGCCCGCAACCATTGGACGTGGCGAAGAGGCTGATATTCGTGTCCACGATAGCTGGGCCAGTCGTATCCACTGTCGGCTCGTCGAACGAGATGGGGAACTGTGGGTCGAGGATGAAAAGTCGAGCAACGGCACTCGAGTCAATGGCGGGAATGTCACGGCTGTCCGCCTTCGGACTGGTGATGAGTTGACGATTGGCATAACGACTCTGCGAGTCGCATACTCTCGCGTGCCTGCTGGAAGGACGCCAGAGCTTGTCGGCACGTAGGTTTGCGTTTGAAGCCGGCACATGTGGCGCTTAGTACGATCTTCCGAACGCCGTCGCTTCCGTCGAATCGAAACCTGCAATTACCAGGGAAGCTGGAATGGTCACTGCGTTCCGCGTTCACTGGGTCATTCTGAAAACCTGCATCGAAGAGCGGTTTGTGTACCGCGGCGATTTCGCATTTGCCACGCTCGTGCGATTTCTGCCGATTGTCACGCAGATTTTTCTGTGGGGATCGATCTTCGCGGTCGGGACTTCGAATCCTCGCGGCGCCATGAACGGTTACACGTATCCTGACATGGTCGCCTACTACCTGTTGGCGATGGTTGGTCGAGCTTTTTCGAGCATGCCAGGCCTCGCCAGCGGAATCGCGCGAGACGTTCGTGACGGAACGATCAAGAAGTTCCTCACTCAGCCGGTCGACATGCTCGGCTATCTGTTCTGGCATCGGATCGCCCACAAGCTGGTTTATTACTGTGTGGCAACCGGACCATTTGCGCTGGTCTTCTATCTGTGTCGCGACTACTTCCCGGTCCTGCCGGAACCGCTGGTCCTTTGTGGTTTCGTGCTCTCGCTGATCTTCGGGTTCCTCATCGGCTTCCTGCTTGAGTCGCTGATCGGGTTTGTGTCATTCTGGTTTCTGGAGGTCAGCTCGCTTCTGTTTATTTACATGATGATTAATTACTTCCTGTCGGGACACATGATCCCGCTGGACTGGCTGGGAACTTTTGGCGAGTACGTTCAGTATCTGCCATTCAAATTTCTCGCCTACTTCCCGGCGGCCATCATGCTTCAGAAATACAGCCATGCAGAACTCGTGCAGGAACTGTGCATCGAATTTGCCTGGGTACTGTTCCTGCTGGGTGCCAACCGAGTTGCGTTCGCTCGTGGCGTTCGACGTTACGGAGCTTTCGGAGGCTGACGCGGTGCAGACTTCCCGGATCGTCAGCCTGTCGCATCCGATGCGAGTGAACTACGCTGGTTATCTTGCCTCTCAGAACAGCGTCTGGCCTCCGCATCCAGCCTGGCTTCCTTTTTCGTTCCCTCATCGCAATGCCTTCCGATTTCGCCAACTCGGCCCGAAACATCGAAGATTCCGTACCGTCCGTGTATGGACGAGTCTTCTGGCTATCCTGCGTCGGAAACTTCGCGCTGGTCGCCGGGAATGCTTTGACGTTCCGCTTTGCTGAACTGGTGGCTTACCTCAATGGGACAGAAGAAACGACCGGACAGATTGTTCGAGTCGGAATTCTTGGCGCTCTCGCCAGTCGACTCGTGCTGGGCCAATTGCTCGATCATTACGGAACTCGGCGAGTCTGGGTGATCAGTACGCTGATTTTCGGAGCCGGCTGCTTCGGCTTCCTGTTCTGTCGTGAAATTGGCCCGCTGATCTACCTGTGCCGTATCGGATTTGCCGTCGGCGTGGCAGGCATGTCGACCACGGCGATTCTTCACATTCAGAATCAGGTGCCTCGCGAACGCCGAACGGAGATCATTGGGAATTTTGGGAGCAGCGGTTTCGTCGGACTCGTTTGCGGCACTCAGGCGGGCGACCTGATTTTTCGAGTCATCGACAACCCCGATCACCGATTTCAAATTCTCTTCGGACTGGCCGGCGTCCTTTCGATTCTTTATCTCGGCATCGTCCTGCTGATGCTTCGGGGCGTTGTTCATGATCGACCGGAGAAAACTCCGCCAGTCCATCGTCTCGTTTTTCGATACTGGCCGGGAGCGATCGTCCTTGTCGCAATCTTTATGGGAGTCGGTCTGACGGTGACAACCGTTTTTCTGACTCGTTTGACGACTCATCGATCCCTCGGCGGAATCGGAACTTTTTTCCTGGGCTACTGCGGCTGCGCGTTTCTGTTTCGAGTTGTGGCGAGTGGCTGGGCGAGAGTCATTGGCCGGCACTGGCTGGTCATCCTGGGACTACTCGGGCACGGCACCGGACACGTGGTCCTTGCATTCGCGACGGAGCAGTGGCACCTGGTGCCGGCAGCGCTGACTTGCGGATTCGGGCACGCGTTGCTGTTTCCGTCAGTCGTTTCGCTCGGGGCCGGTCCGTTTCCGCGTGAGTACCGGGGAACGGGAACCGCCATCATCCTTGGGTTCACGGAAGTGGGCATCGCGGCGTCGGCTCCGTTTCTGGGATGGATCATCGATCAGGGTGTGCAGAATCACAATTCAGATCCTTTCGCCCCGATGCTCTTTTTCACGGCGGGCACGGCAGGCAGCATCGCGATCATTTACGGGTGGCTGCACCACAACACTGAGGATGAGGAAACTCTGATGAGCGGCGACGGCGACGTGCTGGGAGCCCTCGGCCTTTCTCGTTTCTCGAAAAGAAAGCCAAAACTTCAGAGTGAGTCCGACACCACAATTCAAGACCGGAATTCTTCCGCGCCCAGCGAGACCGGTGACCGTGGCAGCTGAATCACCAACTCCGTGACACTATCATTCCGCCGTGGCGCTGCGATCAGTGGAGACCGAACGAGAACTCTCCGGGAGACAACGTTGGCTGACATTCTTGCCGATATCTGCGAGGTGAAGCTTCGTGAAATTGAAGTCGCCAAGTCGGCTCGCCCAGCGAGGGAACTCGAAGCTGCGTTGTCGGAGGCACCGCCGGTTCGAGACTTTGCCGCGGCGTTGCGATCCGCGAAGGGTGTCGGGCTGATTGCCGAAATCAAAAAGGCGTCCCCTTCGGCCGGGCTCATTCGCGCAGATTTCGACCCGGTTCAGATCGCCGCAATCTATGCTGAGGCGGGAGCGTCCTGCCTTAGCTGTCTGACCGATGAGTCGTTCTTCCAGGGCCATTTGAAATTTCTCACGGCGATTCGCGAACACGTGCCGTTGCCGGTCATGCGAAAGGACTTTCTGCTCGACAGGTATCAAATCCTGGAGGCTCGAGTCGCCGGCGCAGATTGCGTGCTGCTTATTGCCGAATGCCTCAACGATTGCCAGATGCGAGATTTGTATTTTTACGCGGCGGAGCTCGGGATGGACTCGCTGATCGAGATCTACGATGCGGAGAATCTCGATCGAGTCCTGAAGCTCGACCCGGAACTACTGGGCATCAACAATCGCAACCTCAAGACAATGATCACCGACCTCAGCCACACAACCGAACTGGCATCGCAGGTCCCCGATTCGTGCCTGCTTGTCGGCGAGAGCGGAATACGAACTCGAGCCGACGTCGAACGACTTGCGGCGGCCGGCGTTCGTGGGATTCTCGTGGGCGAGACGCTCATGCGACAGGATGACATCGCCGCGAAAGTTCGAGAGCTGCTCGGCACAGCCGCCTGATCTCTCAGGACCGTTCTGCCAACAACGAAAGTCTGGTTCATGAAGGCAGTGATTTTTGACGAGTGCGGTGAACCCGCGAATGTGCTGAAACTTCGGGACAGTGAACACCGTGACCCGGGCGATGGCGAGGTGCTCGTTCGAATGCTCGCAAGTCCCGTCAACCCGTCGGACCTGCTCTACGTCCGGGGTGAGTACACGCTGCAGCCGCAGTTTCCGGCCAGTCCTGGATTTGAGGGAGTGGGCGTTGTTGAGAAAGCCGGCTCCGGGCTTCGACCGAAGATCATGCTTGGCAAACGTGTCGCTGTGTTAAGCCGCTTTGGTGGCAACTGGGCAGAGAGAAATACTGTGCCCGCCACACAGGTTATTCCGCTGTCGAGTCGGCTGTCGGTCAATCAGGCAGCGACGTTTTTCGTCAACCCGGCCACAGCTTACATCATGACACAGCTGGTTTTGCAAATTCCGCCCGGAGAGTGGCTGCTGCAATCAGCAGCGAATTCGACGCTCGGCAGGATGATCGTACGACTCGGCCGACAGATCGGCTTCAAAACGCTGTGTGTCGTTCGCCGCGAGGAACAGGTCGAAGCACTTCAGAAAGCGGGAGCAACAAAGACAATCGTCTTCGACGCTGCGACCCAGGCTTCAGAGAAACTGGTGGAAGCTGTTCTTGAGGCAACGGATGGTCAGGGAGTGCCGTTCGCAGTCGATCCTGTTGCGGGAAGCGTCGGGTCCGCGCTTGTCCGATGCCTTGCGAAAAATGGACGGATGCTGGCTTACGGATCACTCTCGGGTGAGCCGTTTCAGTTTTCTCCCCGTGAACTGATGACGCCGGGAGCCTCCCTCGAAGGGTTCTGGCTGGGCAACTTCATGGAGAAGCAGACGCTTCTGAAGAAACTGAGCCTCGTGCGAAAGATCACAAAGCTGATCGTTGACGGCACGCTCGCCAGTGAAATTGCCTCGGTCTTCCCACTCGAAGAAATCGAACAGGCGATTCACGACGCTGAGAACTCCAGCGGGAAAACACTGATCCAGATTGCCGACAAGTAATTCGATCTGGCCTCAATCCGGACGAGGCCCGGATCCGGCGGCCGCCCCAGGCTTACTGCAGCTTCTCTTCCGAGAATTTGGCGATCTGGAGTCCGACAAGCTTCAGGAAGCCCTCAGCGAACGTTGTGACACCGACGACTTTTTCGTTCTTCCTCTGCAGCTTCAGATGGATCGTGTCGTGACCAGAGGCGAAGATCGTGAGAGCCTCTTCGCGAAGTTCAACGTCTTCGTTCCAGGCCTTCTGCTCTGCTTCGGAAAGTTTCTTCAGGTCAAAACCCCGCTCTTTCTCAATCCGCTGTCGCCGTTCTTTGAGAATCTCAATCCACGGCTTCGCTTTGGCCCAGGTCTCAAGAAACGTCCCATCGTTTTCTGGCTGTTCTTGAGCACTGATCGCCACTGAGACTGCCTGAAGGCGATCCTCGGCCTTGCCACCGCCAGAGAAGAGAATGACTTCTTTGGA
Organism: Planctomycetota bacterium; assembly: GCA_027623235.1. Lineage (GTDB taxonomy): Bacteria > Planctomycetota > Planctomycetia > Planctomycetales > Planctomycetaceae > JAQBVJ01. The sequence continues at coordinate 31,037 of JAQBVJ010000003.1, forward strand.
CGGAAACGCGACCAGCAGCTCTGTCACACCGAGAAGGTCGCGGAGAGGTCCGCCACAATTCTCACCAAAGGTCACACGATGAATGTCGAGGCCTTCGATCTTAATCGCGTTGATTTGAATCTTCGCGTCCGTCTTCATGAGCGCTTCGAGGGCTTTGAGTGCGGCGGCGGAATCGGCTGTCTGAACACCGCCGGAAATCATGCGGACTCCGTCAACCTGCTCGACATTCACGAATCCATCGATGACACCCATTTCGCCGCCGTCTGCCAGGATGTCAAAAATGATGCCACCGGCTTCCTTCAGTGCCGCCTTGTGGTCTTCTTTGACGAGGGCAGACTTGTCGATTTCGACAACTGCCTGAATCCGCATCAGCTTGAGGATTTCGGCAAGATTCGCCTTCCGCATCTTGTCGAGAGCATGATTGACACGGCCAAAGAAGATCGTGTCGTCGGACCGTTTTGCAGCCGCAAACAGACTCGGCTTCGCTGCGAGTTCCGCGATCGTCTTTTCCAGTTCGGTGTTTGGAAGTGCGCTCAGTTCGAGATTCAGCCGGCCTTCCTTTTTCGGGGCGTCAGTCGTCCAGCCAATCATCAACTGGTCGCTTTCAACAAATAGCCGCTCCAGTTCGTCGATTTGATGACCGAGCCCGACTCTGCGAAGTTCAAATTCGCTGACGGACTCGTCGTCCTTCTTCTTCAGGCTTCCGTCCACATCCTTGCGGAGGCCTTCCATCAACTCTTTTCGGGCGGTTGCTTCTTTGGCATCGGCACTGTTCTTGACGATCGCTCCAAAGTCGTACTCTGCTGCAATGAGCGGGGTAATTGGGGCGAGCGGTCCCGGAAAGTTTGCCGGAACCAGGTTCTGGTTAGACGAGATGATCGCGTAACCGCCCGGAATAATTCGCAGGTAACACTTAAACGCGGGGCCGTCGATAAGGTAATAGCCCGTTTTGAGTTTCTTCTCCCTCTTTGCTCCAGCGAAGCCAACAACATTGTCAACCAGTGCCTTTTCATCGGCGACCGGGATGACAAAGCGAATTTCCATCGCTCCTTTGATGAAGATAAGGTCTACGCGAATCGGCTTTTGAGGATCGATGCCGCCCAGAAAGACAGGCAGGATGTCTTTAATGTTCTTCCACTGGGCAACCCCTTTCGGGCCAGACGACGTCACAACGTGCTTTAGATCGTCTTCGACTTCCTGGGTGCTCTTCACCATGACCGAAACGGTTGGGAAGACCTGAGCGCAGGCATCCTGCGTTGGATAAGAAAACGCGAAGGCAGCGAGCAGTACAAAGAATAAGGTTTGACGCACTTTCAACTCCTTTCACCGGACAGCAAAGCCGCTCCGGCCCGTGAGTGAAGAATCTCACTCATGGTTTCGGTTGGATCCAGATGTGAATTCAGTGAAGAGATACCGGGAGCAGGGGGGGCTAAGGAAGGCCGGCGGATTCTAGTGGTCGGGTAAAGCCGTTGAAAGGTTCGGAATACGGAGTCTTTGGGGATTCAGCCGTCGCGGTTGACGCCCACATCAATGCCGGGCCACGGACGGCTGGCAGACATGTCGGTTTTGGATTAGTGAGAGAGATGGCGGAGAAAAACACGGGGGATTTCGACGGAAGGTGAGACGAACCGAGTTCGAAATCGCGTCGCAATGGACGCCGTGTGAGTTGCCGCGAGCAGAGGTGTACTCCACTTTTCGACGCAGCGGCCGCTCAGCTTGATGGAAGGGCATGGTCTTTGTGTGTCCCGAGCGATGCTCAGAGTTTGTCTCATCGAAAGAGCCTGCTCATTCGGTACCACATACCGTGCGTTTGGCGAATCGTCCACCAATCGCCATCCTCTTCCCGTATGACTAAAGTCAGCCCCTCATCTGCCAGTGGCATCGATTAGTCTTCCGGCGAATGGTCCGACCCGGTAAAAATTACGTGCAATTGAGCCAGTTTCTTTACGGATCACCGTCACTTTCTGGATCAAACCAGAGTTTTTCAAACCCCGATGCCGGAAAGAGTTCGCGCTTCGTGGAACGCGCTCTGCCTGAGGCAGGGTTATCACAGGGAAGTGGACAACACGAGTAAGTTGGGAGTCGTGGACTTCGGGTTCCTGCCGAGCTCGTAAGCCACCTCTCTGCTGGAGCCAGCAATGTCGAATTCAAGTGTGCAGGAAGTTCGAGACCGTATCATTCAGTTGGCGCGGGAAATCGAAGAGTTTTCCAGGTCAGACTCACCACCGCAGTCGTTTTTTCAGGAATTCCTCAAACGCGTTGTCGGCGCCGTGGGTGCACGGGCCGGAGCCGTCTGGATGCGGAACTCGTCCAATCAGCTGGAACTCGTTTCCGAAGTCGGGTTGGCGACCACGGGCTTCCATGAGAACCCGAACGCCCTCTCTGCCAACCAGAAGCTGCTCGTTGAGGTCATCTCCAACGGACAGGCCTGCACTTATCATCCCAGCGGGTCCAACGTTCCTCTTCCCACCGAGGACATGCTTGTTCTGGCAGCGCTGCAGCAGAACAAAGAAGTCGTCGGCGTCGTCGAGATCTTTCAGCGTCACGACACGCCCGAACAGGCTCGTCCCGGATTTCTTCAGTTCGTCGAGCAGATGACCGGCTACGCGTGCCGCTATCTCGACAAACAGACTCAGACAAGTTCGGCCAGTCAGACGGGCATGGTTGGCAAAGTTGCCGAGGAATTTGAGCAATTCGTTCTGCAGCTTCACAACAGCCTCGACCCGCGGGATGTCGCATTCACGGCGGCCAACGACGGACGACTGCTGATTGGCTGCGACCGCATGAGCGTCGTGATTCTGGACGGTAAGAAAGCTGTCGTGCGAGGCGTCAGCGGTCAGGAAAAAGTGAACCAGCGGGCGAATCTGATTCGCCGCATGACAAAGCTGGCTCAGCGAGTCATCCGGAGTAAGGAAACGCTGCTTTACACGGGTAAGGTGGATCACCTGGCACCGAAAGTTGAGAAAGCTCTCGCCGATTTCGTGCAGGAAAGTGGCTCCCGCATGGTGACGGTCATTCCGGTCTTTGAGCCGGATCCGCTCGTAGAAAAAGAAGAGGATCGTGCGAGGCCGAAAGAGAAGATTCGCAGGCCGGTCGGCGGCCTGATCATCGAGCAGATCGCGGAAAGCCAGCCGAAGCCAGGCGTCATTGAGAAGTCCGAACTGATCTCGGATCACATTGGCTCCGCAATCTTCAATGCCAAACGCTACAACCGGCTGTTCCTGATGCCGGTCTGGCGAGGCCTCGGTAAATGCTACAGTTTCCTTGAAGGCAAAAACGGCATTAAAGCGGCGCTGATTCTGCTTCTGATCGCTGCTGCGATCACGGCAATGGTCTTTGTCCCGTATGAGTACCGTGTTGAGGGACAGGGGCGCCTGCTTCCGGTCACTGAGGCGGACGTGTTCGCACCGTGGGATGGAGAAGTCTCAGAGATTAAAGTCAAGAGTGGAGCTCGGGTCGCCGCAGACCAGGTACTGCTCATCATCGAAAACAAAGACCTGGATCAGCAGTGGCAGGCGGCCCTTGGTGAGCTGGAGACAAAAGAGACGCTGCGTCAGAAACTCGCCGCGATGCACGGGCGACTGACAGGCCCGGACGATCAGTCGCAACGGTTGGAAATTCAGGGACAGTGGATGGAAACCGGCAAGCAGCTCGAAAGTCTTACGGAGCAGTTGCGGATCCTGAAGGAACGAAGAGACAAACTGGTTATCAAAGCGCCGATTGCGGGAGTCGTCGCAACGTTCCAGCTCGATCAACTGTTAAAGAATCGTCCTGTCCGCCGCGGCGAACTGCTGCTGGAAATCAAGGACGATCAGGGCGACTGGAAACTCGAACTGGAAATTGAAGAACATCGCAGCGGCCATATTCTTGATGCTCAGAGAAGGCTGGAAAAGCAGGATCTCCGTGTTGAGTTTGTCCTCGCAACCGACTCCGAGAAAACAGTCGAAGGCACGCTCGGCGCGATCGATACCCGAACCAATTCGTCACAGGAACTTGGGGGAGTCATCGTTGCCTTCGCCACTTTCAAGAAGAGTGAACTGCCTCGAACGCCTCGAATCGGCGCCGAAGTGAGAGCAAAGATCAGCTGCGGTGAGAAATCGCTCGGCTACGTCCTGTTTGGAGACGTCGTCGAATTCGTCCAGAAGTATTTCTGGCTCTAACGGCTCAACCTGCGGAATTTCGAACATAATGAAGCCCGGTCGAGTTGCTCGGCCGGGCTGATTTTATTGGCACGGTCGCAGATCAGTTTCAGGTTCGCGACAATCCGGTCCCTGCGTCAAAGTGTCCGAACCTGGTCTGGCTGGTCCTGAAATGATGTTTCCCGACTTTGAAGAAGAAATGCGGTTTCGCTCTGTGTGGGAATCGGTACGAATCGCTCGATCGGTCGAGTATTCGCTCTTCACCTTCGGCGCTTCCGATTTGCCGTACTACCTGGTCTGCGAGCCCGGTCATCCGGGAGGCATGGTCTCGGTGCAGCGGGGCGACGTGAGCATCGCCAGGCCACTCATCCTGACGCCCGGCAATTCACACCCCGAGTTTGAAGATTTCTTCCTGGACCAGGACGGGCAGCAGTTCATCGACTTCCTGCTCTCACGCACGGCAGCGTTTTCAAATCTCAAAATGACGAACCGCTGTGGCCCGGCGAAACTCCACAGTGACAGCGTTGAGGAGATCGTCGCCAAGCTGAATCGACAGCTCGATGATGAAGAAGAGGACCGCGTCGCCGTACTTACGGCTCCAGCCGAACTCGGCGGACTGGCCATCCTGAAGTACACCACCGAGCGAATTCTTACGAGTGCTCCGGGCAACGTTCAGGAGCTTCGTGAGCGGGGACTGCTGCCGTAGCGCTGCCGCTTTCAGGATTCTCGCTTCGCTGCCAATTCCACGTTTGCCAATTCGGAGCCCGAGCAATGTCCAAGCGTGTCCTGCTGGCCGGCCTCTTCCACGAGACGCACACGTTTCTCGAAACGCCGACGAAGGCTTCCGACTTTGCGGTGCGAACCGGAGAGGAGCTGTTCGAGGCTCGTGATGACGGCTCGCCGCTTTCCGGCGTGCTGCAGGTTGCAGACGAGTCCGGCTGGGACGTCATTCCGGTGATCGATATGCGGGCGACGCCGGGCGGCACCGTTGAGGACGCAGTCTTTGAGCAGTTTTCGGACGCAGTCCTGTCTGCCGTTCGAAGCCGCCTCGAATCGGAATCGCTCGACGGAATTCTGCTGATTCTGCACGGAGCGATGGTGACGCAGTCGCAGCCCGACGTGGAAGGCGTGCTGATCCGGCGACTCCGGGCCGTTCCGGGAGCGGAGACGATTCCGATCTGCGGCGTTCTCGATCTGCACGGAAACATTTCGCCGATCACGATCGAACAGACTCAGGGACTAATCGCTTACCGCTGTAACCCTCACACCGATTCACGAGAGGCCGCGCAGCGCGGATCCGCGCTGCTGCATCGAATCATGACTGAGGGCACCGCGCCGGCTGGCGTGTGGGATCAGCCGCCGGTCATGTGGCCGCCCACGGGAACCGGCACGGCCGACGATCCAATGAAGACGCTCGAACAAATGGCTCGAGAAATTGAGCAGACACATCCCGAAATCTTCGCCGTCAACGTGTTTGCCGGGTTTTCGTTTGCCGACACGGAACACACAGGAGTCAGTTTCTCGGCCTACACATTCGGCGATCCGGAAGTCGCGCGGCGTGAGCTCGCACGTCTTTCGACGTGGTCCGTCGAACATCGCGAGAGCGGGAACAAAGTCGAGCCGTCCCTGGAGTCCGTCCTGCCTGAAGTAAGGCGCCTCGTCGCTGCCGGCCGGACGCCCGTGATCCTGGTCGAGCCTTCTGACAACATTGGCGGAGGAGCTCCCGGCGACACGACGACATTTCTAAAGGCGTTTCTCGCAGAACCATTCGAGAACTCCGCCGTCGTAATTAACGATCCAGCCGCCGTATCATCGCTCGCGGACGCGAAGCCGGGAGAAACACGAACACTGACAATCGGCGCGGCACTCAGCAGCTCGTTCTGTGAGCCGGTCGAACTGGATGTCGAATTCGTGTCATCGAGCGACGGCCGCTTCGAGCTTGAGGATCGACACAGCCACCTCGCTTCAATGAACGGGGTCCACATTGACATGGGACCGTCCGCCGTTGTGCGAGCTCGTGGAGTGAGCATTCTTCTCACGACTCGAAAGACGCCTCCGTTCGATCTCGGGCAACTTCGCTCGCAGGGAATCATCCCGGAAGGATGTTCCGTCATCGGAGTCAAAGCGGCCGTTGCCCATCGCCAGGGCTACGACCCGATCACAGCCGCAACATGGACCGTCAACGTCCCTGGCCCCTGCTCAAGCGACATGACCGGATTCCCGTTCAAGATCGTCCGACGCCCGATTTACCCCCTCGACTGAATTCACCGCGTAGAGGTGTTCCATGAGAGTCCCGTGCAGGTTTCTCCCACTGCTCCTGCTGGCAACCGCAGTATCCGTACCGGCGGAGTCGGCAGAACTGCGAGGCCGCATCGTCGACGAATCCGGCAAGCCCGTCGCCTGCCGGGTTTACATCGAATCGAAGACCGGAAAGTTTTTTCTGGCCGAGGGGACCGAGGGATCCCGGCACGAGCACTACAACAAAGATCGCGGCGGAAGCGTCGAAGTCCACACCGCACTCAACAAAGGCAGCTTCAAAGCCTCTTTGTCGAAAGGCCGCTACGTCGTCACTGTCGAACGGGGCAAAGAGTACTTTTCCACAACCAAAGAAGTCGTCGTCGGCACGAATCCCACGGACGTCAAGCTGACTCTGAAACGCTGGGTCAACATGGCTCAACAGGGATGGTTTTCGGGCGACACTCACGTCCATCTTCCGCTGAACACGCTGCCGACATTCGTCGAGGCCGAAGACCTCAACCTGGCGTTCCCGATGACCGGCTGGGTTCGCAACGCGTACGACTCACCAGCCGGAACGTACGCCGATGAGAACAACAAAATCGCCACCGATCTCATCCGAATTGACGACACGCACCTCATCTATCCTCTCAACACCGAATGGGAAATCTTTACAGTCGACCGCAAACGTCACACGCTGGGAGCGATCTTTGCCATCGGTCACAAAAAGCCGTTCACTCTCGGAGCTCCCCTCGTCAAGCCGATCGCCGAGGAGGCACGCCGCCAGGGAGCGCTGCTGGAACTCGACAAGCACAACTGGCCGTGGTCGATGATGCTGATGCCGGTTGCGAACGTCGACCTGTTTGAGCTGACGAACAACCACGTCTGGCGGACGAACTTCATGTTCAAATCGTGGTACCCGGAATACACGGCTCCTTACATGAATGTTCCGAAAGACGAGGACGGCAATTTCGCATCCGAGCGGGCATGGCTGGAATTCGGATTCCGCAACTATTACACGCTGCTGAACTGCGGCTTCAAGATGAGGCCGACCGGCGGAACGGCCTCTGGAGTTCACCCCGTCCCGGCCGGTTTCGGCCGCGTTTATGTCGAGTGCTCCGACGGGTTCAGCTACGAGAACTGGATGAGAGGACTCGACGCAGGCCGCAGCTTTGTGACCACAGGACCGATGCTCATGGTGAAAGCCAACGAGAAACCAGCAGGCTCAACACTGAAATTTGACAACTCAATCCCGCGAGCCATCCACCTTGCCGGGCAGATCCAGAGCGAACATCCGATCGACACGGTCGAGATCATCGTCAACGGACGGGTTGCACGCTGGTGGCAACCGGACCAGACGAAGCCAACTCAGAACGGATCGTATGCGGCACAGATCGATCTCGGTCAACCACTCACAACATCAGGCTGGATCGTTGTGCGGGTCTTTTCAAAGCTGCCGAACGGTCGCTCGCGGTTTGCTCACAGCAGCCCCGTCTACGTTGAGATTCAGGACCGGCCGCTGCAGCCACAGAAAGTCGAGACGCAATACCTCGTCCAACGCGTCGAAGATGAACTGAAGCGGCACCGTGGAGTTCTCACGGCCGAAGCCATCGCCGAGTTCGAAGAGGCACTCGCCTTTTACCGGGAGCTTGATGCGAAGGCCGGTGACGAAACTCCACACCTCGATATCCGAGTTCCGGGCCTTGATCCAGTCCGCAGCCCCGTCAAGTAGAAGACCTGCCATCGACCGGAAGCGGTTTCATCGCCATAACTTGAAGTCTCACACCGGAAAGTGACGCGTGAACTCCTCGCAGTCGCGAGCCACTCCGGATGCCCCGGCGAATCGTTCCTCGTCCAGAACGAGAATCATGAAGGCCGCGTCGGGAACTCCCTCGTACTCGCAGCGGACGCCTCTTCGGGATGCGGGCTCGAATCCGAAACGAGGGTAGTACTCAGGGTGTCCCAGTACGACCACGAACACGCAGTGATCCTCACGGAGTTGGTCCAGCCCGCTTTGATCAGACTCCCGCCAATTCCAGAACGCTGACGATCGGCGGCGACTGCCATCGGAGCGAGGCCAGATCCGTCTGCCACGAATTCGCCGTCAAGGAGAAGTTGGACCGGCGAGAAGAGAATGTGCCCCGCGACCTCTCCTTCCTCGACCGCGACGAGTGAGATGACGTCCCGACATTTTCTCAAGTCTGTGACCAGTGCTGCCTCGGCCGGGCCAGCGAACGCTTTTTCGAGAATTGAGCCCACTGCCAATTCATCCTCCGGTCTTTCAGCATGAATTCTCATTTGATCCCGTCAGGTAAATACACAAAATTGCTTATCGGGTCGCTTAACAACAGATTAACGACAGCAAGCAATCTCACATCTCCGCCTGCTTGAGAATGCATCCGCACTGCCTACAATCCCGCGAATGCAGGTTTCGACATTTTTGACAACAGATTCTGTTTTTATTCTCGCGGCACAGCCAGAGCCGCGAGCCAGCCAGTCGGACGCGTGTCATGACGATTGAGGATTTGATCGAGGAGTTTGACGACCTTGGCGACTGGGCCGACCAGTGCGAAGTCCTGATCGACATGGGGCGAGACCTTTCGAACATGTCGGATAATCTGAAGACCGAAGACACCAAAGTCCACGGCTGCCAGAGTAACGTCTGGATGGTCGCCGAGGTGAAATCGGAACCACTGAGAATTGAGCTGACTGCCGACAGCGACGCCATGCTTGTTCGAGGATTGCTTTCGGTCGTTCTGATGGTGTACTCCAATCGGTCTCCTCAGGAAATCCTTGAGACCGACGTCCGGGACATCTTCAGCCGGCTTGGGCTCGATCGTCATCTCAGCCCGGCACGAAAAAACGGTCTGTCCGGGATGGTTACACGAGTCCGAGCCATCGCCGCCGAAGCAGTCGGGTTACAAAGCTGACGCCGTTGGCGTGCACTCCCAGTCTGCGAGGCAGTAACCGACTCGCTGCAGCCCCTTGCCGAATGACGACTGACATGTCGCAGCGACCGCCATTTGATGTCGAAGCCGTTCGCGGCGACTTTCCCATTTTGAACCGGCCGCTCGAATCCGGTCGACATCGCAAAGGGAAACCGCCGGCGTTCCTCGACAGCGGCGCGAGCGCGCAGAAACCGCAGTGCGTCATCGATCGCGAGCGGGAAGTTGAAGAACAGTTTTTTGCGAATGCCTACCGCGGCGTGTACTACTTCGGTGCAAGAGTTGACGAAGAACTCGAAGCGACTCGAAGCGGAATCGCGAAATTCATCGGCGCGGAATCGACCGACGAGATTATCTTCACGTCCGGAACGACGATGTCGCTGAACCTTGTGGCGCGAGCCTGGGGCGGGAAGTTTCTCGAACCTGGCGATGAGGTGCTCATCACAGAAATGGAGCATCACGCAAACATTGTTCCGTGGCAGATGGCCTGTGCCGAACGGGGCGCGACGCTCCGGTGGCTGCCGTTGACTGAAGATCGGCGTCTCGACATGAGTCGCCTCGACGAGTTCCTGACACCGAAGACGAAAATGCTGGCGGTGACGTCGATGTCGAATGTCCTCGGCACGATCAATGCGATCAGCGAACTCGCCCGGCGAGCCCACGATGTTGGCTCGCTGATTTGCGTCGATGCCGCTCAGTCCGTGCCGCACCGGATGACGGACGCCAGCGGCCAGCACAATGAAGTCGAGCCGGTCGACTTCCTCGCCTTCTCGGGACACAAGCTTTACGGCCCGACGGGAGTCGGGGTGCTCTACGGTCGCCGCGATCTGCTTTGCGAGATGAATCCGTTTCTCGGCGGAGGCCACATGATCTCGCAGGTTTACCGAGATCATTCCACCTGGGCCGACCCTCCGGCAAAGTTTGAAGCAGGAACGTTGCCCATCGTTCAGGCAATCGCGCTGGGAGCGGCTGTTGAGTACGTCTCGGGCCTCGGCCTGGACCGAATTCACGCGCACGAGTCGCAGCTTCTCGGGTACGCCCACGAACAGCTTGCGACGATCTCCGGCCTGACGATCTACGGCCCGGATCTCGAACATAAAGGGGCGATCTGCAGTTTCACAATCGACGGTGCCGCAGCCGAAGACCTGGCGAACCTGCTCGACATTCGCGGCGTCTTCGTCCGGCACGGGCACCATTGTGCGATGCCTCTTCACGAAGTCCTCGGAGTACAGGCCTCGGTGCGGGCGAGCTTTGGCGTCTATAATTCCTGCAGCGATATCGACCGCCTCGTCGATGGACTTCAGTTCGCCCTGGAACGGCTGATCGTCGCTGAAAAGTGAATCCCGGTTCAACGCCGCCCCGCCCTGCTCCTCTGCCCTGCCCTGCGTGAGCCGCCTTCCAGCAATACACGCCTCACGGAACAAACGAAATCCCACATGAGTGACTCCGTAAAGACTTCTCTTCCCCTTTCACTGAGCACGCGGCGAGCCTGGGCCGCCGATCAGAGCATCAGCTATCTGATGCAGCAGGGCCTGGTGAATCGTGACGTCATCTCACTGGCGGCGGGGTTCGTCGATGAGGTCACTCTGCCGACGACTCTTGTGCAGAACGCGGTGCAAAGAATCTTCGCGGAACGAGCATCCGGACAACGGGCGCTGCAGTACGGCAGCACGGGCGGAAACGTCGACCTGCAGGAACAACTGCTGAGCCATCATGCTCGACTCGAACGATGTGACGTTTCGGAACTTGGCATTACGCAGGATCAGGTCATTGTCACAGCCGGGTCGCAGCAGTTGCTCAACCACGTGGCGGAGGTGCTGCTCAACCCGGGAGACATCTGCCTTGTCTCCGCTCCGACCTATTTCGTTTTTCTCGGCACACTCAACGGTGTCGGAGCGCGGACAATTGCCGTTGAGAGTGATGAAAACGGAATGAAGATGGACGCGCTGGAGACGACTCTCAACCAGCTCGAAGCGGCCGGTGATCTGCCACGAGTGAAACTGATCTACCTTGTCAGTTCATTCGAGAACCCGAGCGGTGTGACACTTGCCGATGATCGACGCCGTGCGGCAGTTGACCTGGCACAAAGTTTTTCGAAGACGCATCGGATTCTCATTCTGGAGGACGCTGCCTACCGGGAGCTCCGCTACGAAGGTGAGGACGGGCCGAGCATCTGGAGTTGTGACGCCACGCGGGAGCACGTCGTACTCGCGCAGACATTTTCGAAGAGCTTCTCACCGGGAATCCGAGTCGCCTACGGAATTGTGCCGAAGGATCTCGTTACACCGATCCACGATGTGAAGGGCAATTTCGATTTCGGCTCACCAAATCTCAGCCAGCAGATCGTCGCCGAAGTTGTGCGAGACGGCTCCTACGAAGCTCATGTCGATTCGCTTCGTCAATCGTACGCGGTCAAGCGGGACGCGATGCTCCGCGCCGCGGACGCTTACTTTTCGGACATCGCTGGCGTTTTCTGGTTGCGGCCGCAAGGCGGTCTCTACGTCTGGATGAGCCTTCCGCCGTCTGTCGATACTGGTTACGAGAGTGCGCTCTTCGAGCGAGCCACGAAGCACGAAGGCGTCATGTACGTCCCTGGTGAGATCGCCTACCCAGGTGGCTCACCGCTGAAACGTACGAATGAAATGCGGCTCAGCTTTGGCGTCGAAGCCCCCGAAACGATCGACGATGGAATGCGTCGTCTCGCGAATGCCGTAAGGAATGTCCTCGAATCGACATCACACGCGACGCCAGGCTGAGTGGCGAGGAAGGACGCTCACACCTTGTAATTCCGGTCCGGCAACCGGGCAGGAGTCGTTCCGGCGGCGATGTCCCGCCAGCGGTCCAGCTTGGCAAGCGTTTCCGCGTCCGTCTCGGTTTCCATCGGGCGGTTCTGAGCAGACCACCTCATGTGGCACGGCCGCTTGTCTTTCGGCTGGTTCCTCTGAATCGTCCTCACGATAACCACGATGCCGAGAAGCAGTCCTCCGAGCATCATGATTCGCATCAGGACCTCACCTTTCATGTTCGACTGAGCGGACATGAAATTGTTGATGAGGATGAGGAATGCCCCGATGAGCAGCTTCACGACTCGGTTTGACATGCCGTCGGTGAGGTTGACCGGACAGAAATAGATCAACGCCACGATGATTCCATAGAAGAGGAGGTTCCTCTTCGACTCCGCCGCCAACTTCCCGGCGAGGTAAGTCTTCACGGCTGTGCGGCTGTGAAGATCAACTTCTTCGGTGTCATTCTCTGTGCCAGTTCCCGTGTCACCCGCGTAATAAAGTGCGGCACACACGGAGACGATGATGAGAAAGACGGTGACCGTCGGAGCAACCAGAGTCCGGGGGTCCATTGCATTTCCACTGGCCGTGTTGACGGCCCGCTGTCTTTGGAAGTGAATTGTCCTTCAGCGATTGAGATAACCTGAAACTTACCCCGCAGAAGGGACTGTTGAGGTCCATTCCAGGATTTTCCGTTGAACTGCAGCTTGAATTTCGACCCTCTCAAATGACATTCGCGATCGAGCCGCGCGACATGTCGGCGCACGAACAAACGCGACTGAAAACTGCTGGCCGGGCTCATTCGCCGTTATGGTCGCAAAGTCAGGTCAAGCGGCCGCTCTGCAATGGCTGTCGTGAGTCCGCGGCGGTTCTTTTCAACGCAGATTCAACTGCCAGAATGCAGGGCCAGTGCGTGCCGTTCGCGCTACACCACCAACGAAAATCTGCTTGCCGTCCGGGCCGACTGCGACTGACCAAAGCCGCGAGCCAGCCGTCTGATGCGAACTGACCGTTTCGACCGAGTCGGGATCGATCAGGCGGACCGATCCATCCTGACACCCGACGATCATCCGGCTTCCGTCGGGGAGCCATGTGACCGAAAGTGGCACGGAATCCATTTGCGCGAACCGGACCAGCCTTCCAATTGTGGGCTGCCAGATCCGGACGGTTCGATCCTTGCTGACCGAAGCCAGCATCGGTCGCGTCTCGCCCTTCGAGATTGGCCGGACCGAAGTCGAAAGAACTTCTGCGCGGTGGTTGCTCAAAGTCCGTTCGAGTTTCCCTGTTGATGCGTTCCAGACTCTAATCGTGCTGTCGAGGCTGGCAGTCACGATCTGCTCGTCAGTCAGGAAAGCCACCGACGTCACGCCCCGGGAATGCCCTTCGATTCTGCTGACCGATTTCACTCGGATCGCGTCCGGCGCGTCTCCGGACAAGTCAAACAACTGCCAGGTCGCATCGAGCGAACTCGTCACCAGCCGCTTTCCCGTCGATGAAAAAGCCACATCGGTGATGACATCCGAGTGGCCCTCAACACGCTGCAGCAGGACCGGTTCCTTCCCCAGCGAAGAGTTCCAGTCAAACAACTCAAACACACCCGACTCCGCTGGAGTTCCTCCGGCGACGATCAGTCGCCTGCCGTCTGGTGAAAAAGAAATCGCCTGGATTTCGGTCAGACCAGTTTCGATGGAACGCAGCGAAAGCTCGGGCTCAGCGGATTTCGTACCCCAGATCTGCAGCCCGGCGGAGCTGCCAGCAATCAGCAGTCCGCCCGGAGCCACTGCAAGCGCGGTTACAGGTGGCTGGCTCTCGCCTGGATCCTGCGTGACTCCGCGAGAACTGCCGGACAGAACGAGAAACAGGACAGCCCAGCGAACGTGATTCATCCGGTCCGACTCCTGGCCGCCTTACGCGGAGTTGCTCAATATTCGTTATCGGTGTGTTCGGAACCTCCGAAGCCGCTGAACGTGGACTCCGCCACCTGCCGGATGCGCCGCTCGGTGACTTCCTCGGTCAGCCTGGCGATCGCCTCGGCAATCGGCATCACACCGACGTCGCCATCGATGCGGTCTCGAACGGCTACCGCTCCCGCCTCGGCTTCTTTGGGGCCGACTACCAGCATGTAAGGGATGAGTTCGATTTGAGCATCTCGAATCTTCGCCTGCAGCCGTGAGTCGTGCAGATCGGTCGACACACGGAATCCGGCGGCCTTGAACTGCTTTTGAACTTCGATTGCGTAGTCCGCACTTTTGTCGCTGAGAGGAAGGATGCGAACCTGCTCGGGAGCCAGCCACAGTGGAAACGCTCCGGCATAATGCTCGATGAGCATTCCGACAAAACGCTCCAGCGAGCCGAACGGCGCGCGGTGAATCATCACTGGCTGGTGCGGCTTGTTGTCCGGCCCGATGTACTCAAGTTTAAATCGCGCCGGAAGGTTGTAGTCCAGTTGGACCGTGCCAAGTTGCCACTCACGTCCAATACAGTCCCGGACCATGAAGTCGACCTTCGGACCATAGAATGCCGCTTCGCCTTCTTCAGTTTTAAAGTTGAGCCCCGACTCTTCGAGGACGCGACGAAGAGTTTCCTCTGCGTTGTCCCACAGCGCGTCGTCGCCAACGTACTTGTCTTTGTTCTTTGAGTCGCGAAGTGACAGCTGGGCACGATAATTGTCGAGCCCGACGCTTTTCAGCACGAAACGGACGAGATCGATGGTGTCGCGAAACTCCTGCTCAACCTGCTCCGGAGTGCAGAAGATGTGAGCATCGTCCTGGGTCAGGCCGCGGACTCGCAGCATGCCGTTCAGCTCGCCCGTCTGCTCGTGCCGGTACACCGTGCCGAACTCGGCCAGCCGCAGCGGCAGTTCGCGATAGCTGCGGGGCTGCGACTTGTACATGTTGACGTGGTGCGGACAGTTCATCGGTTTGAGGAGGTACCGCTCCTGAGTCTTCTCCCACTCATGCAGGATGCGACGTTTCTCTGCCGGAGCAGCACTCAGACTGAAACCTTCAAGGTTGAAGCCGAGCACCTTCGCCGCATCCAGCAGCTTCTGCTCTTCCTCGCCGTTGAGCGGAGTCTCGTCGATTTCGTCGAGCCGCTTGACCCAGTAGTCGACCAGTTGCCCGGCCGAGTGACCGAAGATCGGTGCGAACTGCGAATCGCGGTAGTAAGGAAAGTGCCCGCTGGTTTCGTACATGTCGACCCGGCCGATGTGCGGCGAGTAGACCGGCTGGTAGCCACGTTCCAGCAGCTCCTTCTTGATGAAGTCTTCGAGGGTGACGCGAATCGTCGCGCCCTTCGGCAGCCACAGGCAAAGTCCCTGGCCAACGTCCGGCTCGATCTCAAACAACCGCAGCTTCTTGCCGAGCACTCGATGATCGCGTCGCTTCGCCTCCTCAACCTGATCGAGGTACGCCTTCTGATCTTTCTTGTCAAAGAAAGCCGTTCCGTAAAGTCGCTGCAGCGGCCGCGCACTCTGGTCGCCTTTCCAGTGAGCTCCGGCCAGCGACAGCAGTTTGAATGCCTTGATCTTTCCCGCGTTGGGAATGTGAGGCCCGCGGCACAGGTCGACGAATTCGCCCTGCCGGTAAAAACTGAGCGTCTCATGTTCGGCCAGGCCGCCGGAAATGTGCTCGACCTTCAGTTCCTGCTTGAGATCGTCGCACAGCGCGATCGCTTCCTCACGCGAGAGTGAGAACCGTTCGAAGGCCTCGCCCTCTTTGACGATCTTTTTCATTTCGGCTTCGATCGCCGCAAAGTCGTCCTCGCGGATTGGCGTTGCCAGATCAAAGTCGTAGTAAAAGCCGTTATCAGTCGTCGGCCCGAAGGCGAGTCCCACGCCCTCGAACAGTCGCATGACTGCCCGCGCCATGACGTGAGCACAGGAGTGGCGCAGAACACCGAGTGCCTCGGGGTCGCGCGTGGTGAGCAAGGTCAACGGAATGGGGCGAGCTTCGGTCAGCTCGCTGAGCGGCCGCATCGAATCGAAGATTGTGTCTTCGACTTTGACAGCGACAACGGCCCTCGCCAGGCCTTCGCTGATGTCGCTCGCGACGTCCAGTGCCGTCGCCGTGCCGGAGTACTCTTTCACGGTGCCGTCGGGAAGTTGAATCTCAAGGGGATCAGAAGACGCCTGAATCATCGAACGCTCGTCTTTCTCTCAGAGTAAGATGACTGCCGTCCCGCCGGCACAAATGGCGAGGCCTCCGTCAGTCACCAGCCGGAATCTTTTCTCAAGGTCATTGGGTATTCCGGCAGGTCGGCTTTGTATTCGATGAGCCTGACAATAAAAAGACGCCGTGGTTCGTAACGTTTTCGCCGTTTCAGCCAGAATGAAGGAGGGCATCGTGCAGGCGTGTATTTCACTCGGCGGCAACATGGGCGACGTGGCGGACACGTTTCGCAAAACGCTGCGCCAGCTGAAAAACACAACCGGTGTCGCACACGTCGAGGCGAGTCGTCTTTACCAGTCGGTGCCGGTCGGGACGGACGCGGGTCGCCCTTTTCTGAACGCGGCCGCGACTCTCGACACAAGCCTGACGCCGATTGAGCTGCTCCGTTTGCTGCAACAGATCGAAAATTCGCATCAACGAATTCGCGAGACCCACTGGGGGCCCAGGACACTGGATCTGGACCTGATTCTGTTCGGCGATCAGACGGTCGCCACGCCGGAACTCACGATTCCGCACCCCCACTGCTGGTACCGCCGATTCGTTGTCGATCCGCTGGCGGAAGTCGCTCCCGAGGCGAGGCACCCTGAATTCGAACTGTCGGTCTCACAGCTGAAAGACGTTCTCTACACGAACGACTTTCATATCGCCGTGCGAGGACCGGACGATCTACTCATTCGACTGCCGGAGTTAAACCGGAACTTCTCGTCGGAATTTCCCGGCGTCCTGCTTCTTCCGTTTTCAGAAGCGAACTCTGAAAACTCGCGGCAAATCGTCGTTTCATTTCTGGCCGCAGACGAAACGCCGCGTCCATTCCGGCTGAGAGGCCGGGTCGACACCGCTGAGCAGTTTCTTCGGGACGTGCTGAGCGCTGCACGTGGCCAGGTCACCCAGGTCGCAAACTTCACATAGTGGCCCAGTAGCCGCCGCGCGAGTGATCGTAGGTCACTTCCGTACCGTGCGCGGACACGTTGACCTTTCCATCCTGAAACACGGTCTGCCCCATCGCCCAGGTTCGTACTGGCCAACCTTTCAGATGCGTGCCGTGCCAGGGGCTCCAGCGCGACTTCGTCAATTGATTCTCATTGAGAATGGTGTCTTTCCGGTTCAAGTCGACCAGAACCAGATCAGCGTCGTATCCCTCAACGATGCGACCCTTGTTGACGATGTCCCAGACTCGCGCGGGAGCGTCGCACATCCAGGCGACGACCTGTTCGAGCGAGCAGAGTCCCTTGTTGACTCGATCCAGCATCAAAGCCAGCGAGTTTTCGACGGCTGGCAATCCGGATGGTGACTTCGGATACGGCTGATCCTTTTCGGCCAGAGTGTGCGGCGCATGGTCGGTCGCGATCACCTGGACGATTCCGTCGAGAAGCCCTTTCCACAACGCCGCATTATCGGCTGCCGTTTTGATCGACGGGTTCATCTGAATCAGTGAGCCCAGCCGCTCATAATCGTCCACGTTGAAGAGCAAATGGTGCGGGCACACTTCGGCCGTTATGAGTCCGCCGTGGTCGGCAATGAGCGGCAGTTCGTCCGCCGTCGAAACGTGCAGCACGTGGAATCGGTGCCGGTAATATTTTGCCAGTTCGATCGCGCGTGCCGTCGCGATGACAGCCGCCATGTGATCTCGAATTTCGGAGTGGTCCCGCCAGGTGATGCCACGTCCTCGATGCTCCAGACGAATCTTGTTTCTCCGAAAGGTCGTTTCGTCTTCGCAGTGAGCGCAGATCGGCAGCGTGGTCTGTTCAAAGATTTCTTCCAGCGCGAGCTGTTCGTCCACCAGAAGATCGCCGGTGCTGGAACCGATGAAAATCTTGATCCCGGCGACTCGATTCGCCTCACGCAGACACTGAGTGTTCTTTCCCGTCGCGCCGATGTAGAAGCCGTAATTGACGACTGATTTTTCGGCGGCGAGTGCCAGCTTCTCGTCAATTCGCTGTTGGTCGATGGCGTTCGGGATCGTATTCGGCATCTCCAGAAACGTCGTCACGCCTCCTTTCGCGCACGCGTGGCTCGCCGTGCGAAGGTCCTCTTTCTCAGTCAAACCCGGATCGCGAAAGTGGACCTGATCGTCGACCACGCCGGGGATCAAATGCAGCCCCGTCGCGTCAACACACTCATCGGCGCTCGTGCCGGACGGTGGATCGATCGCGACGATCGCCGTGCCATCGACAAGAACATCTGCTTGACGAGTCTCACCTGGAAAAACGCAAGTGGCTCCCTGGATCAGCGTTTTCATGCTCCGTCACTTTCAAATCGAGGATTGTCCGGGCGTCCGGGATGCGTCTTAAAAAAAGCGGGCAGACCTTCAGGCCGCCCGCTTCAAACTATCGGTGACTGCCAGGTAACCCCGGCGGATCTCTACTTTTTCTTGTACTTGTGCTCGGTGTGGCAGTGTTTGCACGCGGCTGTGATCCCCGCGATCGACTCAAGAGCTCCCTCGGCATCTTTTTTCTCGATCAACTTGAGCGTCTTCACACTGGCCTCGTCGAGAATTCTGCACGCCTGCTTCCAGACTTCGTCAGGACACCGACCGTCCGCCATCATGGCATGACCGGATTCGTTAAGCAGAGCGGCCGCCGTTGCCAGCTTCTTCCAGGCCTCATCATCTGCGGGAGCTTCCTTGAGGCCTTCCTGAAGAACACCAAGTTGCGGCTTCACGAGTCCTGCCATCAGCTGTGACGATGTGAGTGGTCGCGTCTCACCTTTTTTCTGAGCGTTTCCAGGCACAATGAGTGAGACGGTCAGGACGGCAAGAGCGAGGGCGGCAATACAAAGACGCTGTTTCATAAGACTTCCTTTGGGCCGTTGAAGGAACGAGAGGCGGGACAGTTTGAGGTCGAATCGTAGGGGAACTGGCGAGGGACTCCAACCGGCCGGTCAGACGGCAGTGTCAGGGTCAGGCAGGACGCGACTCATCTCGTCTTCCCGAAAGCCCATGCCCGTTGAGCCGAGCGTCGACAGGTCGATGCATCCGTTCCGCCTGGTAAACATTCCCGGATGCACCTGGGCCTCAGGAATCGATGCCTCCGGGTAGAACTGCATGCTGTTCGTCTCGACTCCCATGATCGTCCCGGCGTGAGCGGCGAGCCGAAGATGCGTCACTTGAGCGAGCATCGGATTCGCCAGGTCCTGCACCATCAGCGGCATTCCATGAGCCTTCGCCCAGCACAGACTGAGGATCGCCCCCGTCTGCGTTTTGCACGTCTTCAGTGCGACTCCGGACCAGCCCAGGCTGCGGCCCAGTCGCACGTGCTGCCAGTCGTGAGCACTCTCGTCCAGAAACACGGGCTTCCGCGCGGCGACGCTGCGACAGTCAATTGAGAATTTCTCCAGGTCGTACGGAAACGGCTGCTCAATGTAGAGCAGCATGCCGAACGTCCTCGGATGCTCTTCGCGCAGCCGGTCGAGAATCTCATTCACGTAACGTGGATCAGTGACCGTGCAGTTGAAGTCGGCCGTCAGCCACACAACGTCCTCGCGAATCGCGATCTCGCCAACTCGCACGAGCCGATCGTAATCCCACTCGGCATCAATCCCGCGAAGCTTCACTTTAAGACACTTCAGACCGTCCCGACGAATCCAGTCCTCCAGCAGAACTGGATAGCCATCATCCGGTTCTCCACCGGTCAGATCGTCCGCCGAAAGCGGGTCGAGACCGCCGATCAAATGCCACGCCATCAATTTCTGCGGGGCGGGATTCTCAAGGAACGCATCCGGGAAGAGACCGGCGAACGAAATGTCGGACTCCTCAACTGGTTCGAGAAAACGGCTGAGGTCACGTGACAGAAACTCGGCCGAATATGTCTGATAGGAATCCCGCTGAAGCAGTCGGCCATAAGCGTCGTGAAGAGCAATGTCAAAGGGGCTGCAGCAGACCAGAGCGGCAAGAAACGGCACATCGTTCGAGCCGGGCTGGCAGGGATGTGTACCCTCGCCTCCATGCGCCGTGCGAGCGGAATTGAATTCGCTGCGCAACCGCGACAGTTCTGTCCGCTGAAAATCGTACCCCACTTCCAGGGGATGCCCGGTCACATCGAACGAAGCCCACGCCGCAGTCAGCCGGCGGCAGAAATCAACAAGCGCATCGTGACGTTCGGTATAGCTGAGTTCGCTCGGCCAGACCCACTGCACGTTGAGCGGCGTTTCTCCCCAGCCGGACGCAGACTGCCCTCGTCGATCGGTCACCGTGAGCCGCACGCGTGCGCAGGTGACTTCGGTCAGCACCTCCGGGCCAAACTTGATCGGCACGCGAGCCTGCACGGGGATCAAAAAGAGCTCTGCCGCGGTGACTCGAACGTCGCTGTGTTTCGACCCGGTCATTGGTTTGAGGATGGTTCACCGGACAGTTTGCCATCGTCACCACTTGCTCCGGATGGAGCAGGCTCAACTGCCGGCGGGTTGGTCCACTTCTCCCACCCGGCCGGAATCGAATGGAACGCGGTCCGGTAGGCCATGCCAAGCAGCAGGACCAGGCCAATGATCCCCAGCCCGATCGTCCCAGGACCGTTCTTTCCAGTGCCCATGACATCCTGGCGACTGGTCAGCCACAGCAGGACAACAGCGATGAGTGGTGCTCCCAGCACGGTAACCGCCTGAGCAAAAATGAGCGTCGGCGTCCGGTCGAATCCAAGCAGGGTCGACGCGAGAGCCACGACCATGCCGGTCAACAAAGCGGCCGTCGTCATGATGCGCGGCCATTTTCCGGATGGATCGCTGCCAAGGTTGAGACTGTCCGACAGGATGAATCCGCCAATCATCGAGTTCACGAGAAACGATGAATACGCGGCAGAAAACAGACCGAAGCAGAAGATGATCTTGGCACTCGGCCCGAACGTCGTTTCCAGCGCTTTCGCAACATCCACAGGGTCGTTCAGTGTCACTTCTTTGCCGGTGTAAAGTCCTGCGGCGGCTGTCGACATCAGCATCACCGTGATGAGAAACATGATGATCGACCCGATTCGGGCGTCGAGCATGCCGCTCTTCAATTCCGGCTCCTTCCACCCTTTCTGGCGAACGAGGTAGGCCTGATAGTAGGCGGCTGTGATGACGAACGTGGTGCCGACCAATGCGAGCAGTTCAATAATGAGGTCGCTCGTTTTTCGCTCGACTCCGGACACCCCGACCGACGGGATCAACCCTTTCAGCAGTGCGCCAACATCCGGCCCGAGCAGCACAAGGTTGACTGCAAAGCAGATCAGCATGAGTGCCACAAAGCACATCATGACCCGTTCAAGCATCTTGTAGAGATCCTTGAATATGAACAGAAACGAGATCGCGACCGCATTGAACAGAACGATCAACACGGCGACGGCCGCTTCGCTGTCGACAAAGACCTTGAAGGCAGCTCCCACTCCAATATTGTTTCCGGACTGGAATGCGGCGGAGATGAAAAACGCACAGCACCCAACGAGAATTGCGAGGCCTTTGCCCGCCCGCTCGCGGATCAAATCTCCCGGAGCCTTTTCTGCGAGAACTCCCAGCCGGGCGCCGATCGTCATGTAAAGCATCATGAAGACGACGGAGATCACAACGACCCAGAGCATGGAATAGCCCTGATTCGCTCCGACCTTCGAGCTCGACACGATGCTGCCAGGCCCGATGACAACGCAAGCCGTGATCAATCCAGGGCCGAGCCGGTAGTACCAGGGACGCGGGGAAGGTGCGTTTTCTGCGCTGCTCATGGGGGATTCCTGATTCGAAGTTGCAGGCTCAAAACGGAGTCGCAAATCCTACAGGAATCAGGTTGGCGAGCGAACTGACGGCGGGAAGGGTGCTCTCCGCCGTTCTTCAAGCAGCGAGTTCACAATTGATCGGCAATCGATTTCAGCACGCAGGCGGCCTGAGTGAGTTCGGCTCTCGTCGCATCATTGGATCGGCTCTTTCTGACCTTGAAGGTCCGGGGAGAGACTTCGACAAGAATACTTAATGCTTCGTCGAGGATGTCGTTTGCCATCTCGATCGCCTGAACTTCCGACAGGCCCAGTTCCTCAGGTTCGAAGAGGACGGCGATAATCGAGTCGGCGGCGACTTCCAGAAGCTGTCTGGAAGTCTCCCGGTTTTCGGATTCGATTTCCGATTCTGACGCGGAAGAGTCGCGACCTGCAAAAGCAGGGTTCAGAGTTTCGTAGTGAAACATGGCCCAATGACTCCCGCGATGAATGAGTACGGATTGCCTCGGTCGGCCAGAGCAGGCGAAAGAATCTCACGCAATGTCGTGGTGTAGACCGTTGCTGGCAATATCTTCTCCAAATTCTCAATTGACACAGAAAATGAGGCAAATCCCTCTTCGGCAGTTAGTCGACAGAAAACGGCGGTGCGCATAAGAAAACCCGGCCAGATTCTGGCCGGGTCGGACAATTTGTTACGAATTGCTCAATCTTCGAACGCCGCGTCGAATCTCACATTTGAGGGTTCAAAGTCGACATTCTTACAGAACTGGCAGGACTCCCGGGCACCATGCTCGCGGTCCATGCCAGAGTCTTCCCACTCGACCGAAAGCGGCCCGGTATAACCAATTGCGTTGAGAGCCCGGATGATTTCCTCAAATCGGACCGCCCCTCTTCCCACGCTCCGGAAGTCCCAGCCTCGCCGAGGATCACCAAACGGCAGATGGCTGGAATTGATTCCGGTTCGACCGTTAAGTGTCGTTGACGCATCTTTCATGTGGACGTGGTAAATCCGGTCAGGAAATGCCCGGATGAACTCGACCGAATCGATGCCCTGCCAGATCAGGTGACTTGGGTCGAAGTTGAACCCGAATTCTTCACGGTGGTCAAGAGCTTCCAGGGCTCGCTCTGCCGAGTAGATATCAAAGGCAATTTCGGTTGGGTGGACTTCCAGTCCGAACTTAACCCCACACTCCTGAAATACGTCGAGGATCGGATTCCAGCGATCGGCGAGCAGCTGAAATCCCGCGTCAATCGTCTCGCGGGGTGTCGGTGGGAAATCGTAAATCAAATGCCAGATTGACGAACCGGTGAAGCCATTGACGACAGAAACTCCCAGTTTCTGAGCGGCTCGGGCCGTGTTTTTCATTTCCTCAATAGCCCGCTCAGTGACACCTGCGGGATTACCATCACCCCACACATAGGCCGGTAGAATCGACTTATGGCGTGAGTCGATGTTATCCAGAACCGCCTGGCCGGCCAGATGATTGGAAATCGCGTGCAGCTTGAGGTCGTGCTTCTCAAGCAGGTCTCTTTTTCGAGAACAATAGGTGTCATCAGAAATGGCTTTGTCCACTTCGAAGTGGTCGCCCCAGCAGGCAAGCTCCAGCCCGTCGTAGCCAAATTCGCTGGCCTTACGGCAAAGTTCTTCCAGAGGAAGATCTGCCCATTGACCGGTAAAAAGTGTCACATCTCGAGCCATCGTAGCGCCTCACAGCAAGTTTGTTTGACCGCAAAAACCTGATCTGTCGAACAGGGCCGACTGACAAAACGGAAGATGTCCCCTCGTTTCAGCGGGACACTTTAACCGGAATCGTACCGGAACAACATGACGATCGCTAACAGCGAGCCGGAAATAGTCAGGCTGTAACTCGTGTTAATCAAACGACTTGTGTTTTCTTTTCAATGTCCGGGGTCGCCGGGCCTGACTTCCGTCGTTTATCGACGGACATAAAATGGCGGTGTTCCAGTCAGCCATCTTTTGACGAGGCGACACAGCGGCGGCAGAATGACTGACGCGAGCGGTCACAAGTCCGCCGTGCCCACTCACGGATCTCAACTTCCGTTGATAGCTGATCACTAAAGGAAAGGCGTCTCGATGGTCCGCCAGCCGACGTGTCCGATCTGCCAGACGCCGTTGTCCGCTGCGGATGCTGCCGAGTCGAGGTTCTCCCCCTTCTGCAGCGAGCGGTGTCGGAATGTTGACCTGCTTCGCTGGTCGGACGGTCGCTACGCGATCGTTGAATCGCTGGACCCAGCCCAGATTCCCGAGCTGCTTGAAACAGACGACTCCCTGGGATTCGAAGCGGAGTGATCATGCGCGTTCTTTACTGCGGAGATACCTCACTAAGCACAGCGGCCGCTTACCTGGGCGGACTCATCGCAAACTGGAACTGGGACCTGCAATACGTTGAGAGCGGCCGGACTCTGACGGAATTGGAAATCGGGCCGACGATCGATCCACCGGCTTGCTGCGACCTGTTCATTTTCAGTGACTTTCCTGCCGAGCGAGCTTCGACAACGGTTCAGCGCAGGGTCCTCGACCGAGTCCGTGACGGAGCCGGGCTGGTCATGATTGGCGGGTGGGAGTCCTACCACGGGCTCGGCGGGAACTGGGACGGGACTCCGATTGGCGAGGCGCTTCCAGTCGAGATTTCACGGGAAGACGACCGGGTCAACAGTGACAAACCGGTTCTGGTCGACGCACTTCAGCCAGAACACCCGATTCTTGCCGGCCTGCCCTGGGCAGACAGGCCACCTCTGATTGGCGGCTTCAATCGCGTCTCAGCACGTGGTACGGCCGACGTTCTGCTGGAAGCGGTGACGCACGCGGCCTTGCGAACGCCAGCCGGATTTGAATTTCGTGAGGAGCGAAGAGATCCGTTGCTGGTCGCGGGGGAACTCGGAAGAGGTCGAACACTGGCGATGGCGACAGATGTTGCTCCCCACTGGGTCGG
The DNA here is from genome assembly GCA_027623235.1 of Planctomycetota bacterium. Lineage (GTDB taxonomy): Bacteria > Planctomycetota > Planctomycetia > Planctomycetales > Planctomycetaceae > JAQBVJ01. The sequence continues at coordinate 55,934 of JAQBVJ010000003.1, forward strand.
GCCACTGGTCGACTGGGGCGACGACCGTGTGCGGGCGCAGGCCGAAGGTGGCGAGCCTGTCGAAGTGGGGAATCTTTACTCGCAGTTTCTGTTTCAGATGCTCTCATGGGCTGGCAGGCGCTAACCTGACAGCCCGTTGAAGAAAGTTGAACTGAGTTTTTTACGGAGCGGCGCGAACCACCCGGTTTTCACAGGGAAAACAGACCCAGACTGGGCGGCTCGCTCCGCTCCGCTAGCGCACTTTTCGAGATAGTTTTCAGGGCACAGCAAGACAAGCACGAAGCGCCAGCGAGTGAGTCTCGGAAGATGATCCACTCCCTGGCGCTTCGTGCTTGAAAGAGCTTCGTGCCTGTAAGAATCTGAAAACCAATTCAGAAAGTGCTTTAGATGGATCGGGCTTTCTCAGCCGGTTGCTGAACGATCCGAATCAGTTTTCGCCGCGTGAATCCACTCGCGGTTCGAGTCCCGTCGCCGCCAGAACAGCCAGCATCCAAGCGTCCACGCGATGCCGCAGCACAGTCCCGCCACGACATCAGTGGGAAAGTGTACCCCAAGATACACCCGGGTCAGACTCACCGCGGCGGCGATGACAACTGGTGAGGCGATCACGAGAGCTCTGACTGCCCGCCGCGTCGCTACTTCGCTCAGCATGATCCCCAGCGTCAGAAACACCACCGTCGACATCATCGCGTGGCCGCTCGGAAAACTCAGCGAGTGGATCTGCGTGAGAAACGGGACGACGTCCGGGCGAGGCCGTGCGATTACAGTTTTCAGCAGAACGTTGAGGAAGTAGCCGCCGGTGACCGTCACCACAAAGCGATTCGCCATCACCTTCGTCCGCTCAAAACGGAGAAACAACCAGACGAAAACGGTAATCAAAGTCAGCACGAGGTAGCCGCCCAGCGCCGTGACGTCGCGCGCCAGTTCGGCCAGCCAGGCTGGCCCGACGGGAGTGGCCGTGTTTCCCGACAGCCGTGTTGCAAGGACCAGCGACTCGTCCGCTGTCTGGACGAACCGAGTATCGATGAGCAGCGTGAGACAGAAAAAGACGAGCAGACAGCCTGCGGTCAGGCCAATCGCGGCAGACTCGGCTCGCGTTCTAATTCTCTCAGAGCCAACGGAAACTTCAGACATCAGACGCCGATCGAGAACGGAAAACGGAATTCACTCATCGTTGAAGAAGCGGGCGAAGCGTCGCGTGACAGCGCGTCATCCGTCAAGCATTTTCCGTGTCGCCTGCAATCCGTGTCCGGATGAACCAGCGCGATCGAGACTTGGCGCCGTCTGCGACCGTTTGACCCGCCGCAACTCCGGAAGCAGACGCTTCGCCTCCCGTTGCATCGTCGCGGCATTCTCATCCGAATTCCCACTTGCATAACGAAGTGTGGAGTAGTCCCGGTACCAGCCGGCAGCTTCCCGCAGCGCCGGTCGCGAGTCGCCGGCGATCGCTTCAAGTCGGTCGGCAAACTTCAAAAGTGTCTCACCCGTGCCCCGCTTACCCGCAACCCGCTGAGCAACCCGGTCGATGGTTCTCAGAACCTTCTGCATCTGTCGAATTTCGATCGGCAGTTGCCTCACGGTTTTCACTTTGCCGACGTGCCTCGCTCTGCGATGCCTGACCCACACCACGACCAGTAGGCCGATGGCAGGGAACCCGATCGCGACACGAACCATTCCCATCGAGAGAATCAATTCTTTCACGAAACCGAATCGGCGCTGCTGCCAGGCAGCTCGAAAGCGCTGCATCCGCCCGGAGGCATACTCTCGAAACTGTTGCCACTCGCTCATCGGCGAGGAAGTGGGGACACCATTGACGGGGGTCGTCTCGACGACGATCCACCGCCCTTGCCCGTCCCATGCTTCAACCCAGGCATGCGCGTCCCGGTTGCGTGCGGTCCAGCTTCCACCGTACCGGTTCAGTTCCGTCGCGAGAAAACCGGTCACGTAGCGACACCGCACACCACCCATCCTCAGCAGAATGGTCGCCCCACTGGCGAAAAACTCACAGTGGGCCGGCGGGTTTTCTTTGAGGAACCAGGCGAGAACATCTTCCTTCAGTTCGGGGGGCACCGTGAGCGTTTTGCTGTACTGGCCACGGCGGCGAAACCACTCAAGAACCGCCCCGATCTTGTCACGCGGCGTCTTTCGATCGGCGAAAACCTGCTCGGCGATCTTCCTGAGTTGCGGATCGTTAACCGCCCAGGCCGGTGGCGTCGCCATCCGCCGATCTTTCTCCGTCGTCGAGGAAGAACTGGATCGATTGTCATGAATGACCGACTCATCGGTGAAGACGGAATACGGCGCTCCGGGAACGGCGTCCTCGGCTCGAAGAATTCCGAACGCATCGACGGTCGTCAGGCTGGCGGCCACGTCGACGTATCGGACTCCACCTGGCGAAAAAAAGGTCCCCGAGAGAGACCGCGATGGCCAGACCGTAAAGGCCGTTGTTAATGGCGAGCTCAGATTAGCAATATGAAACACGTTGCCTGTGTGAGTCGCATCGGGCAGTTGGCTCGGGCGAGTTTCAACCTTCTTCAAGACTCGCGAAGACGGAGTCGCCAGCCACTGCTGGTCATGGTACTCGTCGAAAACTTTTCCGCGCAGATAGCCTGGTGGAACCTGCGACTCGATTCGCAAAGCAATCTCATTGCTCGCGAGATCTTTCTGAAAGGAAACCGACCCCAGACGCGCCGTATCCGAGAAACCAACGCTGGTCCCCTCTTCACTTGGCTGCAGAAACTGCATCACAAACCGGTCCATCGCTTTTTCGTACCGGTGGAGAAGGGTTGCCGTCCACCAGCCGACAATGCCGACGAAGAGCATCGCGACCAGCGCGGCCAAAGGGCGTCCAACGCTTCGTCGGCCAGGCACGGGCGTAAACTGCCGCGACGCATCGGCAAATGCCGCGGCGAAAATGGCGAATCCGACGCACATCAGCTGGAACATGTCGCGTTCGTAGGGCGAGACTTCCACGATCGCCGCACACACCATCGCGCCGACTCCCAACCCGGGAAAGTAAACCGGCAAACGTTGCTCGTTGCGACGAATGAAAAATTCCATTGCCTGGACGGTCAGAAAAAACTGCGACGCCGTGAACGCGATCTGCTGGCTCGGAAGCAGTCCGACATACCGCAGGTTGTCTTCCATCACGAGGTATCTGATGCTGAAAATAATTCCGAGGCCGGCAATCAGGTCGAAATTCCGCTGACGATCGAGCTGAAGACGAACTCGCGAAAAAGCCCCGATCAATGCAACGGTGAGAACGATCAGCGAAAACACCAGTGTCCTGCCGAGATAACCAGTCGCGCCAATCTCCACACAGAGCAGAGCGAGACCGATCCACTTCTGGCGTCCTGATCCAGTCTTAACACGCGGCGGGTTCTTGAGGGGAGCGGTCACAGGTAGTCGACGCCTCCCGCGTGAATCAGTTGCGGTGTCAGGTGAGTCACATCGCTGAGGTCGGCCGGCAGAGGCAACGTCGTCTCTCCGTCACGCACGATGATCAGTTTCAGCTGACAACCGGACTCAATGATCTCGCGGACCATCGCCTCGCGCGAGGTGTCCCAGTCGAGGAAAATACAGATCGTCGTCGTAATGGAATGCAGCTCATCGGCCACCGCCGGCGCGATCGTATGAAACGGGTTCGTGTGACAGGCATCGACGGAGGCGAGGATCTCCAGCACGTTCTCGAAATGAGCGATCTGCCGACCGGCTCGAAACACGTAGAGCTCTGGCCCAGCCGCGAAGATGTCGATCAAGTGCTCCGTCGCTGCGAGCGAATCCGCAATCGAAGCGGACAGGCTGATCGCCGCTTCGAGTTCCGGGTAGCCTTCGGCCGGAACGCTGCCCCGCAACCAGTCGCTGATTCGCCCGCCACGTTTCGGAATGAATGTGTCCAGGATGAGCGCAATCCGGCAGTAATACTCCTCCTGATATTCTCGCACGACGGGCCGGGCCAGCCGCGCCCAGGAACGAAAATCGAGACGCCGCGCGGGCTCGCCGGGGACGTATTCTCGATTGCCGATGTACTCGGGAGATTCTCCGACGTGCGAACTCAGCGCCACGCCACCCGGCTGATAACGTAATCCCGCCGGGACATTGATCTCTGTCAGCCGATGAAATCTCGGCACGACTATGAGCGTTCCCAGGGGATGTTTCGCCGAACCGCTCCGCATCATGTTGAATGGGAACGTCGAGTGCGGCCGCAAATCGGGCATCGCGTACACGCCTCGTCGCCGAGCTTCGAGCGTCAACGGAAGTGTCGCTGTTTTTCCCGGTCCCAGGCGAGGGATCACCAGGTCAGCGGAAAGCAGCGTCAGTGATCTCGGGAGTGAGACCAGCCAGAGCATCACGTCGTACGCCGGTCGCCACGACTGGTTGGTCAGATTGAACTCGCCACAAAGCGTCTCGCCGGCGGTTACTCGACGCGGGAGCTGCCCGCGAGTTTCCAGGTTCGGGCGAAACAGAAGATTCGTCACCCACACCACAAGGTAGGAAGCCAGCAGAACACAGAAGACCTGATAAACGGGAATCATCACCGTCGCAAGGCCGGCGGATGTGAGCAGCAGGCTCCAGAACAGAAACCAACCCGACGGCGTCAGCTTGTAGCGCCAGAGGTAACGCCAGTAGCGAAGTGTCCAGGGAACGTAGCGGGGGCGAGCCATCTCCCGATCCTCGTCAGGTCGGAACCGACACTTCCGAAATCACTTCGTCGATGATCGACTCCTTGCTGACGCTTCCGTATTTACTTTTGGAAGTCAGCACCAGCCGATGCGGCAGCACGTAACGCGACATCATCTGAACATCGTCCGGCGTCACGAAGTTTCGCTCGGCCAGAAACGCGCAGGCCTGCGCCGATCGGAAGAGCATCAGCGACCCGCGAGGACTGACTCCCAGCTTGAGCCGAGCATCCGCCCGCGATCGATTCACGATTCTGACCATGTACTCGGCCACGGTCCGGTCGACATGAACCTGCCGCACTTCGGACTGCAGTTTCAGGATGTCGTCGCAGCTGAGTACTGGCTTCAGCGAATGGACCGGGTGAGAAGTCGCCTGGGCAAAGAGGATGTCCACCTCGGAATCCTGACTGGGATAGCCAAGATTCATCTTCACAAGGAAGCGATCCATCTGAGCTTCCGGCAACGGATACGTCCCGTGAAAGTCGACCGGATTCTGCGTGGCAAGCACAAAGAACGGCGAAGAAAGCTCATGCCGCACACCCTCAATCGTGGCCTGCTGCTCGCTCATCGCCTCCAGCAGAGCAGACTGCGTGCGCGGCGAGGCGCGGTTGATTTCGTCAGCCAGAAGCACGTTGCAGAAGATCGGCCCGGCTCGAAAACTGAACGTGCCGTCGACCGGGTTGTAGACCGAAGCTCCCAGAATATCCGAGGGTAGAAGATCCGGCGTGAACTGAATCCGGTGGTATTTGACGTCCAGCGACCGGGCGAGCGCCTTGGACAGAGTCGTCTTCCCCACGCCAGGAACGTCGTCCATCAGGACCGATCCGCCAGCCAGCATGGCCGTCACAAGAATCTCCAGGCTCTCATCTTTTCCCTGAATGACGCTGCGAAGATTTCCAAGGAGCTTCGCAATTTGATCTGCCGCAGTCAGCGGACGACCATTGCCACCGGCATCGACCTGACCGGGAGGTGGAGTGTTCGACTCCGGCGCGGTGGCCGGCAGGTCATCCTGCCCAGGAATAGCCCGTTGTTCAGTCATCGCATTCACTGTACCAGGCCGGGGACAGCTTAGCCACACGAGGACAGACCTCGTGGACACCAAATCAGCGTTTCGTGCGGCAATCCGATACGCAGGAAAACTCGACCGCTTGAGGTCGACTGAAAAAAGTACGAGAAACTCCGGATGCCCGCAGCGAATCTCTTCGCGCCAGGTCTCAGACTTCAGCGCCCGCCGGTTTGAGGCAGCGGCCGATCTCGCGAACTGCCTGACGAAGCCTTTGAGTGTTCTCCACAATCGCGAGTCGAAGGAACCCCTCGCCTTCCGGACCGAATCCGACTCCGGGACTGACCGCGACGCCGGCCTCCTCGAGCAGCTTCATGGCAAATTTCATGGAGCCCATTTCGGCCCACGGCTCCGGGATCTTCGCCCAGACAAACATCGAGGCGCGCGGCGGCTGAATGTCCCAGCCGAGCCGGGACAAGCCTTCGCACAGCGCGTCGCGTCGCACCTGATATTCTCTGGACACTTCTTCGACCGCCGAATCACAGTGCCGCATCGCCACGATAGCTGCGATCTGAGCCGCCTGGAAAATTCCGTAGTCGTAATACCCTTTGATCGTCGCGAGAGCTCGAACCATCTCGGCATTGCCCGTGCAGAAGCCGATTCGCCAGCCGGCCATGCTGTAGCCTTTGCTCATCGTCGTGAATTCCACGCCAACGTCGATGGCGCCCGGAGTCGACAGGAAACTGGGAGCGACATAGCCGTCGAAGCAGATGTCCGCGTAAGCAAAATCGCTGATCACAAGAAATTCGTACTTCTTCGCGAGCTTCACCAGGTCCACGAAAAAGTCCTGCTCAATACAGGTCGTCGATGGGTTGTGAGGGAAGTTGACGATGACCAGTTTCGGTCGCGGAAAAAGGTGCTCGCAGGTGTAGGCAATTTTATTGAGAAACTCGTCGGGCTTCGTACAGTCCAGCGCGATGACGTTTCCGGCAGCAAGGACGACAGCGTACACGTGAATTGGAAACGACGGAGACGGCACGATGGCGGTATCCCCCGGCCCCATCAGTGCCAGACAGAGATGGCTGAAGCCCTCCTTTGATCCGAGGCACGCGATGACCTCGTTGTTCGGATCGAGCCGGACGCCGTACTTTTTCCAGTAGCGGGCGGCCACCTCTTTGCGAAGATTGCCGATCCCATTGGAAACTGAGTAGCGGTGATTCCGCGGGTCGGCGATCGCCTCACCGAGCTTTTCCGTGATCAGTGGATCCGGTGCGTCGGTCGGGTTCCCCATGCCGAGATCAATCACGTCGATTCCGGCGACGCGCTTTTCGTATTTGATCTTGTTGATCTTCCCGAACATGTACGGAGGAAGCCGTTTCAGCCGGTCCGCCACGGGAATCGAGAACGGGACATCTTCAAAGGGAATTTCTGATTCGCTGCGCATGGGAGTGAGTCCGTGAAATGTCGCTTCTGGCAATATCAAAACGTGGCGAGTCCATTTCGCAACGTGTGCCAGTCCCGCGAAATATAAGCAGGGGCACGATTCTGCGTAAGGACGGTTTGCCCGTTTCTCTGGTTCGGTAAGATCCGTCTGGCGTCCGCGATGCTCTGTCGACTTGAACAACGACGGGTGAGATCCTGTTTCACCCTGACTGCGAGAACCTGTCCCTGACCGTCTCGTTGCGTTTTGGCCCGACCGCAAACCGGCTAACGTACCGGCCCAAATCAACCTTCGTGTGGAGAAACTCTGTGACTCAAAGTGCCATCGGAACTCACAAACTTGACCTCGACACCCCGGCGCTGTGCATCGACCTGGATCGAATGGAGAGCAACATCACTCGCATGGCCGCGTTCATGAAGGAGCGGGGCAAGCAGTGGCGACCTCATCAGAAATGCCACAAAACGCCGGCGATTGCCCAGAAACAACTGGCCGCCGGAGCCATCGGAGTCACCTGTGCGAAAGTGTCTGAGGCCGAAGTCATGGCCGCCGGCGGAGTTCGCGACATCCTCATTGCCAACATGATCGTCGGCCGCCCGAAGGTGGAGCGAGTCGCCGGGCTGTGCCACCACGCGGACCCGATTGTCGCGATCGATCATTTCGCTCAGGCCGAACCGCTGGCTGCCGTCTGTAAAGAGCGAGGCGTCGCGCCGCGTGTCATCCTTGAGGTCAATATCGGCCTGGACCGCGTGGGAGTACGGCCCGGCGTTGACACTCTTGAACTCGCCCAGGCCGTCGACAAACTTGAAGGAGTCCGCCTGGTCGGCATCATGGGCTACGAAGGTCACCTGCTGCAGGTTGCCGACCAGGACGAGAAACGGCAGAAAATTCACGACGCCATGAATGTTCTCTGCCACTGCCGCGACCTGATGACAAAATCCGGTCTGGACTGCTCGATCGTCAGCGCCGGCGGAACGGGGTCTTACCAGGTCACGTCCGACTGTGACGGCATCACCGAACTACAGGCCGGAGGCGGTATTTTTGCCGACCCGATGTACGTGCAGAAATGTGCCCTCCAGGATCACGAGTACGCTCTGACGGTTCTGGCAACGGTCGTCAGCCGGCCGTCACTCAACCAGGCCGTCCTCGACGCCGGCCGGAAATCGCAGCACCCCGACTTCACGATGCCACTGGTCAAGGGGTTCCCGGAAACGACGGTCAAACGGGTCAGTGCCGAGCACTGCGAACTGAACCTCGAAGGCCCCGCCCGCGATTTGAAAATCGGCGACAAGGTCGAGTTGATTGTTGGCTACGCCGACTTCACAACCGTCATGCACGACTACTTCTACGGCTTCCGCAACGAGCGTCTGGAAGTCGTCTGGCCGATCCTCGGTCGAGGCAAACTGCAGTAACGCAATCAGTCGGCAATGCATCGAAAAGGCCGACCAGTCGGGAGGGCGAGGCCACAGCTCCAAACATGATTGACTGCGGTGTCACCAGCCACCCCGTCCGTTTCCGCACCCTTCCAGTTTACAGCGGTGGGGCGAGGCTCCTGCCGAACCGCAAACGCAACAACAGCGGCTTGACTCCGAGTGGCACGTCCCGATTTCACCACGAGCCCAGGGATTTGCGTATCGTGGGAAGTCGGCTCGCTGGGAAGTAGACTGTCCCTCAATCACCTCTCGACACCGGAGCTGAGTTCTCGATGAAATTTGTGGAAGGCCATACGGTCGGTATCGATCTGGGGACGTCGTATTCGGTCGTCGCCCGGTTGGACGAAGACGGAGAGGCGACGGTTCTTGAGAACGCTCAAGGTCGGCTGGTGACGCCGTCGATCGTGATTCTTGCCGACGACGGCCTTGTGATTGTCGGGCCTTCGCAGGAACGTGTCGTGAAAGAGCAACCGGACCGCGTCGTCACTGCGATCAAACGAAAAATGGGCGATGCGAGTTTTGAGCTGTATCACGAGAAGCGGAGACTGACTCCGGAGCTGATCTCGTCGATGATTCTGACCAAGCTGCGGCAGGATGCGGAGAAACATGTGAAGCCGGTGACGAATGCCGTCATCACGGTGCCACACTATTTCAACGAGCCGAAACGACAGGCGACTCGTCATGCGGGACGGATTGCCGGCCTCAACGTGATCGATATTATCAACGAACCGACGGCCGCGACGCTCGCTTACGCGTGGCAGAAGGGGGAACTCGGCAATCCGGACCTGCCAGGAAAAGAGCGAACGGTTCTCGTGTATGACCTCGGCGGGGGGACGTTCGATGTGACGATCGTCCGGTACACGCCGACGCAGTTCACGGTTCTCGCCACAGACGGCGACACGATGCTTGGTGGCATCGACTGGACCGAGCGGCTTGCGGATCACGTGGCCAGAAAATTTGAGGAGAAGTTCGGTCTCGATCCGCGAACAGAGCCGATGGCGAAAAAGAATCTTCTCATTGAGGCCGAGTCGGCGAAGCGCGAGCTCAGCCTCTGGGAAAAGTCGACGGTCACGTTGACGTTTCGCGGGCAGACGCTCGAACTTGAAGTGAACCGGACGACGTTTGAGGATTTGACGCACGACCTTCTACAGCGAACTCAGGATACGACCGAATTCACGATTGACCACACCGGCGTCGATCCGCGAAAGCTCGATACGGTGCTGCTTGTCGGCGGCTCGTCCACCATGCCGGCCGTCGCGGCGATGCTGGAAAAGCTCACGGGGAAGCCGCCGTCGCGTGAGCTCAACCCGCAGACGGCTGTTGCTCAGGGAGCGGCGATTCATGCGGCGATCCTGGAAGCGAAACACGGTTCCAGTTCCAGTGAGTCCGTACGATCTCTGGAGCGGCGACTGAGGAATGTGTCCACGACGGATGTCAATTCGCACTCGCTCGGCGTTGAGATCACAGATCGCAATGACCCGAATATCAAACTGAACCATGTCATGATTCCGCGGAACTCGCGGTTGCCGGTCCGAAAGCTGCAGCGGTTCCAGACGACCTCGCACGCACCGCAGTCGATTCACGTTCGCCTTCTCGAAGGGGAAGCGACCGACGTCAGCAGTTGCACGTTCATTGGAGATTTCCGACTGGTCGGCCTTCCGCAGAATTTGCCGAAAGGGTCTCCCGTCGAGATTATTTACACCTACGATGCGCGAGGACATATTCACGTGTCGCTGAAGGAAGTGACCGGCAACCACCAGTGTGTCGTGGAGATTGCGTGGAGCCACGGTCTGGACGAGACGGCCATTGATGCCCTGACCAGACTCGCGGCGGATTACCGGGTTGAATAGCCGCGACAGGAGTCGAAGAGGTGAGAAGTTCGATCTGCTGTGAATGATGGAATCGCCACGACAGAGTGGTAATATCGCTGACGCTGCCCGGTGAGCGGGCCGAAACTACAGAATGTCAGGTAACGGGAGAGGTTGTGCCGGAAGCCACACTGCTTGTGATTCGAGGCGTCGATCAGGGGACGCGATTCCACCTGGCGGATGAGCCGCTCGGTATTGGCCGTGGCGTTCGCAACGGGGTCCGCATTCTCGACACAGAAGTTTCGCGAAATCATGCCGTGCTGCGGTTTGAAGACGGTGCCTACATTGTCTCCGACCGGCGAAGTTCCAACGGCACCTTTGTGAACGGGCTTTCGATTCGGTCTCACCGGCTGACACCTGGCGATCAGATTACGGTCGGCGGTACGGTGTTGCTCTTTCACGATGATGCACCAGTTGGCGTTTCGGTGCCGGTCGAGATCGTGCCTGGGCTCCCCGGAACCGACGATGCGTCAAACATCGTCAGCAGTGTCGATCGTGATGCCGGTCTGCAGATTCTCGAGCGGTCCGTTCGGCGGCAGGATCGCAGTGACGAAAATCTCGCGACGCTGCAACTGCTCTACGAAATCTCCGAGGAAATGGTCAGCTCGTCGCTTTCGATTGAGCAGCTGCTCCAGCGAGTGCTCGACCGCACGCTGGACGAAGTGGGAGCGGACCGGGGCTGCATGCTGGTCGCCCATCCGAAAGACGGCCGGCTCGTGTCGAGAGCCGTCACGATTCGGCGCGGGGACCGCAGTGTGCACATGCCTGTCTCGCGAAGTATCGTCGATTACGTCCTCAAAAACGGACAAGGCGTTCGCACGTCGGACGCGAGTGCGGACAGTCGGTTTGCCGGCGGCGCAAGCATTGTTCGCGAGGGAATCCGCGAGGCTCTTTGCGTGCCGATGCCTGGCCGCTACGAGCTCATGGGCGTTATCTATGTCGACACGACGACCGGCCCGGTGACTGGTCAGAGCACGGCGGGGAGCAAATTCACCAACGATCATTTGCGGCTGCTGGCCGCGATCGGACGTCAGGCGGCTCTGGCCGTTGAGAACAACCGCTATCAGGAAGCGTTCGTGAAGGCGGAGCGGCTTGCGGCTGTCGGACAGACGATCGCCATCCTCAGCCACCACATCAAGAACATCCTGCAGGGCGTCAAGGGCGGCAGCTATCTGGTCGATCAGGGGCTTGCCGAGGACGATCCCGAAACAATTCGAGATGGCTGGGATGTTGTGCAGCGAAATCAGGACCGGATTTTTCACCTCGTCACAGACATGCTGACGTTCAGCAAAGAGCGGCAACCGCAGCTTGATCCGGGCAACCTGAATGATGTCGTGAATGAAGTTTACGAATTGCTTCAGCCTCAGGCGGCGCTGAACGAAATTGATTTGCGATTACGGATTGATGACGAGATGCCGCTTTCCGCTTTTGATTTCGAGGCGATTCACCGTGCCGTCCTGAACATTACAGGCAACGCACTCGACGCGGTGAGTGGCCGCGAAGGTGCGACCGTCGAGATCCGGACGGGAGCGGCCGACGACGGAACCGATGTCTGGATCGAAGTGGCCGACAACGGCCCCGGAATTCCCGACGATCAGCGCGACAATCTCTTCAGCCTGTTCGAATCGACAAAGGGAGCGCGGGGCACGGGGATCGGTCTCGCTGTGAGCCAGAAAATTGTTCGCGAGCACGGCGGCGACATCATGGTCGAAAGCACGCCTGATCACGGCACCCGCTTCCGGCTCATCTGGCCGAATTTCGAAGACGAGTCCCGCAACTCATCCCGTCGGACTCACCACGAGTGAACCGGCAAGTCCGGGAACGTCGCGAAGAGTGGCGTCGCCCGGTCTCACTTTGCCCCGTGTCACTTTGAACTGGCAGCTTCCCGGATCTGCAGCATCTTTACGTCGAGAACGGTGTGTTTCTTCCCGTGAACCAGCTGAAATCCGATTGAGCCTTCAAGGAATCCTTCCTTATGGACGACATCGATCGTCTGCACTCCGTTGAGCCATGCCTGGATACGATGGCCTTTCGCGACGACGTAGTAGTGATTCCAGTCGTCGGTTTTCACCAGCTTGTCGGCAAGTTCTTTCGGAAACTTCTGCACCATCCCCGATCGCTTTTCTTCCCACAGGCAGCCCCAGTATCCCTCGCCCATGTCGACCTGGTATCCCGGACAGACGTCGTAGTTCTCCGGCTGAAGGCGAATGCAGACGCCGGAATTCGCTCCCTTGCCAGTCATTCGGAAGACGGCGTGAAGTTCAAAGTCCGCATACTTTTTCTTCGTCCACGAATGGTGATGCAGTCCGCCCTGGGACTCGCCGTGCAGCATGCCATCTTTAAGCGACCAGTATTCCGCTTCGTGCTCCCATGCCGCGAGTCCGTCCGCAAACAGCGAGATCCAGCCGTCTCCCGCCGGCTTGCCTTTCACAAGCTGTCCGGCTTCAGGCAGCGTCATGGTGAGGTCCTTGGCCTGCTCTGCCTGAGCCTCGATGGCAAGAAAATAGATCACAGCGAAAGCAGCCACGCTCCCCAGGCGGAACGAAATCGAAACAGGACGCATGGTGAACTCCAGAGGGTAAAGCGGTCGCCAGCGATCTTAGCCAGTTTGTGAATCAGTTCCGATGCTCGAGACACTCATTTCCTTTACGCTTCTGTCAGGCATCTCAAATGCCTGGCAGCCCGTTGAAAATGTAGCGGCACGGCGCAAGCCTAATGCCTCAAAGTTGTGTCGGCTGATCGCTGATTGTCGCCTTTCGCTCCGCGAAAGTAGCGCTGCTTTCGCGGAGCGAAAGGCGACATTCAGCACGACTCTGGGGCCATTGGGCACAAGCCGTCCGGTCCGAGTGTGTTTTCCGCGTAAAAACCGGGCGGCTTGCGCCGCTCCGCGACATGGATCGGAAGTTTTCAACTGGCTGCCCGGCAGCAATGTTCGACAGCAAGCCCACAAGAACTGATCTCGTCGATAAACGGAATAGCATGCAATGTCACTGAAATCAGAAATCATTGTTCGGCGAATCACTCTGGCGACAATCGTCGTCCTGGCAATGTCGACCGTCTCGTACGGGCAGGAAGCCAACGAGAAAAAGGACGCAGTCTCGATCAACACCAGCTTTCCTGGTGGCAATGCCAAAGTGACGGCAATGTCCGGAAACATGGTGCACCTTGAGCCCGATCTGCGTGGGGGCAGGCCGTGGTTCTATTGGTACTTCGAAGCGAAATCGACGCAGCCTGGGAAGGTCACGTTTGTGTTTCCCGAAAAAGTGGCTGGTTTCAAAAACGGTGCGATCGGATTTCAAGGTCCGGCCATCAGCAACGATCAAGGCAATTCCTGGAAGTGGATGGGCACGGATCAGGTCAAAGGCGATTCGTTCTTTTACGAATTCGCAAAGGCGAACGAGAGTGTTCGGTTTGCCGTGACAATTCCCTACGTGCAATCGAATCTCGACGAGTTTCTTAAGAAGCATGTTTTGTACTTCGTCGGTCCGAAAGAGCACCCCGCTTACAATTTCCAGAACGTGTCTGAGTTTGCGGGCTGGATCAAGAAAGGGCTGCCGAAGGACGCTCCTGTGGGGCCGTATGTCTGGCTGAGGCCCGCCGAGACACCCACTCCGATGAACTCTCACTACTTCGGATTCAAGGAGGGCACAATCATGGCGGCGACGCTGGAGATTCCATTCGCGCCGCCTGGCAAAGCGACCGATCCCACAAGCTGTCGCGGGTACGGTCAGGTAATCCTGGGGGCGTGGGTCAACACTCACTTCCTCGCACCCGATTAGAAACCGCCGTCGGAGAGTAGAAACGCGTCTATGAGGGCGCAGGCAACTCGAATCGCGGGATGAAGTATGGAGGCTGCCGCCCTGCCGTCTCGTGCAACAAGTCGGCTTCGGCCGCAGACTCAAAACTGAAAGACATTCCCATGACGACCGTCGGCGTTCCACGCGAGATTAAGCAGGATGAGTATCGTGTTGCGATGCTGCCAGTGGGTGTACTTGAACTGACTCGGCGAGGGCATCGTGTCGTCATTCAGTCGGGAGCCGGAGCCGGCAGCGGGATTCCCGATGAGGCCTACACGGAAAACGGCGCCGAGATCGTCGACGACGCCGCATCCGTGTTTGAGCAGGCCGACCTCATCGTCAAGGTGAAGGAACCGCAGCCGGTTGAGTGGCCGTTGCTTCGTCCGGGGCAGATCGTCTTCACGTATTTTCATTTTGCTGCCAGCCAGGAGCTGACGCGGGGAGTCCTTGAGACGGGAGCTACCGCCGTCGCGTATGAAACACTCCGTGGCCGAAAGGGAGATCTGCCGCTGCTGACTCCGATGAGCGAAGTGGCCGGCCGCATGAGCATTCAGGAAGGCGCGAAGTTTCTGGAGCGGCCGCAGGAAGGGCGAGGCATTCTGCTCGGCGGCGTTCCTGGCGTCATGCCGGCTCACATCGTGATCCTCGGTGGCGGAGTCGTCGGCAAGAACGCCGCTCAGATCGCGGCCGGTTTTCAGGCAGACGTCGCGATCCTCGATATCAATGTCGACCGCCTGCGTTATCTCGAGGACATCATGCCGGCCAACGTCAACACGCTGTTCAGCGACCGCCACACGATCCAGGAACAGCTGCAACTGGCGGATCTGGTCATCGGAGCCGTCCTCATCGAAGGCGCGAGGGCTCCGCAACTGATCACGAAGGAAGACCTCTCAATCATGAAACCGGGAGCCGTCCTGATTGACGTCTGCATCGACCAGGGAGGCTGCACGGAAACGAGCCGCCCGACGACTCATTCGGAACCGACCTACATCGTCGATGGCATCGTCCACTACTGCGTGACCAACATGCCGGGAGCCGTCGGCCGCACAAGCACCTACGCACTGTGCAACGTCACTTTGCCTTACATCCTTCGAATCGCGGACAAAGGGCTCGCCGCAGCCGCAGCAGCCGATCCGGGCATCGGACACGCCATCAACATGCACAGAGGCCAGGTCACAAACCTGGCCGTCGCCGAAACGTTCGGGCTCGACTGCGTCCCGTTCGATAGCATTGCCTGAGCCAGGCCCCCCTTGTTGACGAGTGCAGCAGGGCGACGCAGCGGGGAGGCTAAAACGGGGCGCGACCAATACTGTTCGGCACGGCATCAGCGTCGGTCGTTTAACGTTGAGCCGCAGGCGAGAACTTCGGTGGCGGAGCTCGCGATGAACCACCGCGACATCGCCGCCACCCTCGGATTTGTTTCCAAACTCAGTTCTGTGCTGCTGCGGGGAGCGCGACGAAGTACGCGTGCGAGTTTGAGCAGGTCACAAGGACTCGGTCTCCGGTCGGTGCGTAGGTCACCGACCAGGCGACAGCCGGGGCCGTCACATCGAACAACGGCTTGCCGTCTGCCAGGTTCCAGACTTTGACCTGGCCGGAGTGGCCGCATGACAGCAGTTTCGTGCCCGCCTTGTTGAAGTCGACGCGGTAGATTGCTGCCGGATCACCGGTCAGCGTCTGCGTGACTGCACCCGTGGCAACGTTCCAGACTCGAACCTTCTGATCCTGGCCGCCGGTGGCGACAAACTGGCCGTTGGGGCTGATTCCCAGGGCGAACACGGGACTCGTCAGATCCGGAAGTGTGAGTGTCTTTACGGCAGCACCATCCGCCGCGTTCCACACCCGAGCTGTTCCATCGAGGCCACCGGAGACGATCTGAGTACCGGCTGCGTTAAACGCGACTTGATACACCGCTCCCACATGCCCTGCGATCTGCCGAAGCTGAGTGCCCGCTGTCACGTCCCAGTGCCGCAGCGTGGCATCATTTCCGGCAGAAATGACCGTCTTTCCGTCCGGAGCGAACGCGACGTCATAGACCGGTCCCGTGTGGCCCGCGAACGACTTTACCGCCACGGGCGATGCCCAGGCCCACACGCTGAGGTTCTTGTCGGCTCCGCCCGTCACCAGCTCACGGCCGGATGGCGTGAAAACGACGTCGCTCAGTGACATTTCACTTTTCAATTCATGCAGCACTGTGCCGGCGACCGAGTCAAACACCTGCAATGCACCCGTCGCTCCGACAGCGGCCAGTCGAGTTCCCAGCGGACCGTATCCGACGTTCTGCACGACGGCGGGAGTCTCGATTTTCGCGGTGGACACGGCGTCCGCAAGGTTCCATTGGTAAACGAATTTGTCGACGCCGCCAGCCGCCAATTGAGTGTTGTCCGGCTTCACGGCTACGGATGTCAGTGCGTCCGTCGCTCCCGCGAACTGTCGCACCGCTGTTCCGTCGAGGCTCCACAACTTCGCGAGCTTGTCGGCTCCGGCGGAAACGAATTGTGCTCCGGCTGCCACAAACGCGACGTCACTGCACGCTCCTTCGTGAGCAACAATGACCTTCGTTGCAGACGGAGTCCAGACGCGGACAGAGTTGTCACTGCCGGCGCTCAGGAGTTGCGTTCCCTGTTTGGCAAACGCGACATCAAGCACGGCGGCCGTGTGTCCGGCAAATCGTTCGAGCTCTCGACCGGTCACGACGTCCCAGACACGAACGATGCCGTCGGCACCGGTTGCGGCCACTCGGCTGCCATCAATATTCGCGCTGATGCCCTGTACGGCGGACAGGTTTGTGAATGTCGCCACCGCGGCAATCGGTGTTGCGACCGCCGCTGCCGGGACGTCCCAGGCAAGGACCGACTTGTCCGTTCCGCCGGCAAACAGCTTCTTGCCGTCGCTGCTCAACGACAGGCTTAATGCGGCGTCCGTGAATCCGGCAAACGTGGCGAGCTGAGTCCCGTCGTCCAGCTTCCACTGTCGCACCGTCTTGTCGACTCCGGCCGTGAAGAGCGACGTTCCGGCCGGCAGGAACGCGACTGATGTCACCGCACCCTCGTGACCTGCCAGCAGTTTGACGAACGACATCCGATGCGCCGTCGCCGAATTCGCAGTTCCCGGAACCAGCAGCGTCCGCTTATCCGGGGCGAACGCGAGACTCGTCACCGGTGCCGTCTGAGAAATGGCTTCCAGCAGGCGCCCATCCGCAGAGTCGTGAAGCTGCAGTCTGCCGTCGGCAGTTCCCACCGCGAACTGAGTTCCGTCCGCCTGATATTGCGCGCGATGCGCGGCTGCAGCCGTGACAAACTGAGAAGTCGCGGGCACGGGAGTCGCAGGCAAAGCCGCCGGAAGATCCCAGACGAGCACCGCCGCTCCGGAAGTGGCAACAACCTGTTTCCCATCGGGACGAACGGCGACGCTCGAAACTTCCGCAACAGGGCCGGCCAGTTGACCTGCCGCCGCACCCTCGACCGACCACAGACGAACTGTTTTGTCCGCACCGGCCGTCGCGATCGTCGTCGCCGCGCCAACAACCCGCACCGCGAGATCGTTGACGGACACGGCATCCGCGACGACCACCCGAGTCGCGTCGACATTCCAGAGTCGCACCGATTTGTCCGCACTCGCCGACACGATTGTCTTCCTGTCGACCGCGAAGTCGACAGCCAGCACGGCCGATTCGTGACCGGGGAAACGCTGTAGCTCGCGTCCGCTGACAACATCCCATACGCGCACGAGCTGATCGTCGGCGCAGGCGGCGATGCGGGTCCCGTCCGCGGCCAGACTGACCGAACGCACGGGCGACCCGTGAGCAAACGTCGTCGTCGCAGCAATCGCCGCCGCCGGTGCTTTGGTCAGCGGCCACGAATGTACGGAGCCGTCAACACTCGAAGCGGCGATCGCAGACCCGTCGGCTGTGACATCGATTCCCGTGAGGGCATCCGTCGGCCCGGCAAACACATTCAGTTGAACCTTCTCCGGCTCGATCGGCGCGGCTGCGGGAATGCTCCACAGCCGAGCGAGCTTGTCCGCACCGCCGGTGACCAGCATTGTTCCGTCCGCTGTAAACGTCACCGCGTTCGCGCCGCCGGCGTGCGCATCAACCATCGTCACCAACGATCGCCGTACGATCGTGCCGGCGTTGGCGTTTCCGCTGACCAGAATCGTGCGGCCGTCTGCTGCGACCGAAATCGAAGCCACTGGCACGGGTGGCGTATTCGCAGCCGGCGCTGGTCCGACCGGACCGATCTCCTCCAGCACGCGGCCGTCTTTTGAGCTCAGCAGCCGCACGAGATTGTCCGCACTGCCAGCCGCCAGTACCTGATCTGCGGCACCGAAGCGCAGCGAGTGAACCGGGCTGGCCACCGCCGCATCCAACACCACTTTACCATCGGGCGTCCAGACCAGCAGTTTGGAATCGGCCGTTGTCGCCGCAATCTGAGTTCCATCCGCCCGCGCGGCCACCGACAGAACGGCACCGACCGCGCCGGGCAGATCGACGACCGGTTCGCCGGTCGCGCTCCACAGCCGCACCAGTTTGTCTTCACCACTCGTCACAATCTGAAATGTGGCGGCCGACTTCTGCAAAGCCAGATCACTGACCGCTCCCGCGTGAGCGACCACAACTCGTTCGGCAGCCAGGGTCCAGAAACGAGCGGACTTGTCTTCGCTGCCTGACAACAGCGTCTTGCCGTCAGTCGAAAAATCCACAGCATGGCTCGCGCCGGCATGCCCGACGAGCCGCTCCAGTTCGAGTCCCGACGCCACATCGAAGACTCGCACAAGACCGTCTTCTCCACTGGCAGCCAGCCGCGAGCCGTCGCCCGACAGAGTGACGGCATTCACGGCAGCCGGCGTGACGAACTCAGCCGCAGCCACTAATGGGACCGCGACCGGTGCCGCAGCAGCGGCAGGCAGCTTCCACAGACGCACCGCTTTCTCGACACCGCCGGCGATCGCCGTCAGTCCATCGGTCGTCAGAGCGACGTCCGAAACGGCAGCAGTCATCCCTGCGCAGGTCGCCACGGCGGTCCCGTCGGCCGCGTTCCACAACCGGACTGATTTGTCTTCGCCACCGCTCAACAGTCGCGCACCGTCCGGCAGGAAGGTCACCACATTCACTGCACCCACGTGCCCGGGAATCAACCGGTCGAGTGCCAGTCGCCGCAGCTCGCCGTTGTTGGCGGCGGCGACGGCAACCGTCCGACCGTCGGGAGCAAACGCCAGATCCGCAGGTGCCGCTGCGAGTGTCACGTCTTCCAGCAGGATTCCATCGGCCGCCGCAAACGCGCGGAGATGCATGTCCGCGCCGCCGACTGCGATGCGTGAGTTGTCGGTGTTGAATTTCAACCCGGTCACAGCCGCAGGAGTCAGAATCGTTTTCGCGAGAGCGGCGTCGGCCAGAGTCCAGACGTAGACATTCATGTCCGCTCCCCCAGCGGCGACGTGAAGTCCGTCGCTGGTCGCCGAGACGCGAGTCACAGCGCCGGTGCTGCCAGCAAACGCCCGCACTGGTTTGCCCGTCGCGTCCCACAGTTTGACCGCCTTGTCTTCTCCGGCTGTCAGCAGATTCAACGCACCGCCGACGGTGACAGTAGCGAGGTCGTGAATCGCACCGGTGTGAGCTGCCACCAGCGTTGCTGCGGAACCAGTCCAGATCCGCGCCGTGTTGTCCGCTCCGCCAGACAGCAGCGTCGCTCCATTGCCGCTCAGCGCGACGCCGTGGACGACTCCGGTGTGGCCGGCAAATCGTTCCAGCTCCAGACCGCTCGCGGTATCCCACAGCCGCACGATGCCGTCGGCACTCGATGTGGCAATGCGGTTTCCATCGGCCGACGCGGACGCCGCGTGCACGGCAGCCGGGTGAGTCAGTTTTGCCTGGACGACGGCGTCCGCCAGATTCCAGACATGCACGAAGTTGTCGGCGCTGGATGCTACAACGCGAGTGGCGTCGCTCGTAATCGCGACGGATGTCACGGCAGCGGTCGGTCCCGCAAACGCCTTTGCCGTGCCGGCTGCCAGAGTCCACAAACGGACCGTCTTGTCGGCTCCCCCGGACAGCAGCATCGTTCCCGCCGGGTGGTAGGCCAGCCCGGTCACGGCTCCTTCGTGTCCGGTGATCAGCTTCGCCAGCGAGACGGTGAAGACGCGGCCGGAATTGTTCGCCGCTCCGGTCACAACCGTCACATCGTTGGCAGCAAACGCCGCTCCACGCAGAGCCACCGGGCCGGTCGGCAAGTGCTCGAGCAGTTGCCCGGTTGCGTCCCAGACTCGCAGCCCGTCGCTCGACGTCGCGGCGATTCGCGTGCTGGTTGCCGAAAACGCAACGCCGGTCACGGCGGCCGGTGAGCCAGCCAGAGTCGCTGCCAGTGCGCCGGTCGCCACGGTGTAAGTCTTGACGGCGGGGGCAGCACCTGCGACCGCGATCTGCAGGCCGTTCGGACTGAACGCGATGCTCGACACCGCAGACGCATGATTGATCGACAGCACAGCCGCACCGGTCGCCGAGTTCCACAGCTTCACGGTCATGTCAGCGGAACCGGAAGCGAGCGTTGCTCCCGTCAGAGCGAGGCTCGTCACGGCGCCGGTGTGTCCTGGAATCTCTCGCAGTGGCTTGATCTTCTTTGTTTCTTCATCGGCCTTCGCAGCCGGGTCCCACTGACGAATGATGTTGTCCGCTCCGCCAGAAATGACCTGCGTCCCGTTACCGACTGCGAGGACCGCCGACACGGCTGCCCCATGCTCGAATATGGCCGCCTGCGCGCCAGTCGCCGTCGTAAACAGTCGGACCGTTCCGTCCGCTCCGCCGGTCGCAATCTGGGCACCGGTCGTCGAGAACGCGACGGCGTTGACGGCTCCCGTGTGTCCGGCCAGAGCCCGTACGAACGTGCCGTTTGCGACTTGAGAAATTCGAACGGTTCCGTCGGCCGAAGCCGTCGCCATCAAAGTGCCCTTCGGATCGACGGCCACCGCGGTGACTGGCATCGTGTGTCCGGCCACTGTCACGGCTGCCGTCGGCAGATTCCAGATGCGGATCGTTCCGTCCGCTCCCGCCGACGCGACCTGCTTCCCGTCCGGGCTGACGACGACGTCGTGAACCACACCGGTGTGGCCGGCAAGGCTCAATCGATCCGCACCGTCGGCAGCATTCCACAACCTGACGATGCCGGTATCGCTGCCGCTGACCACCAGAGTTTTGTCAGCACTCAAAGCGACCGACGAAACCGGACCGACCTGACCGGCCAATAGTCGCGGTGCCGCCGCTCCGGCCAGCGCTGCAATCTGCACTTTTCCGGCGGCATCGCCCGTGACGGCAACCGTGCCATCTTCGGCCAGATCGACGGCACGCACCGGCGCCGCATGACCGGCGATCGGCTTTGCCGCCACCTGCGGCAGCTGCCAGATCCGCAACGTTCCATCGGCGCCTGTCGAATACAGCTTCTGACCGGCCGCATCGTAAGCCAGCCCGGACAGAGCGCCGGTATGTCCTTGCAGCAGTCCCTGAGCCACACCATCGGCAGTCTTCCACAATCGAATCTCGCCCGCCGTATCGCCGCTGGCGACTTCGACTCCAGCCGCATTGAACGCGACAGCTGACACGGCAGCCGTATGTCCGGTCAGAGCCGGCACCGTTGCGGGCTTTCCGTCGGCCGCGGTAAACAACCGCACGGTCTTGTCGGCACTCGCCGTCGCGACAAGCACTCCGTTCGGACTGACAGCCACTCGTGAAACCGGCAGCGTGTGCCCGGCCAGCGGCACGGCCGCTGTCGGAAGACTCCACAGACGAATCGTCCCGTCGACTCCGGCCGATGCGATCTGTTTTCCATCCGGTCGGATCGAGACGTCGCGGATCGCTCCCGCGTGACCG
Organism: Planctomycetota bacterium; assembly: GCA_027623235.1. Classification (GTDB taxonomy): domain Bacteria; phylum Planctomycetota; class Planctomycetia; order Planctomycetales; family Planctomycetaceae; genus JAQBVJ01. The sequence continues at coordinate 78,013 of JAQBVJ010000003.1, forward strand.
GCGAGACTCAAACGGTCCGCTCCGTCCGCCGCGTTCCACAATTTCAGCAGACCCGTTTCGCTGCCACTGACAACGAGTGTCTTGTCGGCACTCAGTGCGACCGCATTCACAGGACCCGGCTGACCGGCGAGCGGCCGGGCCGCGACGACTCCTTTCGGATCGATCATCTGCACGATGCCATCCGCCCCACCGATCACGGCCAGCAGCGAATCGGCCGAAAGATCCACCGCCCGGACTCCCAGCGTGTGCCCGGCGAAGGCGGTCGGTGCAACCTGCGGGAGATTCCAGAACCGCAGTGTCCCGTCGGCTCCGGTCGAGAACAGTTTTGTTCCGGTGAGGTCATACGCGAGGCCGCTCACCAGTCCTTTGTGACCGTGAAGTGTGCCCTGAGCCACACCGTCGGCAACGTTCCACAAGGAAACCGCTCCCGTCGCGTCACCGCTGGCAAGCTGGACGTCGTCTCCACGGAACGTCACGGCGGAGACCGCGTCGGCATGAGCAGCCGTTGCCCGCACGGCAACTCCGTCAGCCAGATTCGACAGCCGGACCGTCTTGTCCGCACTGCCCGTCGCAGCCAGCAGGCCGTTACCGCTGACAGCATTCGCCGTCACCGGCAGTGTGTGACCGGCGATTGGAATCGCCGCGACAGGCAGATCCCAGACTCGCAACGTGCCGTCCGCGCCGGCAGACGCGATCTGCTTGCCGTCGGACTTCACACTCACACTCTTCACGGGTCCAGCGTGCCCGGCGAGTCCCAGTCGGTCGGCACCGTCGGCCGCGTTCCAGAATTTCAATCGCCCTGTATCGCTGCCGGAGACGACCAGCGTCTTGTCTGCGCTCAAGGCAACTGCCGTCACCGCTCCCACCTGCCCGACGAGAGCTTTCGCAACGGGAGCCGCCGCGGAAAGGTCGACGACCCGCACGGCCGTGTCGGCTCCTCCGGAAACGACAAGCTTGCCATCTGCTGAGATCGTAACCGCTGCCACAGCTTCTGTGTGCCCGGCAAAACTCTGCGGTGCCACGAGCGGAAGCTGCCACCACTTGAGCGTTCCGTCTTTGCCTGTTGTGAGCAGAGTCGTCGGATTCAGATACGCCAGGCCCGTGATCGGACCGACATGTCCGGTCACGACTCCACTGGCCGCGCCATCAGCCGGATTTGACAACTGCACAACTCCGCCGGCATCACCGCTGGCCAGTTCGAGACTGTCCGCGCGGAACGCCAGACGAGAGAGCGACTCCGCGTTCCCTGCGATGGCCCGCACCGCCGCGCCATCGGCCACGTTAAACAGTCGAATCGTTTTGTCAGCGCTCCCCGTCGCGAAAAACTTTCCGTCCGCACTGACATCGACCGCTGTCACCGGCAGCGTGTGACCAGCCAGCGGGACAGGCGCGATCGGCAGGTCCCACAATCGAGTGGTGCCGTCCTCACCGACCGTTGCCACCTGCTTGCCCTGCGGATGAAACGCGAGGTCTCGAACCGGTCCAACATGTCCAGCCAGACCCAGCTTGTCGGCACCGTCGGCGAGCAGCCAGAACTTGACCAGTCCCGTTTCACTACCGGTCGCGACGATGGTCGAATTCGGAGACAACCCCAGAGCCCGCACCGGTCCCGGTTGACCTTCAAGCACGCGGAGTGGCGCACCCTTCACCGCATCGAAGACTCGGACGCTGCCGGCCTGATCACCGGACACAACGATCGAGCCGTCAGAGACGGCAGCGACTCGGTTGACCGGCATCACATGCCCGGCGAGCAGAGCGGGCGCGGTGATCGGCAGCTTCCACAACTTGATCGAGCCATCGTCTCCACCGGACAGCAGAGTCTCTCCTGCCGGGTGAAACGCGAGGCCCTTGACCGATCCGATGTGAGCTCCGAGAACGCCGGCCGCGCTGCCGTCTTCGCTGTTCCACAAACGGATGATGCCCGCTGCGTCGGCCGTAGCGATCAGCTTGTCATCTTTGCGAATGGCCACCGACGAAACGGCTTCCACATGCCCGGCAAGTTCCAGCAGTACCTTCCCGGCTTCGGTGTCTGCCGTCGCGGTCAGTTGCCAGATCTTCGCGGCTTTGTCCGCACATCCAGACACAACCCACGTCCCATCGCTGCTGATAGCGATCGCTCCGATCGCGTCGGCATGTCCGGGAAACCGAGCCAGTGGATCGGGGCGAAACATGTCCCACAGCTTGACCGTCGCGTCGCGAGATGCCGTCACAAGCTGCCGGCCGTCGGGCGAAACATCCAGAGCCAGCACCTGCCCCGTGTGACCGGACAGCGTCCGCAGCAGGGACGCGTCTGCGGCATTCCAGATGCGAACGGTCCGATCAAAACTGCCAGTCGCGACGAGACTGCCATCCGGCGTGTAGTCCGCCGACGAGACCGTGAACTCGTGCCCTTTCAGAGCCGGTCCCATTCCGTCGACCGCCTCCTGGCCCTGCAAAGCGACCGAGCCGGCAATCGTGCCCACCCCGAGGATGGCGGCGAGCAGCAGAACCCGGTTTGACCACAAGCCGAGCAGACGTTGAAGAAAACCGCTCATTTCTATACCTCGTCCAATTCCTGAATTGCCGATTCATCAGCCGCAGAGCGGCGACAGCGTAAAGCCTCGGGCGCAAGCCCACGGATAGGGGGCGGAATGAACATGTGAGCCGCGAAGCGGCGGCAGCAGACACGATTGCTGTCGCCGCTTCGCGGCTTTGGCAGTTTTCCCTCTGTTTCTGCGGGCTTACGACCGCAGCTATGTGCTGCCGTCGCTTCGCGACTCAAAAGTGTGGAACTTCTAAACTTGCGCCAGGGGCTTTACGCTGCCACCGCTCCGCGGCTGACGGCCCGATTCGCAAACTCATTTTTCTGAAAACTCAATCAACTACTTCCCATCCGCAGCGACTGTTTTTCCTGGAGGCGACTCCGGTGACAGCTCGTGAAGCACCGTTCCGTTCGTTCCGTTCCAGATTCGCAGCACACTGTCGAATCCGCCGGCGATGACGTACACGCCATCGGGCGTCGCGTCGACGCAGTACATGAAGTCCGTGCTTCCGGCGAGGTTCCGGAAATTCTGCCCGTTGTCCGTTCGGTGCATCCGGACCGTTTTGTCGCCGGAACTCGAAACGGTGTTGATGGAATCGCCGATGAACCGAATGTCGGTCACCTGTTTTTCGAATCCGAGAATTGTGAGCGACATCTCCCCGGTCTCGACATCCCACACTCGGATTGTGTTATCCGCTCCGCAACTGGCGAGCGACCGGCTGTCGCCCCGCCAGCTCACGTCGAGCACGTATTCCGTGTGCCCCTCGAACGGTCGAATCATTGCTCCGGTCGCCGTCGCGAAAACTTTGACGTACTTATCCGCACCGCACGTCGCAATCTTTGATCCATCTGGCGAGAACGCGACGCCGAACACTCCGTCGGTATGTGGCTCGGGCAATGTTCTCACGAGTTCGCCGTCCGCCGTGTTGAAGATTTTCACTTCACCGAACCGGGAAGGCACACCTCCGCCCGCCACCAGCAACGATCCGTCCGTGTTAAAGTCGAGAGCCATCACTCGGTCGGCGAGAACGGTGGCGTCGTCGATTGACCCGATCGTGCGTTCCAGAGTCCATCCCGGTTCGGCATTCCAGACAAACGTGCCTTTGTCCGTCGACCCCGACAGTAGTTCCGAATTTCCGGCAAATGCCACAGCGCCAACAGTGCCGGCATGGGCCTTGAAGCTGGCCATCGCCTGACCCGTTTCGGCCGACCACGTGTGGACCGCCTTGTCATCGCCGCCCGTCGCCAGCAATCGAGAATCCGGCGAGAATGCCACCGATCGAATTGGCTGTTCCGCATCAGCAACGGCCGTCTTCGACACCGCGACCAGAGCCGTCAAAACCACCATTCGGTCCTGAGCGGCTTTTAATTCCGCCTGCTCAATCGGGATCGCATCCAGTGCCTTCTTCGCCTGAGCGGCTGCGAGTGCCGACGTCTGCGACGCCGTATTCTGAATCGTTTTCGCGGCTCGAAGCGCGGTCAACGCGTCCGTAAACGGTTTGCCTGTCGCGACCGCCGCTGTGGCCGCCGTTGTGGCCGCCGTCGCGGCGTTTTTCGCGGCGGTGTCGGCGACCGTGGCTGCATCCGCGGCAGTCTTCGCTTTCACAGCCTCAGCGACGGATGCGGCCTCAGCCGCGGTGGCTGCTGCAGCCAGCGTCGTGTTTGTCGCATCGGCGGCAGCGGCCGCTTTGGTTTGCGTCGCCTTATCGACGGCTCGAGCGGCTGCGGCTTTGGCTTGCGATGACAAGCTGTCAGCTGCGAGCTTGTTCAACGTTGCAGTCTGAGCGGCAGCGGCTGTCTGCACAGCTGTCTGCTCGGCGGCAGCCTTTGTGGCCGTCGCCGTTGTCAGCGCGGCATCGGCCGCGGTCACTGCCGTATTCGCGGCCGTCAGTGCATCGGCTGCCGTTTTCGCCGTGGCCGCCTGAACCGGGGCGAGTGCCTGAGCCGCCTTCAATGCAACATCGGTCGCTGCCACTTTGGCCGTGACAAGAGCCAGTTCCTGCTCATCACGGGCCAGCTTGTTCAGAGCCCGGATATCCCCCTTCAGGATCGCTACGGAGGCTCCGTTAGCGGCGTTCCATAATTGAGCCGTGTTGTTTTCCGCCGCCGAAGCGAACCGCAAACCGTCGGATCGAACAGCGACATCTGTCACCGGCGATCCATGATTCATGTTTCGGACCAGGGCACCGGTCCGCAGGTTCCATTGTCGCACCGTGCCATCCAGACTGCCGGTCACGGCCTGTGGCAACGACCCGGGCAACGTGGCGATCGAGGTGAGCGGCATCGTGTGTCCGACGATGCGACGACGCAGCAGTAACGGCCACTGCCGAACGCTCAGGTCTGCCGCCGCGGAGATCACAATCGGAAAGCTGCTGCCCGCGCACGCCAGGCCGGTGACCGCTCCCGAGTGCTCGGTAAAGGTCTGCTCCAGAGTGCGGGTCGCGACATCAAAAACGTGGACCTCACTGGCAACGGCACCGCTCGCCACCAGCCGTAAACTGTCCGGTGAGAACTCGACATGCTGCACCGCTCCGGTAAAGCCAGCCAGAACCGGATTCGGCTGCGCCGCTCCGTTGGCGGCGGTCCACAACTTGACCGTCATGTCCGCGCCGGCACTGGCCAGTAACTGCCCGTTCGAGCTGAGGGCCAGATCATTGACCGCTGCGCCGTGCGCGGCGGCAAATGTCTGCTGCCCGTTGACCGGCGTGAACCGCCGGACGCTGCCATCGAGACTCGACGTATAGACCGATCCGTCGGCGTGATAGACCGCTCGCGTCACTGCCTGCGCGATATCGCCGAGGGCCGCTTTGAACCGCAGCGTGTGCAGGTTAATGCCGGTGTCTGCTCGGGCGAGAACCACTTCGCTCAATGTGGGCCCGTAAACTGCCGTGCTGATTCCCTGTTCGACCGGAAGAATCTCCAGCAGCCGACCGCTGACCGATTCCCACACGATGGCACGCGCCGGGTCAGCAGACACGAGCCGCGTCCCGTCAGGAGAGAACGCCAGCGCCGTCACCGCCGCGGCATGTCCGGTCAGAGTTCGCAGCAGGGCTCCATCGGCCGGGTTGTAGAACGCGACGGAATTGTCCGGGTGCGAGACCGCGATGCGTGTCGCATCCCGGCTGACGGCCAGCCGGGTCATCGGCAACGGAACTGTGATCGTCCGCGCGACTTTGCCGTCGGCCGCCGTCCAGACGCGGATCGACTTGTCGGCAGAAGCGGTGATGACCTGAGCGTTGTTCGGCGTCATTGCGATGCCGACGACGGCCGCCGTATGTCCCTCGAAGCTTTTCAATATCTCGCCGGTGAGGGTGTTCCAAAGGTGGACGCTGTTGTCGGCGGCACAGGTTGCCGCTTGGGAACCGTCGGAATTGAAGGCGACTCCCGTGACTCCCGCCGCGTGTCCGCCGAATGAAAACACCTCGGGAAACTTCGAGTCGGCCAGATCCCAGACCCGCGCCGTTTTGTCGACAGAGCCGGACAATAGACGCCGGTTGTCCGCCGCAAAAACGAGCGACGTGATGGCATCAAAATGTCCCGACAGAGAGAACTTCAATTCCCCCGTCGCCAGGTCGCGAACGAGGATCACAGGTCGCCCATCTGTTGTCCCTGAGACGGCAAGCAATTTGCCATCGGGACTGACCGCAGCCACCGTCGCCGGTGTCCCGTTCGAGCTGAGTGGCGGTGCCACCGGAGTGGCCGCGTCTGCCGTTGCAGCGTCGGCCGGCTCAACCATGGCCACTTTCGCCACAGGCTTCTCACCGGGGATCGCTGCGAGGGCTCGCGGCGCCGCCGATTCCAGGTTCCAGACAGTGACTGCTCCATCGGCCATTCCGGCCGTCATTTCTTTTCCATCCGCCCGCAGCGCGACCGCTGTGACCTGCCCCAGCGTTCCACGTAGACCCGACTTCAACGCCAGCTCCGACGGATCCGCTGCGGGGGCAGCGGCGACAACGGCTTCGGCGACTGTCGCGGTTTCGATCACCGGCCCCAGCATCACGGGTTCGCCGGATTCAATCTGCCAGACTCGCACCACTCCATCGGCACCAGCGCTGGCAAGTCGCCCGCCTTCGGCACTGAATGACAATGCAGCAACGGCTCCTGCGTGAGCCTTCCACGAGACATCCAGAAGTTGCCCGCAGTCCACGTCGACAACCCGAATGAGCCCCGCCGCATTGGCCGTCGCCAGGAACTGTCGATCCGGGCTCACCGTCACGACCGTCGACTTCTCAGAGACTTCTGCCAGAGTCTCAGCCGGACCCGGCGGTACGATCCAGTACCGGGCGAAGTTGTCCAGATGAGCGGACGCCATGCGCGACCCACCCGCGAGCAGTGTCAGGTCGCTGATTTCGCTGGACGTATCGACTCGACCGGCCGACGTTCCATCTGCGAGATTCCAGAATCGAATGGTCTTGTCTGCCGACGCCGATGCCAGACGCAAACCGTCCGGCAGAAAGACAATCGCCCTGACCGCCGCGGAATGTCCAGTGAGAGTCAAACTGGCTTGACCCGTTTTTCGATCCCACAGACGGATGACGTTGTCCGCAGAGGCCGTCGCGACAAGTGTCCCGTCCGGACTCGCCGTGACGGCTGTCACCGCGTCCGGAGTCGTCAGTTCCAGTTGCCGCACGTCGCTCGGTCGCCGCCACAACTTGATGGTCCGGAAACCGCCGGATGCGAGCATGTCTCCGGCCTGATTGAACGTCAGCGACTGAACCAGGTCCTGATGTGCGACCCCCGGTCTGGAATCGGCTGACGCCGCCAGCAGAGCCGGATCAGTCAGCTTCGTGACGAACTGACCGGTCGGAACGTGGTAAATGAAAATCTGGTTGGCTCGACCGGCGGCCGCGAACTGTCCATCCCGCGAAACCGCTGTCGCATAAATCGGATTCACACCACGAGGAAGTGGTCGCCAGTTCTTCGGCGAGATGACACCTTGAACTGTTCCGGTCGCTCCCTGATCGATCCATGCCTTGATGAGCCCCAGTTCCTGGGTCGTCAGCGTTTTCGCTCCAACATCGTTATCGAGCGGCGGCATCAACGGCTCCATCTGATGAGCCGCCACCTTCAGCAACAGACTGCCCGCACCGTTTTTCGCGACAACCGCCGGGCCATTGTCACCACCTTTCAGAATCGTCGCCGGCGTTTCGAGCACCAGCGACCCGTTCGCGTCGCTCGAGCTGTGACATGCCAGGCAGCTCCGCCGCAGAATCGGCAGGATCTCCAGCTCAAAGTCGATCGTGTCCGAGCGGTTGATCGCGGCGATCGGGATCGGCGTCTGCGCCGCAGCGGGCCGAACCGAAGACACGGTCAATGCGATGAAAGCAGCAGTCAAGATGGCTGTGTTTGTCTGATTCATTTCGGGACCCCGCTGGGCCGATCGGATGTAAAGGACGTTCGGAGTTGGTTTTCCAAAGTAACCCGAAGCGTGAGCGAGGGGCTACGTCAGCGAGTGGTGAATGCCAAACGACGTTCAGCCTCGCCGGGTGACCTTGGCTCATACTCGCCCCGTCAATGGTTAAACAGAAATTCCTTGGTATTGACCAGTGCCCACATCAGGTCTTCGTACCCCTGCTGCGGAGTTTCCGCATTCGCCATGTGCTGCATCACGAGGGCCATCTCGTCGGCACTGGGTGGTCGCGCGAAGACGGTCTGGTAGACCTCGGTGACTCGTTCCTGATGGCTGCGGGTTTCGTCGGCCGCGAGCGTTTCCGTGCGTCCACCTTTGGCGGCCAGCTTGGCCTGCACTTCCGGCGAATTCAGCAGGTGCAGTGCCTGAGCCAGGTTGGCATCGTCAGACCGCTCACATTCGCAGGCGCTGGCGGCTCGCGGCTTGCCAAACACGGTCAGGAAGTAGGTGTCGAATGAGTTGTCCGGAAGCTGGAGAGCCCTTGTACCGTCCGGCAGATTGGCAAACTTTGTCTGCGACTTCGTGACCTGATCGATGGAATCGAGCAGTACCTCAGCCTGCAGTCGTCGAGCGTAGTACCTTGAGAAATTCTGCCTGTCGTCCGCGTTGTACACGTTCGGGACGGAATCCAGCTGATACGTGGTCGATAGACAGATCGTTCGCACGAGCGCCTTCAGGTTGAATCTGCTTAGCTTGAATCCGGCTTCCAGGGCATCGAGCAAGGCCGGATTTGACGGCGGATTCGTGACGCGCATGTCGTCTTCCGGCTCGACAATCCCGCGGCCGAAGAAGTGCTTCCAGTAGCGGTTCACCAGGGTCCGGGCAAAGTACGGATTCTCCGGGCTGGTCATCCATGCTGCGAATGCGGCACGCGGATCCTGAGTATCGGCCAGCACCAGCGGTTCTCCTTCAAGCGGCGTCGGCTTGACGTTGAGTTTCGTGCGCGGGTTGAGCGACTGTGCGACTCCCGGATCAAAACTGATCGTCATGCGTCGCGTATCTGGCTGCTTGTCGTCAATTTTCACCTGCTCGCGTTTCACCCGTGTAAAGAACGCCGTCAGACCGAAGTAGTCGTCCTGCGTCCATTTTTCAAACGGGTGATGATGGCAGTGAGCACACTGCAGTCGCATGCCCAGAAAAAGCTGTGCGACGTCTTCCGCCACGATGGTTGGCGTCGATGCCTGAGCAAACCAGTTGGCCGCCGGCACGGTGCGGGCATCGCCACTGGCAGCCAGGATCGTCCGCACGAACTGGTCAAAGGGAACATTGGCCGCGATGGAGTCCCGCACGAACTTATGAAACGCGACCGTGACATCCAGACCGCTCTGGCCGTTCTGCTGATTCCTCAGCACAGACACCCATTTGTTGGCGAACAGGTCCGCGTAGTCGCCCGTGGTGAGCAGGCGGTCCACCGCCAGATCGCGTTTGTTGGCAGCCGTACTCGCGAGAAACGCGGTGACTTCTTCTGACGTCGGCAATCGGCCGGCGATATCAACGGTCACACGGCGAATAAACGTGCTGTCGTCGCACAGCTTCGAGGGAGGAATCCCCAGGTCCTGCAACCTCGCGAACACATGCTGGTCGATGTAATTCTTTGTCGGCGGCGGAGTCACCGGCAGACCCATCGGGATGATTGAGCGAAACACCGTGACGTGATCCTGGAAGCGGACCATGACGGCGACCTCGCCCGGCACATCGAGAGTCTGCACCATTCCGGTCGCTGTGATTTCCGCCAGCTCGGAATCGTTGGATTCAAACTTCACCATTCGTGTCACGTCTTCCAACGATCCGTCGCTGTAATGAGCCACGACGGAAAGCTGCTGGTCGGCTCCGCGATTCATCTTTCGCGACTTCGGGAAGACTTCGACACTCTCAGCAACCGGGTCGTCCTGACTGCCGAATGGCATGCCCTGCTCGATCCAGCGAATCAGAAGCCGAGCTTCAAACGAATCCATGTCGATTCGTTTGCCGCCACCATGAGCCAGCACGTTGGTCGGCTTGGTCAACAGAAGACTGAACTCGGGCGAGGACGGAAAAATTCGCCGGCCCTGATTCTCCTTGACGAGGTACTCGTAGTCCTCCTCCGGGTAGAAGCCGAGCAGTGACAGACGAAAGCCGTTCTGGCCACCGGACTTCCCATGACACGATCCCGTATTGCAGCCGAGCTTCGTGAAGATCGGCACGATCTGATTGGTAAAGTTGATTTGCTTTTCCTGGCCGAACTGATCGATGGTGACATCCAGCGTGACCGTCTGACCGGATGCGGCCCGAGCGGTAATTGTCGCCGTGCCCTCTGCCGCCGGCCTCACAAACCCCTCTGCATCGATTGTCAGCACCCCCGCCGGAGCGACGGTGTACACGACCTTCTTCGTCAGGTCGTGTTCCTGCCCGCTGGCGTATCGACCGGTGACAAGCAATTGCCGTCGGCTGTCCGGCCCGTGCATCACGGGTTCAATGGTCTGTTCGAATACGATGGCCTGCAGCGCGCCGGTCGGACCGAGCCCCGGAGCCAGGGTCTGAGCCTGGACCGCGTTCAGATGAAAAGACACGATCACAGCAACCGCGGCTGTCAACAGAGTCAACAATCGACTCATCGCAAAGACCTCCTGTTGAGGAGCCGAAATCCCGCCTTGAGGTGGAGTGAACCACCTGAGATTGGAACTCCAGCGAAAATCACCGGATCGCTACCGGCAGATCTACGAAATGCACTTGTCCGTCGCCGCTGGCCACTGCGACTCTGGCGGCGTCGGGGGAATAACATGCAGACTGACCGACCCGGCAGACGTCGGTTTCGAGCAACGGTGCGCCGCCCGTCGGGTTCCACACGAAAAGTTTGCCGCTATATCCAAGCGAGATCAGCCGGTTGCTCCGCGGGCTGAACCTCACCTGATAAACATGATCCTGGTGTTTGTCGATCGTGGCCTGGACAGCTCCGGTTTCCGCGTTGAAGACGTAAACCCGTTTGTCCGCTCCGCCCGCCGCGACCAGTTTGTCATCCGCACTGAAGGACACAGAAAACACAGCACCTTCGGTCGTCGCGAGCTGTTTCAGTTGCCGGCCACCGGTTGCGTCCCACAGGCGAACGGTGGAATCAATTCCGGATGAGACAATCAGTGCTCCGTTGGAGCTGATGTCGAGCGACGTGACCGCGCCCGTGTGTCCTGCCAGAGACAGCAACTGCTGGCCCGTCGCCGCGTCCCACAATCGAATTGTCCCGTCGACGCTGCACGACGCGATCCGGGCACCGTCCGGTGTGAACTTCACGGAGTACACGCCGCCACCGTGTCCGGTCAAAGTCCGAACAGCCGTTGGTGACACGTACCGCCAGGTGTGCAGGGTCTTTTCCTCGCCACCGATCAGCAGATTGCGACTGTCCGGCGAAAAGACCGCGACACGGGCGGCCTCTAACGACGGAACCTCCTGCTGAAGTTCGCCTTCGACAGTGCCGTAGACGCGGACCGTCTGGTCCGTGCCGGTGACAACCAGTTTCAGATTGTCGACGCTGTAATCGATTCGCCGTACCGGAGTCGGTACCGGAATCGTCTGCAGAAGTTGAGCGTTGGCGACGTTCCAGACGAGCAGTTTGCCGGTGGCCGTTTCGCCTTCTCCGACAGTCGCAGCTGCCGTCAGTTGCAGCAGATCACGCCGCACTGCCAGTCCGGTCAGAGCCCCCGCAGTAAACGGCCCCGCTGCTTCTGTTGCTGCTGCTGCTGCTTCTGTCGCTGCGGCTTCCGTCTCTACAGCCGCTGCCGCTGCTGCAATAACAGGTGCCTCTGGTAGACCAAACGTCCGAACCAGATTGAGATTCGTATCCCACAGCCGCACGAATCCGTCTTCTCCAGCGGACGCAAACTGAGCTCCGTTGGCCAGCCACGACACTCCCGCGACCGGCGCTTCGTGAGCGACGATCACGCGAGTCGCCGAAATCCGCCATTCCCGCACCGATGCGTCGCTGCCGCCTGAGACCACTCGCAGATTATCCGGCACAAACGCGACTCCCGAGACCGGACCGGCATGCCCGCCGAAACGCTCCAGTTCGCGGCCCGTGGCCACATCCCAGACTCGCACGAATCCCTCGTCAGTGGCCGAAGCGATTTGAGTTCCGCTGACGGACGGCTGGACCGAACGAACCGCAGCGGGGTGAGTGTAAACAGCGATCGGTTCGAGCTTGATGACTTCCCCGGCGACTGCCTGCGCCGCTGCCGCCGCAGTCTCGGCGGGAGTCGGCAGATCGACGGGCCACAGCCGGACGGTCTTGTCGAGTGAGCCGGAGATGATCGTCTTTCCGTCGGCTGTGATCGCAACACCGGAAATTGCCTCATCGTGTCCGACCCAGGCTCGCAGCGGAGATCCGTCAGCAACCTGCCAGAGTCGCAGCGTCTTGTCGGCTCCACCAGTCAGGAAGCGCGTCCCGTCGGGAGTAAAGGCTCCCTGCACGACCGCTCCCGCGTGGCCGGTCACCACTCGCAGCAGAGACAGTGGATAGATGCGTCCCTCGTTCGCGGCATTGACAAAAAGTCGGCCGCCGTCGACGGCGAGAGCAACCCGCAATACTGGCGACGGAACGTCGTCCGCCGCTTCCGTTGCGAGAGGTGCCGGCAACGGGACGCGAACCTCTTCCAGCAGGCGTCCGGTCTCCGGCGAGTAAACGCGAACGCTTCGATCCTGTCCCGCGACGGCCACCTTGAGCGGCTCTCCCGCCAGAGACAGCCCCGTCACGGCCGCAGGAGTTTCAATCGTCGACACCAGGGAGCCGTCCGCCAGCTTCCACGTGTAAAGCTTCTTATCCGCTCCCGCCGCGGTCAGCACGGTGCCTGCCGCATCCGCCACCAGACTCGACAATGCTAATTCGCCGCCTTTCAACTCAAGAGCAGGTTTTGCGTCGGCCGCGTCGAGCGGCCACAGTCGCACGGTCGCATCCGCACCGGTCGTTGCAAATCGGGCTCCGTCTCCGATAAACGCCACCGCGGTAGAAGGACCCTTATGAGCCTCCAGCAATCGCAACGCCGATACTCGCCAGACGTGAATCAGCTTGTCGGTTCCGGCAGCCAGTAAGGTCTCCTGATCCGGCGCAAAGGCAAGGTCGAGCAGCGGTTGCTCGGCCGGAAGCCCACTTTCAAACCGCTCCAGTTCGCGACCAGTTGCCACATCGAAAACTCGCGCGACGTTGTCAGCCGCGAGCGTTGCAAGTCGCTTGCCATCCGCACTGGGACGCGCCGACTTCACCGGCGTCGCATGGTCCAGCACAGCGATCGGAGTCGCGGCGGCAGCACCGACCGCAGCCAAATCCCAGATCTGAACCTTGTTCTGATTTGTGCTGACAATCAGTCGGTTGCCAGCGGCTGTGATCGCGACGCTGGTCACTGCCGGCTTCGCCGTTGCGGCAGCGTCAGCGTCAGCGGCGGGCGCGGGAGTCGTCGCGGTCAGAGCCCGGACCTGAGTCGCGGTTTCCGTATTCCAGATCCGAACCTGGCCGTCCGCTCCACCTGAGAACAACTGCTTGCCATCCGGCGAGTGGACCAGGTCGTTCACACCGCCGGCATGGGCATCAACGATCTGCAGCAGCGAACGCTCGTGAACCGCCGCTGCATTGGCCGCTCCGAGCACGACCACTTTTCTGCTGCTGGCGAGCGGCGTCAACACGGTCACGGGAGCGGCTGTCTGAAACTCTTCCAGCCGGCGATGGCTGCCCGCTTCAAACACGCGGACCAGATTATCCGCTCCGCCCACGAGCAATTCGTAAGCCGGCACATCAGCGACGGGCAGAGTCTGACTGACGGCAAATGCCAGTTGAGTCACAGCGGCAGCAGTCTCAATCGCCGCCGTCTGCTTTCCGTCAGCGAGCGTCCACTCATAGACCTTCTTGTCAGCGCTGCCTGCGACAAGGACGGAACCGTCCGGATGCACGGCCAGGCCGCTCAACGGCATCGCTCCGGCGGTCAGGTCCGTGACAACGTCGTCCGCTTGATTCCAGACACGAACGAAGGCGGCCTCGCCAACGACCGCCGCGAAACGACTTCCGTCTCCCACGAACGCGGCTTGTTTCACAGCACCCTCGCCGGCAACCAGCACACGCTGTGCGGCAATGCTCCAGACGTTGGCCGTTTTGTCGATGCCTCCCGTCACGAAACTCGTCGCGTCCGGTCCGAACGAGACCGCTCCGACCGCACCGGTGTGTCCGGCGAAACGTTGCAGTGACTGACGAGTCGCCATGTCCCAGACTCGAACGAGTGCGTCGTCACCGGTCACAGCCAGGCGGGAGCTGTCGCCACTCAGCGCCAAAGATCGAACGGCCGCCGGTTGAGTCAGCGTCGCCACTGCAGCGGCATCAGCGGTGTTCCAGATGCGGACCGACTTATCGACCGAGCCGGCCAGAACCTGAGTTCCATCGTGAGACACAGCGACAGACGTCACGACATCCGTGTGCCCCGGGAACTGACGGATCTCGGCACCGTCGGCTGGATTCCACAGCCGCACAATTTTGTCGGTTCCCGCCGTCAAAATCCCCTTGCCGTCCGGCAGGAAGGCAACATCGTTCAGCGGTGTCGCCGCAGGTGCGACCAGATGCTGCAGGGAAAGCGTCAGCCGGCCGGTCAGCTTTCCGGGATCGCTCAGCAGCAGCGACTCCGGAGCGAAGTCGAACGCAACTCCGTGGAACAGTGTCGCGGCAGGAACCTCACCCGCGGCCAGAGTCGAGGCTCCGCTTTCGACAATGCGGGCTTCGCGCAGACGTCCGGTTGATTCCCACACGCGATATTCGCCGTCGGCCGAACGACTGGCGAGACGTGTGCCGTTTCCGTTGAAGGCGATCGAGCGGACCGGAGCGAGATGACCTGGCAACTGAAAGAGGACGGCTCCGTTGGCCGGATTGTGGGCCGTCAGCAAATTATTCGCCGAGCCGACGACAAGCTGCAAACCGTCCGGACTGAGTGCCATCGTCGTGATCGCCGCTGGTGCCGCAAACGTCCTTGCCTGTTGGCCAGTCGCGAGCGTCCAGAACCGCACGCTGGTATCACCCGCCGAAACGGCCGTCCCGTCTGGCAACATCGCCAGGCTGACGATCGGCGCCGTGTGACCGGCCAGCGTTTTCGTTTCCGTGCCGTCGGCAATGCTCCAGACTTTCAGCGAGTTGTTGGCGGCTCCTGAAACGGCGAGTGTTCCATCGATACTGATCGTCACCGCCGTGACCGCAGCTTCGTGGCCGGTGAAGCGAGCGAGCTCCGGGAACTTCGCATCGGTCAAGTCCCAGACGCGGGCTGTCCCATCGTCGGATCCGGTCGCCAGCTTTGTCCCGTCAGCACTGAACTGCATCGATCGGATCGGACCCGCGTGCCCGAGCAGTGTTGTCAGGTGCGAGCCCGTTTCGAGATTGCGAATGACGATCGCCGGTCGAGTGTTCAACAGACCGCTGGTTGCGAGCAGTTTGCCATCGCGAGACGTGACGATGTGTGTGATCTGCTGAGCGAATGACTCCAGCGCCACCGGCGAGGCAGGCAGGTTCCAGATGCGAAGCGTGCCATCCTCGCCAGTTGTTGCGAGCAGCGGCGAAGTTGTGGCACCTGCAGCCTGCGGCTGAACGGCGATCGCAGTCACGCTGCCTGTGTGCCCTTGGAGCTGAAACGCCTCCTTGCCGTCGGCCTCGTTCCACGCTTTAACGAAGCCGGTTCCGCTCCCTGACACGATCACCGAGTCATCGTTGTTGAAGGCGAGCGCCGTCACCGGACCCGGCTGCCCGGCGAGCACGACCGGTGCTTCGTCAGTTCCCGGCCTGGCAACGCGGACCTGTCCGTCAGCGCCGCCAGTGACAATCCGTTTGCCATCACGAGACACCAGGACGGCCTGCACGGCTTCCGTGTGCCCGGCCAGCAGAGTCGGCGGTACCAGCGGAAGTTTCCACAACTTGATCGTGCCGTCATCACTGCCAGTTAAAAGCTGTGGTGCGGTCGGGTGCCAGGCCAGCGTCCGGACGGGACCATCGTGAGCCCCGGCGATCATCCCTGCAGCGGCTTTCGCGACATCCCAGAAGCGGACAAATCCGAGCGAATCGCCTGACACGGCCTCCGCCCCATCCGGCCGAAATGCAATCGAATGGACCGGTTGAGCGTGACCGGTCAAAGTGGCCGAGGACGCACCTCCGGCCGGAGCCCACAATCGAATCAGTTGATCGGCGGAAGCAGTCGCGATCAGTTTTCCATCGGCAGTCGCCGCCGCCGCCTGGATCGGCAGCGTATGCCCGGCCAGAGGCAGCGCCGGTTGAGGCAGCGACCAGACACGGATGGTCCCATCTGTTCCCGCAGAGGCGATGCTCTGACCGTCTGCGCGAAAGTCGATTGCGCTGATCGGTCCGTCGTGACCAGCCACGGAAAGTTGATCAGCCGCGTCGGCCGTCTTACGGAACACAATCGAACCAGTTGCGTTGGCGGCCGCGACCGTGGCGTTGTCGGGTGAGAAAGCGAGGGCTGTCATGATGCCGGACTGAGTCGTCAGTTGTCGCAACTGGTTCCCCGCAACCAGGTCATACAGTCGGACGGTCTGATCGGCTGACGCCGTTGCAGCCAGCTTTCCGTCAGAGGAAAGCGAAACGGCATTCACAGGTTCTGTGTGCCCCGCCAGAGTTCGCGGCGGGGTCAATGGGAATCGCCACAGCCTGGCCGTGCCATCGGCGGCTGTCGTGACAAACCGCTCACCGGCCGGATGCCAGGCAATGCCGGTCACTGGTGCCGTATGCGCTCCGAGAATCCCTGTCGACGTGCCGTTAGTTCCATTCCAGAAGCGGACGATTCCCGCAGCGTCGCCTGTTGCGAACTGCGCCGAGTCTGCTCGGAATGACGCTGCGCCGACCGCACTCAAGTGCCCCGTTCCGGTTGCGACTGCGGCACCGGTCGTTCCGTTCCACAATCTCACAGAGTTGTCGCGTCCTGCGGTTACCACAAACTGCCCGCTGGGCGCGAGCGACAGTGTTTCAACAGGGGCCGTGTGCCCTGCCATGAGCTGTGGAGCCGTCGGAAGCTTCCAGAACCGGATCGTGCCGTCTTCACCCGTCGAAGCGAGACGCGCATTGTCCGGATGAAACGCGAGGCCACGAACTGCTCCTTCGTGCCCCAGCAGGTGGAGCCGGTCGGCGCCGTCGGCAAGGTTCCAGAGTTTGACAGCTCCAGTTTCGCTGCCGCTCGCGACAAGCGTCGAGTTCGGGCTGATCGTCAAACTACGGACCGGACCCGGCTGGTCAGTCAGTTCCCGGGCGACACCATTCGCCGCATTGAAAACCCGCACGACGCCATCTGGTCCGCCGGCCACAAACGATGAGCTGTTGCTCGCCACAGCGACGAGTTGACCGAGCACGCTGGCTGGCGTATCGGCGGCCGCGTCAGCAGCGACTCCGGCCGGAGGCGCAGCGTCGGCGAGGATGCGATGCGGCGGCACGTTCAGCTGCCACTGCTTGACGGTGCCGTCTCGTCCCGAAGTCAGCACGGTCTGATTATTCGTCGCGAAGGAGATCCCGCTGATCGCACCGGGATGTGCAAAGATCTGGCGACTGACCGTCGGGTCTTCGTCGAGATACTTTCCAGGAGTCCACAGCGTGACCGCGCCAGAGGTGTCTCCGCTGGCCCACTGGTTGCCGTCAACTCGAAAAGCCGCTCGCAGAACTTCGGCCGCGTGCCCTTCGAGCGACTGCAGGAGCTTGCCAGATGTGCGGTCCCAGACGCGTACAACTTTGTCATCGCCAACGGAAACTGCGAACAGGCCATCGGGTCGGACTGCGATATCATTCATCGCCGCGGCCTGGCCGAGCCAGCTTGAAGAGGGTCCGTCAGCGGGCACGTCCCACAACTTGATGGTGTTGTCATTACCGCCGCTGGCCAACGTGTTGCCGTCAGGACTGACGGCGAGACTCAGTACCAGGTTCTGATGGCCAGACAGAGTACGGAGTGGTTTCCCTGACCGTGTGTCCCAGAGTTTGAGGGTTCCGTCGTAGCTGGCGGTCCCAAGTAACCGGCCATCGGGAGTAAACACCGTCGCGCTGACTTCCGCCTGATGAGCGTCAAGTGGTCCCGTCGCGGGGACGACTGCGTCCTGAGCAAAGAGCGACAGGCTCGCGACAATAGCCAGCAGCGATACGCTGACGAGGCAGAGTCGGCTTATCCAGGTCGGGCCAATGAGTCTGTCGCCCCCCGCCGTCGACCCGCCCCCCATTGCTGACTCCCGCTTTCAACTATCGGCAAGGCGTCGGCGCGCCAAACATGCGCGCCTCCGCCTGCTCGATAACTGATGCACATGATATCGGGAAAATATTTCGCGAATGCCCTACACGAGTTCGCGGATCGGGCGTCCCTCTTCCAGCATGTAAACCGGGCGTCCGGCCTCGTTGAAGAACTGAATCTTCGGATCGACACCCAATACCTGGAATACGGTCGCCATCAGATCGGACGGACGAATCGGAGTCGTCTTCGGAACATCGACTTTGGATGCCGACTTACCGACGACCTGACCCATACGCAATCCGCCACCGGACAAAGCCAGCGTGCTCAGTGGAGCCCAGTGGTCGCGACCGCCGGTCTTATTGATCTTTGGCGTGCGACCGAATTCACCGCTGATCACAACCAGCACATTTCGGTCCATGCTGCGCTGATGCAGGTCTTCGATGAGAGCATGCACAGCGTGGTCAAGTGGCACCGAGGTATTGCGCATACTCTCTTCAATTTTTCCGTGCATGTCCCAGCCACCGTACGAGACGGTGACAAAGCCTGCACCGGCTTCCACCAGTCGCCGCGCCCGCAGCATCTGTTCTCCCAGTCCGCCGCCGTACAGAGCCGCGACGCGAGGGTCTTCGTACTTCAGATCGAAAGCTCGCTGAGACCGGCTCAGGACCAGGCTGAAGGCCTGCTGTTCAAACGCGTCGAGCCCTTCCATCAGTCCCGTGCTGTCGACCTGGCGATTGATGTTGTCCAGTCCGCTCAGCAGGGAACGGCGGTTACCCAGACGGTCCTGCTTGATTGTCAGCTCCATATTTTTGCGAGCCTGGCCGGCCGGGTCGAATGGGCTGTTGGCCGCACCCAGAAACGCCGCGCCATCGGCACCAATGCCACCAAGACGAACGTAAGTCGGCATGCCAGTCTTTGGATGATTCGTCCCGCGTACTCGCGACACGATTGACCCCATCGACGGTCGCGACGGAAGGCCGCCGTTGTCCGCATTGCGGTCGTCATACCCGGTCATCAGCCAGTGAGTACCACCGCCGTGCCCGCTGTTCGTATGGGCGAACGAGCGGACAAAAGCCATCTTGTCTGCAACCTTCGCCATCTTTGTAAACGTCCCGCCGAGCGTCACGCCGGGCAGATTCGTTGAGACTTCGCCGGTTACGCTGCGGTACTCCATCGGAGCAGTCATCTTGGGATCAAACGTCTCAACGTGAGTTGGTCCTCCACCCAGCCAGACCCAGATAACGGACGTGTCCGGCATGGGGGCTCCTGTGCCCGCCGCCTCCGTTCGGGCCCGCATCAGATTTCCGAGGGTCAGGGACGAGGCTCCCAGCGCTCCAACCTTCAAGAAATCACGCCGAGTGTTGCCATTACAGTCGCGAAAACGCCTGCCGGTCTCGAATGTCAGCATAACCCCTGCTCCTTCGAAGGATCTGATGTCAGGCTCGAATCGAGCCACATATCAACTGTAGCCGATACGAGTGGAACTCGTACATCGGCCAGCGGCACGACCACAATCCCGGCAACATGGAATGTTCAGAAATCGCGACCGTTTGATTTCCGGGAAACGGCGTCGGCACCGTGTCGAAGTGTCTCAAGCCGGTCTGGCCGAACGACGAGATCTGTTGCCTTCAGACCATCGCGACGATGATGGCGTGCTGCGCTGAGCCGAAGACGAACCCACTGGCTCCGCTATCAGAGAATGGCGAGGCCCCACTTTGGAAAGCCGTGCCGAATCTAAAGCTGCGGCCGAATCGGCTGAAGCGCCGCAAATCTCGCAAAAACAAGTACCGGAGGCGGGACTCGAACCCGCACTGGATTAACTCCAACCGGATTTTGAGTCCGGCGCGTCTGCCAATTCCGCCACTCCGGCAGCCTTTACAGGCAAATCACTGACGGTGATTCCAAGCCTCTTTACCAAGTCTCTTTAATTGCAGCCAGTCTGTCTTCTGGCTCGCGAGAGCGTCGAGGAACCGAGCCGCCTGCCATTCATTACTGACCGGGATAATAATCCATCGGCCTCGAAATGTCAGTGTGTCGTGCCGGGCCATTGAGGACTCGGGTGAAGCTCTTCCTGGTCGTCGCCACTCGCCCTGGCGACCAGATTATGCGCGAAACGTCGCAAGCTCGAAGGGATGTCGAAGACATCGGCCGCCGTCAAGGATTGCGGGTTGCCGCGTCCTAACAGTTCCAATTCTGTCAACACTGACATAAAAATCAGCCTCTGATTTCGTGTGACTGCTGACGGAAATCAAAGGCGCTTTATTTGCTTCAGCGGTACTGGCCCGCGTTTGTCGAGTTCTCGTGACAGGAGTCAAGTAATGAATCTTCGTCATTGGCTGTCAAATTTTTGTGTTGCTCGTTCGACCATAATCAGCAGACGTAGTGGAGGTCGCCGACGGACTGCGAGCGGAGTCTGGAGTCGTCAGGTCGAGTTCCTTGAGTCTCGAGCAATGCTGACTGCTCGCTTTGCGGGGAGTTACGCCGGAACTTTCGTCGGCTCGTTTAACGACAATGGCGATGTCGAGGCGGTCCCCGGCGCGACTGTCAGCGACAACAGCATTGAGGTGACAATTATCGGCTCGACAGTCAACGTCAGCGTGCCGGGCATTGACGGCACGGGCACCGGCACGATTGGTATTGAGGGTGACTTTGACGTGACCGCGATGGGCTCTGTTGAGAGCACTTCTGTGGGGGTCCGTTACCAGGGGAACCTGGAGCAGTTGGCCAATGGAATCGAGGGGACCGGGTCGTGGACGATTACATCCGGTCCCCAGGGGCTCACCGGCTCAGGGACGTGGTCGCTCGCACGTCAGACGGCGACAGACTTTGACGGCCATTATGCCGGTTCCTACACAGGAACCGTCAATGGAGACGACGTTCCCGGTCCGTCGACCGTCTCGGATAACAGCATTGGCGTGCTGATCTCAGACGGACTCGTCTATGTCGAAGTTCCAGGGATTGATGGCGAGGGAACAACCACCATCTTTCCGAGCGGCGGCGCATTCTCGGTGACAGCAAATGGCATGGTCGGCGGAAACGGCATCAACATCGAGTACTCAGGAACGCTGACTGACAACGGCGGCGGCAGTGTGACGGGTTCCGGAACCTGGCAGGTCGTGAATTCACCTGGCTTTTCAGGAAATGGAACCTGGCAGCTTTCACGTCTCGCAGCATCGACAGCAACGGTCAACCTCACTGATGGGACCGCGATGGTCCGCTATGACGAGAGTTCCAACTCAATTGTTATCGAGGACGGAAACGGCATCCAGTTCCAGCAGCCGTACTCCGCTCAGACGGAAATCGTCATCAACGGAACGAGCGGGGATGACACGCTTACGATCGATTTCGACGAGGATTTTCCACCGATCCCGGCTGGCGGACTGACCTTCAACGGTGGATCGCAGGGAGCGTCGGGCGACTCACTTCACCTGACGAATGGCAGCAACATCCCGGTCGTCAATCACCGCTTCGTCGATGGCAGTTCCGGATCGATTTCCGGGACGGCTGTGGTCGGTTTTCTGATCAATTATACCGGGCTGGAGCCGATTGTGGATGAACTGGTCGCCGAGGCAAGAACATTCACGTTCAGTGGGGCCGACGACGACATCACAGTCGAGGACATCGGTACGTCGAACGACGGAGTCATGCGAATCTCGACGGCTTCGGGGACCAGCGAGAGCGTTGACTTCATCATGACGGGGGAAGACCTCGCCGTGTTTGCGGGAGCTGGCGATGACCAGATCACGATTGCGTCGCTGGATGCGTCCTTCATCGACGAGATCAGTCTGGGTGGGGGCGATGGCCGGGACCGGATCACCGGAAGTAACCGAGCTGACGTCATTGACGGCGGCACTGGATTTGACACGTTGATTGGTGGCCTCGGCGACGACACGATCAACGGGGGCAGCGGCAATGACACCGTGTTCGCCGGCCCGGGGCGCGACTCGGTTTCCGGCGAATCCGGCAACGATCGAATCTTCGGCGAGAACGGCTTCGACACTCTGTCCGGTGGTCCTGGCAACGACTTCCTGCGAGGTGGCCGAGGCAACGACATGATCTTCGGCAACGATGACAACGATGAGATTATCGGCGACGAGCAGAACGACACGATTAACGCGGGAGCCGGCAACGACTCGGTCAATACCGGAAGCGGATCGGACGTTGCGTTTGGCGGAACGGGAGATGACATCCTTGATGGAAATGTCGGCGATGACCGGCTGTTCGGAGACGACGGCGCGGACCAGGTCATTGGCGGCAGCGGACGTGACCTGCTCCGGGGCGGAGACGGCTTTGACACTCTTGGCGGTGGAGACGATTTCGACACACTCTTTGGCGATCGCGGCGACGACTTGATTGACGGGGAAGATGGCAACGACACCGTGTTCGGGGGAACCGGCCGCGATTCGATCTCAGGCAGCGCCGGCAACGACCGTCTCTTCGGCGATGACGGTTTCGACACCATCTCCGGCGGCGCGGGCGATGACTTTTTGAGGGGCGGTCGCGGGAATGATTTCCTCGCCGGTGACGCAGACAACGATGTCATCATCGGCGACGAGCAGAACGACACGGCCGCAGGTGGAGCCGGAAATGACTCCATCGAGACTGGAGCAGGAGCTGACGTTGTCTTTGCAGGAGCGGGCAACGATACCGTCGACGGTGGTTCCGGTGACGACCGTCTGTTCGGCGATGCTGGCAGCGATGCGATAACTGGCTCAACTGGCCGCGATTTTATCCGTGGCGGCGACGACGCGGACAACCTGCAGGGAAATGAAGGGCTCGATACTCTGATTGGTGATCGTGGTGACGACACGCTGCTCGGTGGCGCGGACGACGACAGGCTATTCGGGGGAACCGGCCGTGACTTTCTGGACGGTGGCGATGGCAACGACCGACTGTTTGGAGACAACGGATTCGACACGCTCAACGGCGGAATCGGGAATGATTTCGTTCGAGGAGGTCGAGGAAACGACCTGCTGAACGGTGATGACGGCAACGATGAAATCATTGGCGATGAGCACAACGACACGCTCAATGGTGGAATTGGCGACGACACATTGACAGGCAACAACGGAAGTGACCTGGCAAACGGCAACGCCGGTGCCGACACGATTGACGTTGAGGAAGGCGCTGGTCCGGACGGAATCGATACCGTGTCCGGAGTGGAAATGATTGATACCGTCTTTGCGGACGCGAACGACGTGCTGATGTAACGTCGCGACACACTGAGTTACGGCATGGGCCTGGCGAATCATTCGTCAGGCCCTTTTTGGTAAGTCACCTTGATGGGCACCTTATCGGGACGTCGGTTTGTCTGGCCGCTGGGGTTCGTTGTTTCAATGTGCGGATGAGTTTACGCTGGCAGACGTCATGCGCATTCCGCGACGCGCAATCCTGGATCGCGAAGAATCCCCAGAGTCTGGAATCTCAAATGCGTTGTTTCGTCGTCCTCCTGGTTGCTGTTCTGGCCAATCTCGCAATGGTGTCGCTCGCCGGTGCAGCAGAAAAACGGCCCAACTTTCTGTTCGTTCTGGTCGATGATCTCTCGCCGGAATCGCTCAGCATGTACGGCAACAAAGTCTGCCAGACACCGAACCTGAATCGGCTCGCCGCGGAAGGGATCGTGCTGGACGATGCGCATCACATGGGGGCCTGGTCGGGAGCCGTCTGTACTGCGTCCCGGACAATGATCATGACCGGTCGCACGGTCTGGCGGATTCCTGGAGCTCGTGGACCGGGGCTGTCCTTTCCAAAGTCGTTTCGAAAGGAGTCGGCGGATCAGTGCCTGGCAGCCGTCTTTAACCGGGCCGGCTACGACACGATGCGAACGTGTAAACGGGGCAACAGTTTTGAGGAGGCCAACGCACACTTCACCGTCCGCCATGACGCGACGAAGCGGGACGGAACGCCAGAAGACGGCAGCCAGTGGCACGGCGACCACGTGATGAACTACCTCCGGTCACGTGAGGCGAGCAAAGACTCCGATCCGTTTCTGATCTACTTTGGCTTTTCCCATCCGCACGATCCGCGGAATGCTTCGTCGCAACTGGCTGCGAAATACGGAGCGCGCAATTCCGGTCCCGGCGACGAGCCAAACCCGAAGGCACCGCCGCTGCCCGTCAACTGGCTGCCGGCTCACCCGTTTCACCACGGCCACCCGAATCTGCGCGACGAAGTGAAGGTCCAGGGCGTGCTGGAGAAACGCGATGAGGCGACCGTCCGCAACGAAATCGGCCGCGAGTACGCTTGTGTCGAGAACATTGACATTCAGATCGGACGAGTTCTGAAGCAGCTTGAAAAAACGGGCGACCTCGACAACACGTACGTCCTCTTCACTTCGGATCACGGCATGTCTGTCGGCCGACACGGGCTGATGGGCAAACAGAATCTTTACGAGCACACCTGGAAGGTGCCGTTCATCGTCCGCGGACCCGGCATTAAAGCGGGCTCGCGAGCTTCCGGCTACACGTATCTGCTCGATGTTTTTCCGACGCTCTGCGACTATGCCGGCATCGAGAAACCGGAAACCGTCGAAGGCGAATCGTTCCGCAAAGTTCTGGAAGGAAAAGCCGAGCGGATTCGGGACGTCGTGTACGGCGTCTACTCAGGCGGCACGACGCCCGGAATGCGAGCGATCAAGACGGCCGGCTGGAAACTGATTGAGTACGACGTCCTTGACGGAACAGTCCGCGAGACGCAGTTGTTCGACCTGAAGGCCAACCCGAATGAATTGCTCGCTGAGCACAACGCCGACGAAGTCAAATCGCTGCTGAAGAACGCTCCCGAGGCTGGCCAGGTCGACCTCGCTGAGGATCCGAAATTCGCCGCCAAACGGGCCGAACTGGAAGCGCTGCTCAAGAACGAAATGAAACGTCTCGGCGACCCGTACACACTCGGACCCAGCCGCAACTGAGCATCGTCCACTTAAAGTCGCGGAACGGCACAAGCCGTCCGGACCAGCCACCACCAGCCCGCGAAGACCGGGCGGCTCACGCCGCGCCGCACAGTGATGGGTGAAGAACAAATGCGAGACCAACCAGCACCTGAGCAAGATGAAGACGAGTATTGGCGGTCATCCAGGGAATTCGTGCGTTTGCTGATCGCGGACCTGAATCAAACCCTCAAAGCAAACCGCATTTCCGTTAAGAAGCGAAGGGAGATCTGCACATCATTCGCGTTCAGTTTTTGTAACTTCATCGACCAGCGATGGTTCAAGCCGGATGGACGAACTCAGTATCCCCTGCTTTGTTTCGCCGATAAATTCTTCGACATTGATGTACCCCTCGACTTGTGCGAGATCAACTTCCCGCACAAGTCAGTCGAATTGCACGGAATGGTCCACGACGAAATCGACTGGTTTTTCGATGAAATAAAGGAAGACAGCGCAGCCGTGCTTACGGGGGACGTCGGTGCCGAAACAGACGACGTCGAGATTGCGGAAATTGATTCCGATTCGATAATTCCCCAGCCTTGCTGGACTTGTCAGGGGACAGGCCACTGCTTCTGCATTCGTAAAGGCGGTGGTGATCCAACTGGCTGCTCTCGCTGCCGAGGCACCGGCCACTGCCAGCACTGCGCCGGGTCTGGTAAGTCGTAGGGGAAACACGCATAACAAACCGGTGCTCACGGAGGCACGGGCCGCGCGGCCTGGTGAAATCAATGTCGTTCGCCGCGGCCCCGATGCACGGATGCGAGACACTCCGGCCACCACCGCACTTAAAAGGTCAGCAATGAGATTCCTGATACCACTTCTTGCCATGCTCTGCCTGGTCGCTCCCTGTGAACTCGCCGCGAAGGACAAACCGCTCAACTTCGTCGTGATCTTTGTCGACGATCTCGGCTGGATGGACCTTTCGTGCCAGGGCAGCGCGATCTACCGAACGCCGAATGTCGACCGGCTCGCCAAAGAAGGCATGCGTTTTACGAATGGCTACGCGGCGTGTGCGGTGTGCTCACCGACGAGGGCCGCTCTTCAGACTGGCCGCTATCCGAGCCGCATTGGCGTGACCGACTGGATCCGCTCGCGGTTTCAGCGTGGCAACATTGGCACACCGAAGAAGAATCCGACCGAGTACGTCGGCGGTCCCAACCAGAAACTGTTGTGCCCGCCGAATCCGTACTGGATGGAAAGCGAAGAGGTCACGATTGCGGAGGTCCTGCACGATGGCAGCTACGAAACCGGCTACATCGGCAAGTGGCATCTGGGCGATGACGACTGGTACCCGACCGGTCAGGGCTACCTTGAGAACCGGGGCGGCTGCGATTACGGACAGCCGCCGTCCTACTTCGATCCGTTCAACCAGCCGAAGCATCGTCACGAGATGATCCGGGCCGGCATTCCCGGTCTGCCGGGCCGGAAGCCGGGCCAGTATTTGACTCATCGTGAGGCCGAAGAAGCGGTCGAGCTGATTCGAGCCTGGAAGGATCAGCCGTTTTACCTGCAGGTCTCGCACTACGCCGTCCACACGCCGATTCAGGCGATCGAAGAAGTCACCGCGAAATACCGCGACAAAGCGACCAGCGAAATCAACGCGAAGTACGCGGCCATGGTCGAGTCGTTCGACGACTCGACGAAAGCGATCCTCGACACGCTCGACGAACTGGACCTGACCGACAACACCGTCGTGCTGTTCACCTCAGACAACGGTGGACTGGACAACGGTGGCAACCCGACCGACAACGCGCCGCTCCGCAGCGGCAAAGGTCACCCGTACGAGGGCGGCATCCGGGTTCCGTTTCTCGTTCGCTGGCCAGGCGTCGTCAAACCGGGCACGAAGTCTGACGAGCCGGTCTGCTCAATCGACTTCATGCCCACCCTCGTCGAAGCGGCCGGCCTGGAGCTTCCCGAAGAACGGACGATCGACGGCCTGTCGCTCGTCGAACATCTTGGCTCAGCCGGAGAAAAGCCTCTCGGCCGCGACGAACTGCTGTGGCACTTCCCGCACTACCGCCACGCCCCCGGCCCGTACAGCATCATCCGGAAAGGTGACTGGAAGCTGATCCGCTGGGATGAGGGAATCAGCGAGCTCTACAACCTGGACGCCGACCTGGGCGAGTCAAAGAACCTGGCCGAGGCGGAACCGACAAAGCTCGCGGAACTCCACGAGCGACTGGACGCACTGCTCGAGGGAACCAGCGCCAGACGGACGCGACCGAATCCAAATTGGAAGCCAAAAAAGGAGTGACGCGGCGAATCTACACCGGGACGGACTCCGCTTCCCTGGCCCGCTGTTCGGCGAGGCGGTTCAGAACTTCCTCAACGCCGCTTTCGAGAGGCACTTTATCCGGTGAGTCCTGCCAGCGCCATTTGATTTCGAGCTGGCCTTCCTGCAGGCCCTTGCCGCCGATCACCAGGCGGAGCGGGATGCCGATCAGGTCGGCGTCTTTGAATTTGAAGCCGGGCCGGGCTTTGCGGTCGTCCATCAGGACGTCGACTCCGGCGGCCTGCAGTTCGTCGTAGCATTTATTGGCGACGGACATCACCTCTTCGTCGGCGATGTTCAGCGGGACGATGAGCACTTCGTACGGAGCGATGCTCAGCGGCCAGACGATCCCGTTTTCGTCGTGTTTCGTCTCGCACAGCGAAGCGATGATCCGGTTCACGCCGATACCGTAGCAACCCATGATGATCGGATGCCGCTTTTCGTTTTCGTCGACGAATTCCGCGCCGAGCGACGAGGAGTACTTCGTGCCCAGTTTGAACACGTGCCCGACTTCGATGCCGTGAACAATTTCCAGCGTGCCCTCGCACTTCGGACACGGGTCGCCGTCGCCCGCGTCGCGCAGGTCGAATGTCGTGGCGAGTTCGTAGTCGCGGCCGACGTTGACTCCGGTGTAGTGAGCGTCGCCTGCGTTGGCCCCGGCGATTGCGTTTGCGATGAGGGCGACGTCGTGGTCGGCGATGACCTGGCACCTGATGCCGACCGGCCCGGCGAATCCAACGGGAGCTCCGGTGACCTCTTTGATCGTCGCCTCGTCGGCCAGTTCGACCGACGTCGCGCTGAGTGCGCGGCGGACTTTGCCTTCGTTGGCGTCGTGGTCGCCTCGGACCAGGACCGCGACCGGTTTTTCATCTGCGACGTAGATGAGTGTTTTGATCATCTGCTGCGGGTCGCACTTGAGCATGCCGCAGACCTGGTCGATTGTCGTGACTCCGGGAGTGTCGACTTTCGTCAGTTCGGCGGCATCGGCGCTGGTTGAGATCTCAGCCGCAGCGCGTCCTGTGTCAGCTCGTTCCATGTTGGCGGCGTAGGCGCACTTCGGGCAGCGGATGATCTGATCCTCGCCGTTGGCGGCAGGCACCATGAATTCGTGCGAGGCGTCGCCGCCGATCGGGCCACTTTCCGCCTCGACGGGAAGGTATTCAAGCCCGCATCGCGCGTAGATGCGGCAGTAGGCGGCGTACATCGAGTCGTACGCTGCGTCGAGCTGTTCGATGCTGGCGCTGAAGCTGTACGCGTCCTTCATGAGAAATTCGCTGGTCCGCAGAACGCCGAACCGCGGTCGTTCCTCGTTGCGGAATTTTGTCTGAATCTGAAACAACGTGAACGGCAGTTGCCGGTACGTCGTGACGATTTTCGACACGAGGTCGGTAATGACCTCTTCGTGAGTCGGGCCGAGTGCCAGGTGAACTTTGCGGTCGCCGCGTTTGACTTCGAAATTGATGAGGACGTTTCCGAAGGCGGCTTTGCGGCCAGTTCGCTCGAAGAGGTCGATCGGCTGCAAAGCCGGCAGAAAGACTTCGATCGCTCCCGCCCGTTCCATTTCCTCGCGGACGATCGCTTCCGCTTTGCGGAGAGCCCGATAGCCCAGCGGCAGGTACGAATAGGCCCCGGCCATGAGTTGCCGTACGAGCCCGGCTCGCAGCATCAGCTGGTGCGAGGGGACTTCGGCATCCGCCGGAACTTCCTTCATGGTGGGAATCAGAGTCTGCGTCCAGCGCACGGCATTCATCCTGAATTGAGTAAGGGATTCAGCAATTTGTTGAAAAAGTGCGAGTCGTTTTGAGTCAGTCGTGCGGCGTAATCCGCCGGTGAATTGCGGCCTTGCTCAGCCGGACGGCTTACGCCGTTCCACGATTTTTCAACGGACTCGAAGTGCGCGGGATTCTATGAACCGACAGGGCATGGCGGAAGGAAGTTCGGCTGCGTTGTCTCCGACATGATTTCGTGACATTCCGGAGACCGGCGTGATGGCGGTCCGGACGGACGTGGGCGTCCGTGCTACCGGTCTGACCAGGTCCAGCGAATGTTTTCCGGCAGGACTGGCCGTTTCTCCTGCACCGAGTCGTCCCATTGTTCGGCCCACACGTCCCACGAAAGATTTGTCTCAGCAAAGATCAGGGCGTCCGGAGTGACTGATGGCAGGTCCTGATCGCGGGCGACAGCTCGCGGATACGGGCGAATCGTGTGCAGGTGGTGCAGATTGTAAATGGCCTCTGCCTTGAAGCCGGCCGGCCAGACGACCAGACCCTCTTCGTTGATGTCGTACGGGATTGTGCGGGGGGCGAATGTGGCCGCGACCTGCTCACGAACCAGGTCGACGCCGGCGATTCGGTAAAGTCCAATGAGGGCGGTGAGGAGGGTTTCCCGCTGCTCGTCGTCGAGCTTTCCGACCCAGCCGGATTGCTGTGCATTGGCAACGAGCCAGCCGGATTGCTCTTCGAAAACGAGGACGAGTGGCTCGTCAGACAGACTCCGGCAGGCCAGCTCGACACGAACGTTGTTTGAGGCGAGCCGAATTCGCTCGATACGCAGGTCGTTCTGTTTCCACTGAGGCGTGTCACGCAGGAGTTCGAGGAATTCACGATCAATGAATCGCGCGATATCTGTGTGGACGTGCTGAAGCTGATCGAGGTAGCGGCTTCTCGCGAGGCTGTGCTCACTGGCTGACTCGCGTTTGCGGTCCACTCGACGGAGCCGCGAAAACAGTTTCGGAAGAGTTCCCGAATGAAAGCCCGGTTTCATGAGGCGGATGAATGTCTCACCATGGCTGCCGACCAGAACGGGTTTCAGATTCTCGCCACGGTTTGCCTCATAAAGCAGCCAGTTGGATTTGAGCTCCCAGACGAGAAACCCGAAAACGCCAGGCATCAGCAGTGTGGTCGTGCCTGCGATCCAGTCGGCCCAGCTGCCGGCAATCGGAGCCAGCAGGCTGCTGAGTGGACCTCCGGGAAGCCCGATCGGAATCAGAATTTTGTGCGAGACAGTGACGACCGGAAAATGTTTGATCGGATTGATTTGTGGTTCGATGAGAAGGTTGACGCAGAATCGGAGCACGAACGTGACGACCGACCACACCACTCCAAGAATGGCCTTTAATGCCAGTGAGAGTGTTGTCTCGCCACTTTTGAAACGCAGCCACTCGTCGACGGCGTAAAGACCCCGCTCGAACCAGCCGAGCATTCTCTTAAAGGACTCCATGATAAGGTCAAAAAGCGCAACGAAGATGTGGACTCGAATCCGGTACAGCGTGGAATGGACCCATTCGGCGGAGAGTTCTTCGACGTCGCGACCGACTCGGGAATTAATGATGATGCTCATCGCGGCGAGCACGATGAGCCAGTTGATCCACGACTGCTCGTCGAGCTGCGGGTACTGCCACGGCAGGATCCAGCAGATCACAAATGTGGGGATCAGCGGGCCAAGGATGAATTTGCGAGTCAGCTTGGCTGCCCGGCTGCGGAAGATCTTTCGAACCAGCGGTTGCCGGAAGAACCTGGCGGGCCACTCATAAAGGACTGTTCGCAGCACGCTGAAGAGGTGAGTGAAAATCTGTGCGAGGAATCTTCGGAATGGAGCCACGTGAATGATTAAAAGCAGCAATGTTCCGAGAGCAAGTACGACGGGCACAAAATGGTCGGGATGCGGCGAGTTCGCTGGCTGAAGTGTCGTTGACTGGAGTTCCGTTTCACTGCCTGTCGACTCGCCCGTCGTCGAAAGTTTCGCGGGGGGCCTCTCGTTTAAGATTGCTTCAGGTTGCTCCTCGGGAATCTCCGGCCGTTCAGCCGGCGTCACCTCATCCGGACCGGAATCCGGTGATGGTGGATCGGTCGCAGCTGGAGCCGGCTCGTTTTCCGAATCGTCGGCCTTCGGCTGCTGCTGCTCTTCGGGTTCTTTCACTCCAATTTCGTCAATTGTCTTCTTGTCGGTGGGAGACGACGTTGGCGATCCGTCTTGATCTGTCTCTGCATCGCCACCAGGAGCTGGAGTGCCGTCCTCCTCAACGTCGGCGGGGTTGAGCTTTTCGAGAATATGAACGACGGCTGCGTAAGTGATGTAGGCGCTGCCGTAGGGGATCGTGATGAAACGCGTCAGAAATCGACCGATGAGCGTACCGAAACTGGCCGCACTCAACCGTTGCAGCCAGCGCAGGTAAATGTCACCTCGCTGGTAAACGCCGTCCATCGTACGGCTGAGCTGACGGTCCGCCTTGAGCAGCTTGTCGCCAGCAAAGAACTCCATCGGGCCGGACAGGTCGCTCAGCTTCAGATTGCTGCGGGAAAGGGTGTCCCGCAAATCGCCCATCGTGAAAAAGCCGCGAACCGCAACCCGGTCGAGCAACTCTTCGGTCATCTTTCTGACGGCGATCATCTGCGGGACATTTCTGGGAGTCAGCCCAACCTCCTTCAATGTCTCGGCGGCGAGTGGTCGGAGCCGAGACCGCATCTGATGCTCTGCGGACTCAGCAGCGGCGTGCAGCAGTCGCGACAGGTCGCGCCGTTCGTTGCCGCTCAGTCGTGCCGCGACCAGGCGGCGAGTTGCGCTGCGAAGGTGCTTCGACATAAGTACCTCGCGCTGATTGGGCAGCGGCCGGCTGAGGGGCCGCTTGCCGAACGACGCGCCCCAGCTGAGAAGATCGACGCGGTGGATCTCCCGCTCGTGATCGACGCAGACTTTCTGCAGGTCGTACAGAAGTTTCTTATCGGCATGCCAGAAGCCCTGATTTGCGTGTTGGAGCAGCGCGACAAGAGTGGTGTACCACGCTCGCGCGGCCACGTTGTCAAACCTGAGGGCTTCCTGAAGTCGTTTGACCAGTCGCTGCATGTCGGTCAGAGCGCCGCTGGCTGCCTCATGGATGAGCTCCGGCGTGGCGAACTGGGCGGCTCGCATTTGATGCAGAGCCGCGCCGACGGCGTTGCCACGCGCAAATTCTCGATCGGCCTTACGGATCAGACGTGAGAACGTACGCAGATTTGGAGTCGCGTTCGCTTTCAGTTCCCGAATAATCTGCTGATCGAGTTGCGGGAAGTCCTGACCGCTTTCGTTCTCATCGCTGGCAGTCGGCGGACTCGATGTCGCGAATTGGTCGCCGTGATGGCCGGTGAGGTGGTCGAGTTCGTCCGTCGTCTCGTCGGGCTCGTCGAGCGTCACTTCGAGCGGGTTTAACGCGCCGGCCAGTCGGGTTGCGTAGAAGAGCTTTTCAATGTCGACATCGCCTGCAAGCAGTTCGTCGACAGCAGAAAAATCTTCAAACGCCGGGAAGTACGACGAGAGACTGTGCGGTGTAAAGAACCGGAGTTCGGAATACAGAGCCGCGAACTCGACGTAGACCTCATCAAGCGGCGTTTCCGCACGGATAAAATTCTCTCTCCGCAGGACGGTGTGAATCTCGTCGAACTCGACCTGACCGAGCCGGTTGATCCGTTCCCGAAAGTCCGCGCGGGTCAGCTTTTTCGAATCGCGAAGTGCGTCGAAGGCGAGGTGGATCTTCGAGTGAAACAGCAGTCGCCATGTCTGCAGCTTGAGCTGCGCGACCCCCATCGTTTCAAGATTCTTGTCGTCCGGTCGAGCGAGCAGGATGGCGGTGTCCGGCAGGTCACTGCCTGGCTGCAGGCTGAGTTCGTCCCAGTCGACGTGCCGAAGCAGCTCGTACTTGGAAATCAGCCAGCTCTTGCGGTGCGGAATCTGAAGGCGAAGCGCAGGGAGTGCCCACTCGGCTTTGATGACTCTCCGGACGACTCGCGGCAGGACAAGAAAAGCGTCCGGCTCAGCCTCTTTCAGCGCACGAATCGCCTCGTCCACCATCGAGGCGACCGGGCTGCCGGCCTCCTGCTCCGGTTCGAATTCGGGGTCAGGCTCGTATTGAGAGTCGTTGAGGTCGGTCATCCGTGATGATCGATGAGCAGCGTGTGTTGAGAGAAAACGAGACGAGCGGTCAGTGTGGTCTTTTCTGTGGGCACTTGCCAGACAGGCGAGAGACCTCGCCTCCGCGCAAAAAACAAGCCCCGGCCGGGCAAGCCCGGGCGGGGCTTTTGACGTTAGCGAAGAAGGTCATGAAGGAACTCCGGTTTGAAAATCAAAGTTCGCGGCGTCGGCGAATGAGCAGAGCCGCACAGGGGCGATTCCGGAATTCTTCTTCAAACGGGCTGAAAGTCGCCCAGGGCCTCCTTCAGTCGGTGTCGAGCCGTGTGGAGCCGTCGCTTGATCGTACCAATCGGGCTCCGGAACGAATCGCTCATCTCAGCCAGAGACTGGCCGTCGATGTAGAACGCGACCAGGGTGTCCCGGTCGAGCTCCTTCAGTCGCTTCAGGCCAACCCAGACCTGCTCGGCCTGTTCGGTCTTCAGCACGTTGTCAACGGGAGTCGTCGTCTCGGCGCGAACCGCGTCGAACGTCTCTGCCTCTACGAGTGCCTCCTTCGGTCGTCGGACGATCCGGTTGATCGACATTCGGACCGCGATCTGTCGCAACCAGCCGGCGAACCGCTCGGGCTCCCGCAGCTGATCGATCTTCCGCATCGCCCGGATGAAGATTTCCTGCGTCTGCTCCCGAGCTTCGGAAGCGTCCCGCAGTCGTCGCAGGACGATGCTGTAAACAGTCGGTTCGAAGGCGACGGCAAGCTCGCCGAACGCCTCCCGATCGCCGGCCTGAGCCAGCCGAACCAGTGTGATCATCTGAGTGTCTTCCATCGTTGCTTACCTTGTTCTGAATGAATTTTGATTTGGCTCTGCCAGCCGCCTCAGTCGAGGCCAGTGGAAACCGGTTAGAGCCGAATGAAAAAGAAGGACGGGTACAAAAGCGGTCTCGCGGCCGAAAGGTCGTGACGATTGAGTGATGCCCACTCAATCGGCAAACCGCGCGAACTCGCGAGTTGTGTGAGTCTCCCGGCACGAAAACGAAGTGCGGGAACTCACACAGTTCGGAGGCAGGTCCGACAAATGTCAGCCAGGTGACGGCGAGGTCCGGAAACAGCGACGCACGCGAACGTGCCACTGCGACCGAGGGCCGGCGACCAGCTCAAGACCTGCAACCAGGTTTCTGACTGAGCCTCAAAGTTGATTTCAGGTCAACTCGTCGTTGGCAAAGTCAGAGCTCTCAGCAGCTTTTCAGCTGGAGAGGGCCTTGAGCACCACCAGGCTTCCCCATGCGGGGCCTGGTAGATGCCGCGCGGCTAGAGCCGACCGTGTCGGTAATTCGCTTATGCCAGACTGCGTTTCTGAACTCTCAGAAAAACAGAAGGCTTGATGCGAATGCGACATGGACTCCATCGCGCTTCCTGGTTTCCCGGCCATGGCCGGGGCGCGTTTGACGAGGCGCTCATCGCGACCACGAACGATGGAACCGGCGACGACGTCTACCTGAGCGGTGACATTGGCGGTAATCGTGTTGTTGATCTGCGTATTGAGCATTAGAGCACCTCGTGCGGGCTTCCCCGCTGTGAAAAAAAACGACGCTGTGAATAGAAATCGTTTTCGGCCTGCTTCGAGACTGGTGAAACCTCGATCCGGGCGACCGCAACGGCAACCATTTCTGATGGACTGCTCGATCGACGATCTACTCGAAAAAATCCTGGACAGATTCACAATTTGTCCGGATTCAACAGACCTGGCCCTGACTGGATTGACAATCTTCTTCGTCAGAGCCGGGTGTCCTCTTGAGCGATTCTAAAATTGACCTGAACCAGCTTCTCAGGCTGGCTGTCCACGCTCCTTGAGAACAATTTTCGACGGCTTCTCCCAGCCATCCTGACTGGATTTCCACCGTGCGGGCAGGACTGTATCACAAACTGGCCGCTGTGGACCGTCTGTGACCTCTCCCGCCCGCAGTGACCAGAACATTTCCAGGACGGTTCGGAGTTTTTTGATGTGTTTCGGAATTTTCTCCCCTTTCGAGGATAAGGCGAAATGTCGGAAGGCAGACACTGGTCCGGCGGAGCCTGGCTCGGTAGATTCGGTCAGGCGTTGCCGATCCTCTGACGGGCAGGTCAAGCGGGGATTCTCGGGTGGATACGACACTGATCAATTCAGATTTGACAAATGCGGACGGCGATTCGCAGGATATTTCGGTGCTGATTGATGTCAGCTATTTGTCGTTTCGGCGTCTCGCTCAGCGAATGTTGCGGGGGTTCGAGGGAGTCCGACCTCTTCATGAGACTGACGATGTCTGGCACGAAGCGTCGATCCGCTTGATTACCGCGCTGCGAGACGTCGCACCGGAATCGAAACTCCATTTTTATCGTCTGGCCGGGCTTCAGATTCGGCGGACGCTGATCGACCTGGCGAGAAAATGTCGACGGCAGGTCGAAATCCGGCGGGAGTTCGACGTTGAGCAGCTTGGCGATGACGCGGATTGTCGCGAGTCGTGCTCGGCCGGACCGGGAAACCTCGCCGAGTGGGAAGAGTTCCACGAGCAGGTGCAACTGCTGCCCGAGTCGGACCGGACGGTCGTCGATTTGCTGTGGTACGGCGGTGTGGACCAGGGTGAGGCCGCCCGGATGCTCGAATTGGACGTCAGGACGGTTCAACGTCGATGGCGGTCGGCGCGAATGCGGCTGGCCGATGTTTGTGCCCAGCAGCCGGACTGGTAGACATGTCGGACAGCGACACGATCGAACTGCGTGTGGAGGAACTCCTCGACGAATGGGAGCGCCGCCGAGCCGGAGGCGAAACCGTCTCACTGGAAGAATTGTGCCGAGACGACCCGGACTGCCTGCAGGATGTCCGCAGTGCCGTGTCCCGGCTGACGAAGATCGATCGATTTCTCGGGACTGACATCGAGGTGAAGGCCGCACGATCGCCGTTTCCTGACACAATCGGAGATTGTGTCCTGCTGGGTGAAGTCGCTCGAGGTGGATCGGCGATTGTCTATCGCGCGAGGCAGGTGTCTCTGTCGCGGGAAGTTGCCGTCAAGCTGATTCACGTTTCCGACCGCCCGGAGCACGCCCTCAAGAGGTTCCAGCGGGAAACGCTGGCGCTCTCGCGACTGAGTCATCGATTCATCGCGAGCGGTTTTGACGCGGGGATCGTCGACCTCGGTCACGGCCCGCAGCCGTTCCTCGTGATGGAATTTGTCGATGGTCAGCCGCTCGACATTTTCATGCAGCAGTTTTCCGGAACGTTGCGGGACCGGTTGCAGCTTTTCCTGAAGATCTGCGAGGGAATTCAGGCGGCTCACAATCAGGGAGTCATCCATCGCGACATCAAGCCGTCCAATATTCTTGTGACGCGCGAGGGTTTGCCTCGCATCTGTGACTTCGGGATCGCTCGGATTCTTGATCAGGGGGACGATGAGAGTGCCCCGGAAACGGCTTTAACAAAAAGCTCAGAGATTGTCGGCACGGTGCAGTACATGAGCCCGGAACACATCAGCGGACCGCACAGTCTGATCGATGCGCAGGCCGACGTTTACAGTCTGGGAATGGTCCTCTTCGAACTCGTTACTGGAACAAAGCCGTACGATACGAGTCAGCAGACCGTCTTTGAGGCCATCGAGACTGTTCGAGACACTGCCGCGCCGCCGGCTCGGCAGTTCGATTCGACTCTGCATCGCGATCTGGACACCATCGTGGCGAGGGCCGTCGAGAAGGACCGCGCCGCCCGCTACGAAAGTGTCGAGGCGCTGGCTGCGGACCTTGCCAGTTACCTTGCGGACCGACCGATCCAGGCGCGACGCGTCCGCTGGCCGGAACTCACAGACGGGGCGCGCACTCAGGGTAGTTTGCGGAAGATAGGTTAACTTGCGCTCGCTCGTGTCATGGG
>JAQBVJ010000075.1 GCA_027623235.1 Planctomycetota bacterium
GTAAACCAATGAAAAGGGCCAACTTGCGATCTCTCGCAAATTGGCCCCAGTGGAGGCGGCGGGAATCGAACCCGCGTCCTGATGTCCCTCGGGCAGAGCCTCTACGTGCGTAGTCTGTTGATTGGGTCTCGCTTTGTTCGGCTCTCCAGACAAGGCCTTACGCAGCCAGTTCGCAACTTTGTCTCACGCCAGGCGTAGTGAACATTGACCTGACGCCAGTCTTGAATTTGTGACCAGCTTTCGGACTCCTCAGACGGGGATTCCTAGGCCGGAATGGTTGCTACGCAACCATTGAAAACTGCCGGTTTTTGGCAATTAGTTTTTGATCAGCTTTTAACGTGGCCTGCTGATCAACCACGGCACGCCACCCTGACTTACGGTGACCCAGTCGAAACCGATCGCCCCCTTCTCTCCTGAACCAGATTCGTGAGTGCCCTGAGAGCCAGCTCATGAAGTCCGATCTTCGAACCAGTACAGCTCGACACGATTGCCGAGCTGGAGGTCCGAGAGATTATGGCCGAACTTTGAGTCAGGTCAACGCGGTTATCCAAAGGCGAAAGAAGCATCCGGCAAACTGCCGAGTGCCTTCTCGGAGGCTGATTGTGTCGAGTTTGCCGGTTATGTAACCTTCGATCTGTCCGCCTGTCTGGCAGAGAATGAGCGAGGGAACGCGGCACCGGGCCGGTCTCCGAGCTACATTTGCCAGTCTGTGCAGTCACCGTCCTGTCAGTTTTTCCTGCAGTC
The DNA here is from genome assembly GCA_027623235.1 of Planctomycetota bacterium. Taxonomy (GTDB): domain Bacteria; phylum Planctomycetota; class Planctomycetia; order Planctomycetales; family Planctomycetaceae; genus JAQBVJ01. The sequence goes on from JAQBVJ010000075.1 coordinate 745, forward strand.
GCGTTCAGACATCGCGGCAGATCTCACCGAATCCGGGCGACGATTGCTTGGCTGGCCTGGCCTTCACGCCGCAACTACGTATGCCGCAGTCTTAAAGCTGCGTCGCAAGTACAGAACGCAGGAGTCAAAATGGCGTCTCCGGAGAATGGAAACAAGGAGCCCGGCGGCAATCGGCGTCCCGACGCCGACAGTCCAAAGTCGATGCCACCGGGCATGATGATGATGATGGTTCTGGTCGTACTGGTGCTCCTGTTCTGGGCTTTCAACAGTAGCCGGCACCCGGGCACTGAGGTTCGCTATGACTTTTTCCTTTCGCAGCTTGACGCGAAGAACGTGACCGAAGTGAAGGCCACGGAAAACATCATTGAGGGCAAGTGGGTCAAGATCCCGCCGAAAGACGGCGACACGGAGTTCGCCGAGGAATTTTATTTGTGCCTTCCCATCTGGGCAGATCAGGATCCTGAGCTGCGTACGAAACTGGCGAGTGTTAAACAAAGCGCGAAGTCCGCTGACGCCTACTCCATGGCAAAGATGTGGCCGTGGCTGATCATGATGGCGATACTGCTTGTCGTTTTCGTTGTGATGATGCGCCGCAATTCTGATCCGATGGGGTCGGGATTTCTGGGAACGTTTTCGCGCAGTCCGGCCAAGAAGTTTCAGTCGAGCGACCAGCAAACGACATTTAAAGATGTTGCTGCGATGGAACAGGCAAAGTCGGAGCTCATGGAGATTGTCGAGTTCCTCAAGAGTCCGGCGAAATTCCAGCGGCTGGGAGCTCAGATCCCGAAAGGCGTTCTGCTGGTGGGCCCGCCAGGAACGGGCAAGACGCTCATGGCCCGCGCAATTGCCGGTGAGGCCGGTGTGCCGTTTTACTCGATCAACGGCTCAGAATTCATTCAGATGTTTGTGGGTGTCGGGGCGAGTCGTGTCCGAGACCTGTTTCAGAACGCGAAGGACCACTCGCCCTGCATCATCTTCATCGATGAAATCGACGCCGTCGGGCGTCACCGCGGTGCGGGACTTGGCGGCGGACACGATGAGCGCGAGCAGACGCTCAACCAGATTCTCAGTGAGATGGACGGCTTTGAGCAAACGGCGTCGGTGATTGTCGTTGCCGCAACAAACCGGCCGGACGTGCTCGACCCGGCGCTCATGCGACCTGGTCGTTTCGATCGCCACGTCACTGTCGACCGTCCGGCAAAGGAAGGCCGCGAGCAGATTCTCAAGGTGCACACGAAAAAGGTGCCGCTCGGAGATGACGTCAAGCTGAAAGAGATCGCCAAGTCGACGACGGGATTCTCGGGGGCAGAACTGAAAAACCTCGTCAATGAAGCGGCGCTGCTGGCTGTCAGAGCCGATCGAAACTACGTCACCACACTCGAATTTGAACAGGCAAAAGACCGGGTCCTGATGGGGCCCAAGCGGGAAGAAAAGCTCACGGAGAAGGCTCGCAGGATGACGGCTTACCACGAAGCCGGACACGCTCTGGTGGGATGGTTCCTGCCGGGAATCAATGAGGTCGACAAGGTCACAATTATCCCGCGTGGTCGCGCTCTGGGAGTCACTCAGTTTCGGCCTGACGAAGAGAATCTGCACGTTGGAGAACGGCGTTTGCATAATCACCTGGCAATGGCAATGGGTGGACGGGCGGCCGAAAAGATTATCTATGATGAATTTGCCGCCGGTGCTGAGAGCGACCTCAAAGAAGCGTCCGCACTCGCGCGCCGAATGGTTTCCCGGTGGGGGATGAGCGATCGGATCGGTCCTGTCGCGTTCCGCCAGAGCGAGGAACATCCGTTTCTTGGAAAAGAGATTCACGAAGCCCGCGAGTTCAGTGACGAAACGGCCCACGCCATCGACGAGGAAACGGCGGCCATCATGCGGCGGGCTGAAGTCACGGCGGTGGCGCTCCTGAATGAGCGGCGCGACGAACTGGAGCTACTCACCGATCAGTTGATGGAGCATGAGTCTCTCAATCGTGATGACCTGATCCGACTGCTCGGACAATCTGCCGGCTTTGATGAAGATCAGGAGAGCGACGAATCGGACGATTCCGAAGGCGGGTCTGAGAGTTTTGAAGGTCCGGCAGGGCTGCCTGACAGTGATGACGTTGATGACGTTTCAGATGATGACGTTTCGATCGAGTCCGAAACACTCGACGAGAAGATGGCTGATCAGAATGAGCTTGGCACGGTCGATGAGACGCTTTTCAAGCAGGCGAACCGGCAACTCAGAGAAGGCGAACGCAACTCATGAGCGACTTCCGCGTCACGATCTACCACAACCCTCGCTGCACCAAGAGCCGACAGACTCTTCAGCTGATTCAGGACGCCGGGATTGAGCCGGAAATCGTCGAGTACCTCAAGTCGCCTCCAAATGCGCAGGAGATCGACGGGATCCTGAAGAAGCTGAAGCTTGAACCGCTTGACGCGATGCGCCGCAACGAAGCGGTCTTCAAAGAGCTGGGTCTGAACAGCGACACACCGCGCGATGTCGCCATCTCTGCGATGGCCGACAACCCGATCCTGATCGAACGGCCAATCGTTGTCCGCGGCCGCAAAGCCGTCATCGGCCGACCACCGGAAAACGTCAACGAGCTTCTGCGTTGAGCCGTTCGAGTTTCGACGGATTTCAAAAACGAACACAAAAAAGCGGAGCGGGAATGTCCTCGCTCCGCTTCATTTTTCGGGTCAATTGCCAGCGACACCTAATCAATGGCAGTCGTTTTTTCTGTCGGCAGATTTCGAATTCGCACGTTGCGGAACTCGACAGGATCGCCATGCCCGGCGAAGCCGAAGAAGCCGCTCGTTCGATTCATTCCAGGGTGAGGCTTACCGCCCATGAACTCTTTGACGGTTGCCAGGTCCGCGTTCAGGATGACCGAGCCGTTCAGCTCAACCTTGATCGTTGAGCCTTTTACGGTGACTTCCTGGTAGTTCCAGTCGCCCACCGGTCGCTGGTAGCCGCGATGAGCTGCCACCATCCCGTAGACCGATCCGTGGTACTGCCGCTTGTCGAGATTCGCGTATTTCTCGGCTGTATTGTCCAGAACCTGCAGTTCGGTCATGCCGACGTAAGCGGTGTCGCCGGTTCCCGGATAGCGAATGGCGAGGCCATTGTTGCCACCAGGTGGCACTTTGAATTCCAGGCGGGCGACAAAGTCTGAGACTTCTTTTTCCCAGTAGATCGTGCCACCGCTCTTCGGCTTGCAGCGAATCGCCTTGTCGACCACTTCGTAGTTTCCGACCGGCCCTTTCCACCCGGAGAGATCGCTGCCGTTGAAAATCGACTCGAAGCCAGCGTCGCTTCCGGCAAGCCTTTCGTTGGCTTCTTCCGAATCGATCTCGTGAATGAAAATGTTCTTCCAGCGAATTTCTCCACCGTGAGTCTGAAGCTGAATCGCACCTTTGTGAATCAGCGGATCGCTGCGGTTCCAGAAATTCTCATGAGTCGCATTCTCAACGACGAGCTTCCCATTCAGCCAAATCCAGGTGCGGGCTCCCAGCTGAATAATTCGGAACCGATTCCACTCACCGAACGGTTTATCGGCGAGGACTGCCGGGTCCTTGCCGGGAGCTCCCTTGCTGTTATTCCACAGACCGCCGGACCCTTTGTCGGCTCCGATGCCCCACTTGCCGCCGGCTTCGGTGTAATCCCAGATCTGCACCTGCGGGTTGTACTTCAGGTAGATGCCACTGTCAGCTTTCGCGACGGTCTTGTAGTCGACCCACAGTTCGTAATCAGAGAACTCTTCCTTCGTTGTGAAGTAGTTGCCGTGCCCGTCGTTGACCAGTTCACCATCCTCGATCGTCCAGTGCTTGATGGACTCTTCCCAGTTGGCTTTGTAGAGAGCGTCACGATCCTCGTCAGACATCTCCGCAAGCTTGTACGGATTCGACTGACCGTGCGAGAGCCCGCGCCAGCCGTCCAGATTCTTACCATTGAAAAGAGCCTTGAATCCTTTTGGCGGCACGTTGTTTTCTCCGCCTTCGTCGGCGGCGAAAGTCGGAAGTGTCAGCGCGAAACACAGAGCGCTGTAAATGAGGAGTCGCATGCTGAAGTCTCCTTGAGGGGTGAGAGGCCGACTCGTCGAATCGAGCCGGGCCTGAAGCTGGCAGGAGTCGCGGCGAAGCAGATTTTTGTCCGCCACGGGGAGCTGATGAGCCTATGCCGAGCCCGCGATCTTGTCGAGTGACCGCCTGCAAGCCGCGCGGGCCGGCAGCAATGTAAACCGGAGTTGCGATCGGCCGGACTTGCCTCGCGCTTCCTGCTGCGGATTGGTGTTGTGTTTGTGACTCACTTTCCTTTACCTGGAGAAATCGGTATCGATGCCGCAGGCAGCCCGCAATGGCATGTCTTGACGAAGCCCGTAAGGCAAAGGAACTCACGATGAAGAATGTCAGAATTCGATTCATCAGCCGGCAACGAAGTCTTGTTCGAACTGCCAGCCTGATGCTGGTTGCTCTGGCAGGTCTGTTGATGGCCGATCCGTCTGGAGCCGCAGACCGGAAACCCAACTTCATCATCATCAACATTGATGACCTGGGTTATGCCGACATCGAGCCGTTCGGGTCGAAGGTCAACCGGACTCCGAACCTCAACCGGATGGCGGCAGAAGGGCGACGATTGACGAGTCACTATGCGGCTCCGGTCTGCTCGCCGTCGCGGGCCTCACTGATGACAGGCTGCTATCCGAAACGGGTGCTGAGTATTCCTCACGTCCTGTTTCCGGGCAACGACGTCGGACTCGATCAGCGCGAGACAACGGTCGCTGAGCTGCTCCGGGAGAAAGGTTACGCGACGGGGTGCATCGGCAAGTGGCACCTGGGCGATCAGCCGGAGTTTCTGCCTCGCAAGCACGGCTTCGATTATTACTACGGACTGCCCTACTCGAACGACATGGGTCCGGCCGGGGACGGTGTGAAGAGCAACCTCGGCGCGCCGCTGCCGAAGCCGGGAACCGGTCGCAACGGTCAGCCGCCGCTGCCATTGATGAGAAACGAAACGGTCCTGCAGCGAGTTCTCCCCGCCGACCAGCAGGCCATTGTCGAACGCTACACGAACGAAGCCGTCACGTTTCTGTGGGATCACCGCGACGAGCCGTTCTTCCTGTACCTGCCGCACTCGGCCGTCCACTTTCCGCTGTACCCCAGCGAACGATTTCGCGGCAAGTCGAAGCACGGACTGTTTGGCGACTGGGTTGAGGAAGTCGACTGGAGCGTCGGGCGAGTGCTCGACACCGTCCGCGACCTGGGCCTCGCAAAAAACACGATGGTGATTTTCACCTCAGACAACGGCGGGCAGAATCAGCACGGAGCGATCAATCTGCCGCTGCGAGGCGGCAAAGGTTCGACGCTGGAAGGCGGCATGCGGGTCTGCACAGTCGCGTGGTGGCCCGGGAAAATCCCCGCCAGCACCGAGACCGCGGAAATCACCAGCCACATGGATTTCCTGCCGACCCTCACGAAGCTCGCCGGCGGCAAAGTGCCGGACGATCGCAGAATCGACGGCGGAGACATCTGGCCGCTCCTCGCCGGTCACGCCGACGCGAAGACGCCGTACGAATCGTTCCTCTATTACCGCGGCCTCAACCTGCAGGCCGTCCGCAGCGGCCCATGGAAGCTGCACCTGCAGAAGGGTGAGCTTTACAACCTTGAGACCGACATCGGTGAGGCCACAAACGTCGCGAAAGACAACGAAGAAGTCATCACAAAACTGCGAGCCATCGCCGCCGCGCAGAAGAACGACCTCGGCGCGACCGACATTGGCCCCGGCTGCCGTCCACTCGGCCGAGTAGAGAACGCGCAACCGCTGATCGACCACGACGGCAAAGTGCGAGCCGGCTTCGAACCGCGGCCGGTCCACGCGGCACAGGGAATCATGCTGGGCGAGCTGACCTCGACCAGCGTCCTGGCCCAGGTGCGGCTGACAAAGACGGACCATCTGGTGCCGAATTCGTACGTCGCGCGCGACGGTCACAAGACAGGAGACGTGCCGGGCACCGCCGGGGTCGTTCGATTTATCCTTCTTCCAAATTCTCCAGCGATCAGTTCTCTGTCTCGTCGGGTTCTCGGCACGATTACCGTTTCTGACAACCGGGATTTTATTGGCCGGATTAAAGCGACTGACTTGAAACCGGATACGGAGTACCGCCTGGCGACGCAGATTGGGCCAGACGAAGACAACCTTCTGCCGGGTCCGTCTGCAACATTTCGAACTCACCCGGGAGAAGACTCCCAAAGGCCGGTCAGCTTCGTTGTCGTCACGGGGATGAACTACGCAAAGTTTCATGGCGACGAACGAATGGACCGCGCGCTTCATCTGAAAAACAACAACACGGTATTGCCGGCGCCCCACTCGGGACCGGACAAGCATCTTGGGTATCCGGCTCTGGATTCGATTCTGCGGCTTAAGCCAAACTTCTTTGTCGGCACCGGCGACAATGTTTATTACGACACGCCGCCGGGGGACGAGCATCGGGCTCAGCACGTTCCCGAGCTGCGGCAGAAGTGGCACGAGCAGTTCGTCCAGCCGCGATACCGGAATCTGTTCGCCGCCGTACCGACGTACTGGATGATCGACGACCACGATTACCGTATTGACGACGGTGACAACACCGGTGACCACCTGCCGTCTCCCGAGACCGGCCTGCGGATGATGCTTGAGCAGTTGCCGTACGGACCCGCCGACCGGGACAAAGAAACGAAGACTTATCGGACTCACCGAGTCAGCAAGGATCTTCAAGTCTGGTTCACGGAGAACCGCGTCTACCGCAGCCCGAACGCGATGAAAGACGGCCCGGACAAATCGATCTGGGGCAAAGAGCAGAAGGCGTGGCTGATGAAAACGCTGGCCGAAAGCGATGCGACGTTCAAACTGCTGGTCTCGCCAACGCCCATGATCGGCCCGGACGACAAACGCAAATTCGACAACCACACGAACTTCAACGGCTTCCGCCACGAACGCGACGAGTTCTTCAAGTGGCTGGGCGAGTCCGGTGCCGGCAGGAACTTCTACCTGGTCTGCGGAGACCGGCACTGGCAGTACCGCTCGATCCATCCCAGCGGTGTCGAGGAATTTTCCTGCGGAGCACTCGTCGATCCGAACTCGCGACTTGGCCGTCTGCCAGGTGACCCGGCCTCAACGGACCCGGACGGCCTCATCAAACAGCCCTATGCTCAGTCCGAACGGTCAGGAGGCTTCCTGCAGATCGAGTCCGCCCGCAGCGAAGCAGGAGAGCCGATCTTGACCTTCCAGTTCCGCGACGAGCACGGAGTCGTGCTGCACAGACACCAGAAGTCGGCAACGCAGAATCGCTGAGCCCGTCCTGCGGGGTTGTCGTGTCAGGCAGCGGACTCGCCGCTGGCCTTCGGTTTCTCGTCCACCTTTTTGCCGGCGGGCTGATCGACGACAACGAAGATCACTCGCACCGGTGGGGTGGCGGAGCCTCCGCTGGCTGCTTCCGACTTCCGCCCGGCGGTCGGCTTCTCAGCAAGTTGAGCCAGTCGCGTGCCCGGCTTGAGGACCATCGTTCGCTGCCCCGATCCCTTGAGCTGCAGATCGTCCTGCGTCTCCTGTTCCAGGTCGGCAAGTGCCAGCGAGGAAACGTCGAGCGAGTCGAACGCGAAACCGTCTCGAACCCGGGCGAGTGCCCGCGTCAGTTCTTCGGGGCTCGATTCAACATAAACCGCGACGAGGCCTTCTCCGTCTGCGACGTTGCCGTTCTTGTCAACGGGAAGTGACTCACGAGCCAGGATCACCTGAAGGGCCTCGATGCTGGATTCGTCCCGGTCCACCACCGTCAAGCGAATCACAGAGACTCCGTCCGAATCGATGCCCTCAATAATGTCGCCGACGCGGGCTGCCGTCAGATCGGATCTGGAGATGCTGAGCGACTCGTGGACCTGAACCTGACCGGGCTTCGTTCCACCCGAGCGGTTGGCTGGTTGAGTGCCGATCCCCTGTTCCGCAGTCAGCCTTGGAGCCGGATCGACTTCGGCCACGTCATTGCTGCCGTCGCGGTTCATGACGACGACTGCCACCAGCAGGGCGGCCGCGACGCCGACTACGATTCCCAGTTGGCTGCGGGAAAACGGACTCGCGGCTTCCGGTGCGGCGGGCATCAGCGATTCCCGCTCGACCGCACGCATCACCGCACTCCGCAACTCGTCCGGAGCTTTCTGTGGAGCGGCCCCTTTGACCAGCGCCGAAACCTGCTGGAGCTCTTCCAGCTCGCGGCGCAGTTCCGGGTTCGCTTCGAGTTCCTTCTCGAATTCGGCCCGCTCCGCCAGCGAAAGCTCATTGTCGAGCCACGCTGAAAGACGTTCATTTGATGGGTTGCCTGTCATGGCTTTCCTCAACTCTTGTTTGATCCGTGCCTTGTTTGACCTGCGGAAATCGCCGTCGGCCCAGAAGCTGGTTTCGCAAAAACCTGAAACCGTTTCATCGTCCTCACACACAATCACTGCGTACACATCACGACAAGTCTGCCCGAACACGTTTTAATGTGTCACTTTCTGGCGTTCCCGGTCCACACAGCAGAGCTTTGAGACGACGCCAGACGACGAAAGTTCCACGAACTTTCAGAGATTCCTGTCGGAATCGAGCCCGCGATCGGCACATCCCGAATGGTGCCTCCAGTTCGTCAAAAAATATAGCGGCACGGCGTAAGCCCAATGGTCCCAGAGTTGTGCTGTTTGTCGCCTTTCGCTCCGAGGTTGAGAATTTATTGCATCCTGGCCTGGGTGTCTGTGCAGAGTGGCGCTGAAAGGGCTGGCATGAGTACAACACCATCGAACACGGATGCTCGGGTCGGTCGACCGCAACGGCGGCAGAGGGAATGGCAGGACTTTTGTCTGGATGAGACACTCCCACATGACGATATCGCTCGGACGGTCTGGGCGTATGTCGAATCGCTCGACCTGAGCGCGCTGTACGGGGGCATCAAGGTCTCGGGTCATCAGGCGGGTCGGTCGGCGATTGCTCCGGAGGTGCTCGTCGCGCTGTGGCTGATGGCGACGCTGGAGGGCATTGGTTCGGCTCGGCGGCTTGATCGGCTGTGTCGGCGGGACGCGCGCTACAAGTGGATCTGCGGGAAAGTCAGCGTCAATTATCACACGCTCAGCGACTTCCGCAGCGGGCAGGTCGAGTTCCTCGAACAGCTGCTGGTCGATTCGGTGGCGGCTCTGATGGATCAGGGACTGGTGCCGCTGGAGACGGTGGCTCAGGACGGCATGCGGGTGCGGGCCTCGGCGGGGAAGAGTTCGTTCCGCCGCAAGCCGACTCTGGAAGAACTGCCGCGGCTGGCCGCGGAACATCTGCAGCGAATGCAGGACGAGAACGAAGGCGAGTCGCGTCACGCAGCGGATGCTCGCAAAGCAGCGGCTGCCGAACGGGCGGCCCGCGAGCGGAAGGAGCGGATCGACGAGGCACTCCGGCAGCGGGAAGAACTCGCGAAGAAACGCGAGAAGCGGAAGAAAGGCGATGGCGAGAAGACTCGCGTGAGCACGACCGATCCGGAGGCTCGCAACATGAAGATGGCCAACGGCGGATTCGATCCGGCTTACAACGTGCAGTTTTCCAGCGACGCGGATGCGCAGATAATCGTGGGCGTGGACGTCACGAACGAAGGCACGGACGGGGCTCAGATGCCGCCGATGCTCGATCAATTGGAAGCGGATTACGGCAAGCGTCCGAAGACGTGTCTGGTGGACTCGGCGTTCACAACGAAGGACTCGGTGACAGAGGCCGAGAAGAAAGGCACAGAAGTGGTAGGCGGCATCCCGCGCGCCGGTCAACTGGAAAAGTCAGGCGGCGATCCGCACTCACCTCAGCGGAACGACACTCCGGAATACATCCAGTTCCGCAAGCGGATGGGCGAGCCGAATTACCAGGAGCTCTACAAACAGCGGCCGTGCGTGGCGGAGTTTCCCAACGCGGTGTGTCGCAACCAGGGGCTGCGTCAGTTCCTGGTTCGAGGCCTTAAAACAGTGTACGCCTGCTTTCGCTCGGTCTGTTGCAGCATCAGCCGATCCGGCGAACCCCGGCACCGACCCCGAAATCGTGTTGATGTCCCGCTCCGTGAGTTCGGGCTTTCGATCCTCGGTCGTCCGCTGCAGAAAAATGTCAGTGCGGCTGTGCCCGGTATCCACACGCGTTGTGCCGGTACAGCAATTGCTCATGAGGGAGGCTGGATCGCCCAGATATGCAAATGGTCCATGAACAGTTCCCGGTCGAAACCGGGGCGGTGATCTGGCGGATTGGTTTGTTTGATATGAGATATTTATGAAGACCAGACAGAAGAAACAGCATCTTTCTCAGAATGATTCCTCAGCAGTGTCCCAATTTCAGAAGGCCATTGTCCTGGCCGACTCTGGCTCCCCGGACCAGGCACTCGCACTGCTGAACCATTCGCATTCACGAGTCGACTTGATTGAGAACGCCAGAGGTGTCTGTCTGCTTCGCCTGGGAAATGTCGACGGCGCAGTGCACCTGTTCCGGTCACTGGTTCTGGCCTCCGGGTGTACGTGGATGAAACCCGAGTCACCCGTGATCCAGCGCACAAACCTGTGTACCGCACTCCTGATTTCCGGGCGGGTTTCCGGTTGCGTTGAGCTGCTGTCGGCGATCGAGGAACAACAGCATCCGTCAGTGGTGCGTCTCCGGCAGACGCTGGAAAGCTGGCGCGCAGGACTTTCAACACTGCAGCGGATTCAGTGGTTCTTCGGGCTTGATCCGGGCGTGCCAGTCTCGTTCACTGGACTGCCAGGCGACTTTGTCGATCCTGAACTGTCGACACCTCTTGCGTCGTCGCAGCCATCAGTCAGGTCGCGACCGCCGGTTCACGCTGCCTGAACAATGGCTGTTCACTGGCGACCGATGAACGGTCTCTACTCAGTCTGGTGAATTTGAATTGACCAGACTGAGCGTTGCCTGACCAGTGCCTGGGTCCAGCACGTCGGTCGGCAACAAATTGTCGTTCAGGTATCCGAGTAGAAACGACGGTTGCATGTTGATCTGGCTTCAGTTGTCCGTAGGACTGGTGGCTCTTGTCGCCGGAGGCGAACTGCTTGTTCGTGGAGCGTCCCGCCTGGCCGCGCTCGTCGGCCTGTCTCCACTGGTGATCGGTTTGACGGTTGTCGCGTTCGGCACGAGTGCTCCAGAACTCGCCGTCTCTGTTTCGTCCGCTTTTTCTGGCCGGGCGGACATCGCCGTGGGCAACGTCGTCGGCAGCAACATTTTCAACGTTCTGTTCATTCTTGGAGCCTCGGCGCTGATCGTTCCGCTCGCCGTGAACTCAACGTTAATTCGATCCGATGTGCCGCTGATGATCGCAGCGTCGCTTCTGGCAGCTGCGCTGTGCCTGGACGAATCGGTGAGCCGCGTCGAAGGTGGGCTGCTGTTTGCTGGCCTGGTGGTCTACACAGCGAGTTGCGTGACAGCGGGGCGACGCGAGTCTTCATCCGGTCAGAGCCGGCAACAGCCGCCGGACGCCGGTTCAACCGAGCTCGTGCCGCCGGGCGAGACACACAGTCGGCTACGAAATGTTCTGCTGATCCTGGCCGGCCTGGTTCTGCTGGTACTCGGATCGGAATGGCTTGTCGCGGCGGCCACAACACTGGCCCGGCAGATGGGAATCAGTGAACTGGTCATCGGGCTGACAATTGTCGCTGCGGGAACGTCGCTCCCCGAAGTGGCCACATCGATCGTTGCCGCCGTGAAAGGGGAAAGGGATATCGCTGTCGGAAACGTCGTGGGAAGCAATCTGTTCAATATACTCGGTGTGTTCGGACTTGCGGCGGCACTCTCGCCCGGCGGCATTGCCGTCTCAGTCCAGGCACTGACGTTCGATATCCCCGTCATGATCGCCTCAGCCGTGGCGTGTTTTCTGGTGTGCCTCTCAGGCCGGGAAATCAGCCGATTTGAGGGAGCACTCCTCCTCGGTTCGTACATCGCCTACACGGGCATGTTGATCAGCCGGGCGACGTCCGCGTAAAGGCAGCGTCGACGCCGGCTCGAAGGCTCTGTGAATCCAAAGAGCTGTCACAGCATCCGCGACTGCCACCAGGCGATCTGCTCGTTGACCGGTGCCGCGCCGCCGGAGCCGAAGCTCACCAGCGCGGCGTTGGCGTTGCGGGTGCCCAGGACCGATGAGACGTCTTCGTCGATCAGCTCGCAGGCCTCGCGGAGTTCTTCGAGTGACAGGTCACTCAATCGGCATTTGCGAGACTCACACAACGCGACAAGTTTGCCGACGGTGCCGTGACCGGTCCGCATCGGCACGCCCTTCTTGATGAGGTACTCCATCAGAGCCGTCGCATCGAGGAAGCCGTCGTCGAGTTTCTCGTTGATCCGCTCGACCTGAAGTTCCGCTCCTCGAACCAGCGGAGCCGCAAGTTCCAGACACGCGACGACCGTGTCGAGGGCGTCGAACATCGCGATCTTGTCTTCCTGCAGATCGCGGTTGTACGCCATCGGCAGGCCCTTCAGCAGGATCATGACCTGCGTGACGCTGGCCATCACGCGGGCTGATTTACCGCGGATCAGCTCCAGCACGTCCGGGTTCCGCTTCTGCGGCATGATCGACGAACCTGTCGTGAACGCGTCCGGCAGTTTGAGGAATCCGAACTCGGTCGAGAACCAGATGATCCATTCTTCCGCCCAGGAACTCAGGTGAGCTGCGATGAGCGACAGATCGAAAACGAACTCGGCGAGGAAATCGCGATCGCTGGAAACGTCGAGGCTGTTCCGCGCGACATCGCCGAAGCCCAGCAGCTTCGCCGTTTCCTGCCGGTCGATCGGCAACGACGTTCCGGCAAGAGCGGCTGCTCCCAGCGGAGACACGTTCACTCGACGTCGACAATCGGCGAGCCGCTGTCGGTCCCGCTCAAACTTCTCGCAATAAGCCAGCCAATAGTGCGAGGCGAGGACCGGCATCGCCCGCTGCAGATGTGTGTAACCTGGCAGGACGATTTCTTTATCCGTCGCTGCCTTTTCGACGAACGCACGCTGCACTTCCAGCAGCAGTGAGTCGACATGGTCGATCGCCTCGCGGACGTAAAGTTTGAGGTCCGTCGAAACCTGGTCGTTGCGGCTTCGTCCCGTGTGCAGCTTCCGCCCGACATCACCCAGCCGCTCGGTGAGCCGGCTTTCGATGTGCATGTGGATGTCTTCCAGGTCCTCGCGGAACTCCATCTCGCCGCGCTGAATCTCGCCGCGGATCTTCTCGAGTTCCTCGACGATCTGGTCGCGTTCGGCTTCCGAAATCAGCCCGACCTTCGCGAGCATCCGCGCGTGAGCCTGCGAGCCGGTGATGTCGCAATCCGCCAGCCGCGAATCAAAACTGATCGACTCGGTGAATTTCTCAACCCGCTTATCGGTCGCTTCCTGGAATCGACCACCCCACGCTTTTTCCACGATCACTCTCCGCTTCTGACTTTTTGGCTGCGCGGTCTTTGCGCTGAGGACCGCTCACCGGAATCTATTCGCTGCGGACCGCGATTGCAGCCGGCTCATTGGAAATGTCCGAGGGAGTAGGTCAGGCTCTGCCTGACGGAATCGGTTTCGGTGATCGCTTTCGGGTTTCTTGTTGGTTGACTTCGTCAGGCGGAGCCTGGCCTGCAGACTTTGGACTCTCTTCTCATGTCGTTTTTCGGTTTTCATCCGCTGATCGAACGCTGGTTTTTCGACCGGTTTGAGGCTCCGACCGAGCCACAGACGCTCGGGTGGCCGCACATCGCCGCCGGCGAGAACACGCTCATCGCCGCTCCCACCGGCAGCGGAAAAACACTGACCGCCTTCCTCGCGGTCATCGATCGGCTTCTGAAAGAGTCCATTGAAGGGCAACTTGCAGAGCAGGGAATGCGGGTTGTCTACGTCTCGCCACTGAGGGCTCTTTCGAATGACATGCACCGCAACCTTTCGGTTCCCCTCGAAGAGCTGAACGCCCTCGCTGCAGAAGAGTTCCCCGGAGTCCCCATCGCGCAGCTTCGAGTCGGACTCCGCACCGGAGACACAACGTCCTCGCAGCGAGCGGCCCTCGTCCGGAAACCGCCGCACATCCTGGTCACGACGCCCGAGTCCCTGTACCTGCTGCTCACGGCCGAACGAGGCCGCGAGGCGTTGAAGACTGTCGACACGGTGATCGTCGACGAAATTCACGCGCTCGTCAGAGACAAACGCGGCTCGCATCTGGCGTTGTCGCTGGAGCGGTTGGAAGAACACGTCGGGAAACCACTGCAGCGGATCGGCCTGTCGGCAACGCAGAAGCCGATCGAGCGAGTTGCCGATTTCCTCACGGGAGTCCGTCCCCTCCGACCGAGCACCCGGGAGGGGTTGTGCCGGATTGTCGACGTTGGACACTCGCGGGCCCTCGACCTGGAAATCGTCGTTCCGCCGTCTGAACTCTCGGCCGTCTGCTCGAACGAGCAATGGGCCGAGGTCAGTGATCTGATTGTCGAGCTGATCAACTCGCACCGCAGCACTCTGATCTTCGTCAACACGCGGCGGCTGGCTGAGCGGATTACGCACTGGCTCAGCGGCATCCTCGGCGAGGAACACGTCAGCAGCCATCACGGGTCAATCGCCTCTGACCGGCGGCTCGACACCGAGTACCGGCTCAAAAACGGGCAGTTGAAAGCCGTTGTCGCGACGGCGTCTCTGGAACTGGGCCTCGATGTCGGTTTCATCGATCTTGTGATTCAGGCGGGCTCGCCCAGATCCATTGCGACGTTTCTGCAGCGGATTGGCCGGTCCGGTCACTCGCTCGGCAAGACGCCGAAAGGTCGACTGCTCGCGCTGACCCGCGACGAACTCGTCGAGTGCATGGCCCTGATCCGAGCCGTTCGTGCCGGGCGGCTCGACAACATCCCGATTCCGGAAAACCCCGTCGATGTCCTCGCCCAGCAGATCGTGGCCGAGGTCGCGTGTCGCGAGTGGGGCACCGACGAGCTGTTCGACGTTTGCCGTCGAGCATGGCCGTTCCGAAACCTCAAACGAAAAGCGTTCGACGAGACGCTGCATTTTCTGAGCGAAGGCCTCACCGATCGCGCCGGCCGAGCGCGGGTCTACCTCCACCACGACATGGTGCAGCGGCGAGTCCGCTCGCGACCGGGAGCCCGCATCGTCGCGACCTCGAACGCGGGAGCGATCCCCGAGACCGGCCTGTTCCGGGTCGTCACGGAAGACGGCACGGTCGTCGGCACGCTCGACGAAGATTTTGCCATCGAAAGTCACTCGGGGCAGATCTTTCTGCTGGGCAACACGTCCTGGCGAATTCAGCACGTCCGCGGGATGGACGTGACAGTGACCGACGCAGGAGGTGCTCCGCCCACAATCCCGTTCTGGCGAGGTGAAGCTCCGGGCCGGACGCTGGAGTTGTCGGAGGAAATCTCAAACCTGCGCGAGGAGCTCGAAGAAAAAATCAAAGCCGTTCCGGAAACGGTCGTCGCCACCTGGTGGGACGAGCCTCGCCCTCCCGGTGCGCGGACGGAAACGGACCTCGATCAGATTTCGCGGTGGCTCGTCGAAGAGTCGTCGTGTTCGGAATTCGCCGCGCAGCAGGTTGTCCTTTACGTCGCCTCGCAGATCGCGGCCGTTGGTCTTGTGCCGACTCAGAAGCGAGTCATCTTCGAACGCTTCTTTGACGAGTCGGGCGGAATGCAGATGGTCGTTCACGCTCCGTTCGGCTCGCGGATCACGCACGCGTGGGGTCTGGCGATGCGGAAGCGTTTTTGTCGCTCGTTTGATTTTGAGCTTCAGGCAACAGCCGATGACAACGGTTTTATTCTGTCGCTCGGGCCGCAGCACAGCTTTCCGCTCGAATCGATGTTCACAATGCTCAACCCGGGAAACGTCCGCGGCTGCGTCGAGCAATCGCTGCTTTACATTCCGATGTTTCAAATCCGCTGGCGGTGGAACGCGAACCGCGCGCTGATTGTTCCTCGCCGGGACATGGGCAAAAAGATCCCGCCGAACCTGCAGCGGTTCCGCGCGGACGACCTTCTGACAAGCGTCTTTCCGCTGCTGACCGGCTGCCAGGAAAACGTCGTGGGTGAGCTCGAAGTTCCTGATCACGTCCTCGTCCAGCAGACGATGCACGACTGCCTGACTGAGGCGCTCGACGTCGTAGGACTCGAAGAAGTTCTGGGAAGAATCGATCGCGGTGAGATGGAGTTCGTCGCGCGGGACACACGCGAGCCCTCGCCGTTTTCGTATCAGCTGCTCAACTCGAACCCGTACTCGTTCCTCGACGGCGGCGAGATCCAGGAACGTCGTGCGCGTGCGGTCTCGACACGCCGCTCACTTTCGGTCGAGAGCGTCAACGATCTCGGTCGCCTCGACCCACTCGCCATCGAGCAGGTTGTCAACGAGGCCTCGCCGCTGATCCGCAACGCCGATGAGCTGCACGATGTCCTGCTGACGCGGATCGTCGTGCCGGCCGACGAGCTGCTCGAATACGAGCCGCTGTTCGAGGAACTCGCGCAGCAGAAACGCGCCACACGACTTCAGTTCAATCCCCGTAGGACGGACGCCCACGTCCGTCCGTCCTCGCCGAATGACGTGTTGCTGGGCGGGACGGACGTGGGCGTCCGTCCTACGGCGGGGTCGGCGGATTGCGGCGAGTTTGCGGTGATCGTTGCTGCAGAGCGTCTGCCGGCGGCGCTGGCCATGTTTCCTGACGCGATGCTCGACCCGCTGATCGAGGCACCCGAAGGGGTCCGCACCGAGTGGAACAACGTCGAGGCCCGCATCGCGACGATCCGCGGCCTGATGGAAGTCTCCGGCCCGCTGACCGCAGACGAGGTCTCACAGCGGACCGGCATGACGGACGGGCAGGCGTTCGGCTCGCTGGAGGCGCTGGAGGGGGAAGGCATTGTTCTTCGCGGCCGGTTTCGTGAAAAACGAACGAGTGATTCGTCCGCGCGAATCCGGGAGGGCGAGGCTCCTGCCGATGATGCGCCTGCGAAGGGCGAATCACCTGACTCCACCGGACGAGTTGTCGTCGAGTGGTGTCATCGTCGCCTGCTTGCCCGGATTCATCGCCTCACGATGGACGGTCTCCGGCGGCAAATTCAGCCGGTCACTCCGGACGTGTTCTTAAGATTCCTCACCGAGCATCACGGTCTCGCGAAGCATTCTCAGCGAGCTGGCAGCGACGGGCTGTTCGAGGTGATCTCGATTCTGCAGGGCATCGACCTGGCCGCTTCGAGCTGGGAAGAGTCGATCCTGCCGGGCCGCGTGCGCGGGTACCGACCGGAGTGGCTAGACGAGCTGTGTCTCACGGGCGAGGTCGGCTGGGGACGGCTCTTCCCGCCGAAGAAAGAACGCGAGGCTCCTGCATCGCTGTCGAAGATCGTTCCCGTTTCGTTGTTCTTAAGAAGTGACGCCGAGTGGCTGACGGCTCGGTTCGATTCCCCCTCACCCGCCCTGCGGGCACCCTCTCCCCCTGAAGGGGGCGAGGGGACGGACGTTGGGGAGACTCAAAGCGTCTCGTTTGCTGCGCGGCGGGTCGCGACGGCACTCGACTCTCACGGAGCCATGTTTGCGACCGATCTGATGTCTCAGTGCGAGTTGGCTCGCGGGGAACTCAACCAGGCTCTTGGCGAACTGATTTCGCTTGGAGTGGTCACGGCCGACGGGTTCGGAGGACTGCGCGATCTGTCTGGAGGGAGAAAGGCGACTCGATCGGGAGCGGTTTTGAAACCGGGACTGGTCAGGCAACGCCACTCGGCCGGCGGCACAGGTCGGTGGACATTGACGGAACCCGGCGCACGCAGCGCGGCGTCTGAGTCCGCCCCTTCGTCCCCTTCAGGGGGAGAGGGGACGGCGATGGCGGGGTGCCCTCCCGCGAAGGCGGGCCAGCGGACCGACAAATCCGAAATCGTCGAGCAGTGGGCGTGGCAACTGCTTCGCCGCTGGGGTGTCGTTTTTCGCGACCTGCTCATCCGCGAATCCGGGGCGCCGCGCTGGTGGGAGCTGCTTCAGGTCTACCGTCGGCTGGAGGCCCGCGGCGAGATTCGCGGAGGACGATTTATCTCGGGAGTCGCGGGCGAGCAGTTTGGACTCGGCGAGACCGTTCGCCGATTGAGGCACCTGCGCGACGAAGCGAGCCGTCCGACGACGAGAACTCGAACATTGCGGCACAGCTTTCTGGATGCGATGCGAAGTGGCGAGCCGCAGGCCGAAGAATCTTCCACCAGCGAAGAAACCTCGAATCGAGACGGCTTGGTTCGAGTCGTGGCTTTGCCAGGCGGCGTGGTTGAGGAACGCTCGGCTGTCGTTTCAGAGCGATCCGAATCGAAGCCAGGTGGACGCAAGCCGGAGCTGCTGATTCTGTCGGCCGCCGATCCCCTCAATCTGATCGGCATCGTGACGAGCCATGCGAGGGTGCCGAGCGTTGCTCACAACCGAATCGTGTTACTCGACGGTCGCCCGGTCGCGGCGATTCAGAACGGCGAGCTGGTGATGCTCGATGAGTTGCCGCCTCTGCAGTTGCGCGAGCTGCAGCGTCTGGCTGGCTGTGATTTCTCGGCCGAAATTCTGCCGCCGGTTACTGGGCAGGGCCTGGAACCGGAGTCGCCTCAGGACGAGCCCGATGAATCCGGTCCGGATCCGGATTCGTCACCGCCGCGCGGCCGACGTCGATTTCGGCCGGTTATCACGTAACGCGGCCCGACCTTCAATTTTCACCCGGCCCTCAACTCTGTGCCGCGAATCTATGGTTCTGCCAGGGCTGAAAAGTGGGGTAAGCCTGGGCTGTTAAAAGTTTGAGGTTGCAGTGGCGATCTGACCGTTCTTGCAGGGACTGTTTCTGTTCCGCTTGCCGGGGTTCCGAGATTGATTTCCGACGTTGTGCTTCTCGGCGCTCTCCAGTTCTCTGCGTTGTCGCCTTTGTGAGTTGCAACTTGCAACACAGAGAACTGGAGAGCGCGGAGAAACCAAAGCAAGTCCAACGCAAGCAAGGCACACGCCGGGATGAGCAAACATCACGCGGAACAAAAACGGATCAAGCTGCCTCTCCACCGCCAACCCCGAATTTTTAACAGCCCAGCGTAAGCCGTCCGGTCCGGTCCGAGTGTGTTGTCAGCAGAAGTTACGGGAATAAGATGCGGCAGCGGGCGTCGGAACGAACTCGCAGAGCCAGGAATCTACAAAAGAGTCTACCAGGCAGAACTTTGCGACATAACGGACTCCGCAAGGGCAGGGTGGCAGATGGCACACACAGCGGACCAGAGAAAGAGAAAACGTGATCAGCGGTCAAAAGTCGAAGCAGTCTAAACCGAAAAAGCCCGGAGCTCGTTCCGGCAAATCGTCCGAAGAGTCTCGTGATAAGACCGCCGCCCCACTGAGGCCACTCGAACGACTGCTGTTCGAAGCAGCCGGGGAAATCAGCGGAGACCGGATCCTGTTTACGTCGACGGCAGGAGCTCAGGCCGCCGCTGAGGTCGCGCGGCTCAATCCGAATTCCAAAGTGAACTGCAACTATCTCGACGTGTTTCTTGCCGAGTCGGCCCGCGAGCGCTGGCCCGAGCTCAGCAATCTGGCGATCACCTGCCTCGCAGATCTTCCTGTGACTGCAGCGGACTGCGTGGCTCTCGCGCTGCCCGCGCGAGGCGAGAATCAGCTGACTCGCGAGCTGATTCAGACTGCTCGGCAGCGACTTGAGGCGGGCGACGTGGACGGGGCAGGGCGGCTGTTCGTCAGTACGGACGATCCGAAAGACAGCCGGATCCACGAGCAACTCAAAGAGGCGTTTGGCAAAGTCACAAACCGAGGTGCGAAGGACGGCCGGCTTTACATCGGGTCAAAACCGAAGCCTTTGAAGAAGACTCGGGAGTTCGAAACGTGGTTCGCATTTCGCGATGGCGAACGGCTGTTTGATGTCATGACTCGACCCGGCGTTTTCAGTCATCGCAAACTGGATCTCGGAGCGCGGGCCCTCATCGAGTCTCTCACGGTTCCTGATGGTCCGTCGGCCGGCGAGGTGGTGCAGGATGGCTTCAAAGTTCTGGACCTTGGCTGCGGATCCGGTGCTGTCGGATTCGCAGCGTCTGCGCGAGCTGACTCGGTGGAAATTCTCGCGCTCGATGCAAACGCCAGGGCGGTCCAGTGTGCCCGGGTCGGAGCAGAGAAGAACGAAATTCAGAATTACGCGACACAGCTGGAATGTCAGGGTGAGTGCCGAGGGTCCGGAACGTTCGACCTGGTGCTGGCCAACCCGCCCTATTTCTCAAACGCCAGAGTTGCGGAAGTTTTCATGAAGGGCGCAAAGCGTGCGCTCAAACCCGGCGGGAGGGTGCATTTTGTCACGAAGCAACCGAAGTGGTATGTCGACGAATTTGCGGCGACGTTTGACGACGTCAGCGTGCGGGAAATTCGGGGCTACTTCGTCGTGAAGGGCACTAAGACGGAACGCAGCCGAAAACCGGTCTCTCAGGCTTACGCTCAGGCCCGTAAAACAAAGGCTGCGGCACAGGCGAAGAGCTCAGCGAAGAACAAGCCTGCGCGGGGAGACATCCCGAAAGGCGCGATCAAGAACCCGAAAAGAGCTCGGCGACCGCCGAAGTCCAAGTAACACTTTCCGACAGGATTTTTCATGAGCACGGCCGCTCAGACGCAATCACCGAATTGCCCGACCGTTCCGTTGAGCTCGCTTGACGAACTCTGGTTTCAGGTCGCGGGCACGCGGTGCAATCTGGAATGCAGCCACTGCTTCATCAGTTGCAGCCCGCACAACGACAAGTTCGGCTACCTCTCGCTGAAAACGGTTCGGCGGTACCTCGACGAATCGGTCGAGCAGGGCGTGCGTGAATATTACTTCACCGGGGGCGAGCCGTTTCTCAACAAAGAAATGGTGTCGATCCTGGAGGCCGCTCTCGAGTACGGCCCGGCGACGGTCCTCACCAACGCGACGGTCTTCAAGCGGGAATGGATTGAGCGGCTTCGCGCGGCAGAGGATGCCAGCACGTTCTGCCTCGAATTCCGAGTTTCGATCGACGGGCCGAATTCCGAAACCAATGACCCGATCCGCGGCGAGGGCACGTTCGAGCGAGCGGTCCGCGGAGTCGGCATGCTCGTCGAAGAGGGCTTCCTGCCGATCATCACGATGACCCGCGTCTGGGACGACGGCGACGATCAGCGCGTGCTGGCCGAGTTCCGCAGTATCCTCGCCGAGCACGGTTACACTCGCCCGCGTTTGAAAATTCTCCCGCGACTGAAAATCGGAGCCGAAGCAGAACGCACGGAGGGCTACGGCCAGTTCGAGAGAATCACTCACGAGATGATGGAAGACTTCGACGTTTCAGATCTGGTCTGCAACCACAGTCGAGTCGTGACCGACAAAGGCGTCGCCGTGTGCCCGATCCTGCTCGACACCCCGGCCGCGATCCTGAGCGAGACGCTGGCAGATTCGAAACGCGACTTCCCGCTCGCCTACGGAGCCTGTTTTACGTGCTACCAGTTCGGAGCAATCTGCACGAACCCGACATCAAAGCCCATGGAAAAGTGACGGGCACGGAAGGCGATCATGAATCCTCGATGGCTTCTCTATCTGGTTTGGATTCTACTTGCCGTCACCATGTTTCATGTCAAGCCTCTCAACCCCGAGTGGATCCTGAATATCATCGGTTCGACAGTGATAGTCAGTCTCGGGGCAATTGCTGGATGGAAGATTCGAAGCGGTCAAAAAAGCCGCCTGAACCCAACTCAACGTCAGAGAACAAAGACGGAACCGGATTGTGAAAATCGGATTCTTTGGCGGCATCTACAACAACTACCTCGCCCTCGAAGCGGCGATTACTGACGCGACCGCGCGCGGTGCCGAGCGGCTGTACTGCCTGGGCGATCTGGGAGCCTTCGGGCCTCACCCGGATCGCGTCTTCCCCCTGCTCGATGAGCACAACATCTCGTGCGTCCAGGGAAACTACGACAACAGCATCGGCAATGACCTTCAGGACTGTCAGTGCGGCTACACCGATCCGCGCGACAACGAGTTCGCTCAGATCAGTTATGAGTACACGTACGAAAATACGAGTCAGGCAAACCGTGACTGGATGCGGCAATTGCCACCGGAGATCCGCTTCGAGGTGTACGGCACGCGTGTGCTGCTTTGCCACGGAAGTCCCCGGAAGACCAACGAGTTCCTCTGGGAATCGGCCACGAGTACTCACTTTCTCAACCGGCTGGCAGACGAGGCCGAGGCCGATTTGATTCTCGGAACGCACACGGGAATCCACTGGCAACGGGAATTGTCCGGTGGTCGGCGGTTCGTCAATGTCGGTGTCCTCGGCCGACCGGAGAACGACGGTGCAACAAACGTCTGGTACACGCTCATCGATTTTGATTGGTCGGGGCAGGGCGGTACGGAGCTGGGTGAGTACTCTGTTGAGTTTGTCCCGCTCGCCTACGATCACGAGCGGCTTGCCCGGGAGATGCGGGACGAAAACCTGCCGGACGAATTTGTGGAAACCGTTTTGACCGGGTGGTGGACGACCTGCCTGGAAGTGCTTCCGGGGAAGGAACGCCGGACGGGGCGGTTTTGAACGCGGACGGTTTGCCTGCCGGCAGAACTTCGTCAGGCACAGCCTGACCTACGGGAGAGATTATGCGAGCTGTGGTTCAGCGGGTTTCGTCGGCCAGCGTGACTGTTGACGGAGAAATTACCGGCGAGATCAAACGCGGGTTTCTCGTGCTCCTCGGGGTTGGCGAGGACGACACGGACGACGATGTCGTGTACCTCGCCGGAAAGGTCGTCGGGCTGCGGGTTTTCGAGGACGATGCCGGCAAGATGAATCTGACGCTGGCGGATGTCGGTGGAGCCGTGCTCGCGGTGAGCCAGTTCACTTTGTTTGGTGATTGCCGGAAGGGGAGGCGGCCCAGCTTCATCTCCGCCGCTCGACCGGAAAAAGCGAATTCACTTTACGAAGCCTTCGTCGCTGAGATTCGCGGTCAGGGAATCGCCGCCGAGACTGGCCGGTTTCAGGCTCACATGGACGTCTCGCTGGTCAACGACGGGCCGGTGACGCTGCTGATCGACAGCCGGAAAACCTTTTGAGGATCGAGGTGACACGATGCCGATAAAAGCTGTGCCGATCAGACCGGCATGGACTCGCCTCTGAATGGGCGATTAACTTCCACGCAGCGTTTGAGCCTGTTGCACGTACATTGGAAAAGCTCATGTGGTACGACGCTTTGTCCGTCGTCGTGATTCTCGTCTTCGCCTGGAAGGGGGCTGCGCGCGGCGCGATCTGGCAGCTGGCTGTGATTGGCTCCGTCGTGCTCTGCGTACTGCTGGCAGGGCACGTGACACCGGAAATTGAGCCGCATATTCCTCTGGCCGAACCGCTTCGGCATTGGGCCGCGATCGGGCTCGTCTACCTGGGATTGTCGCTGGTCGTTTTTCTGATCGCCCGTCAATTGCGGGGCTGGGTTGAGAAAGCGGAATTCGTCGAATACGACCGACATTGGGGAACGATCCTGGGGATCTCCAAAGGCGTCGCTTCGATGCTGGTTCTGACCTGCCTGCTGGCAGTTCTAGCCCCTTCCTCACGAGAGATGCTGCGAAAATCCTGCACGGGTTACTCGACTCGAATCGCGGTGAAATACGCCTCGACGCTGCTGCCGGCCAGAGTCTCGATCAGGCTGATTCAGGCCCTCGACGAACCGCCGTTGAATCCGGTTCCAGTCCTGTCTCCATTCGAATTGCCGGAGACTCTGGAGCTGACTTTGTAGCGGCTGCCGGAGTGATTTTTCACGGTGGCGGGGGAACGGCTCAAATGTGGCATTTCCCAGTGCTTTCAGCAGTCGGAAATTAACATAACAGACATTATCGGACGTTGCTGATATGTGTTTTCCGGTGTTTCCGGATACAGAAAAAGCCCACTACAGAAAAAGCCCACGGTCTCGAATGAGCGTGGGCTTCTTTGTTTTGCGAATGCCATTCGGCAGTGCCTGAAAGTCAGGAGTTCCGATCAAACGGTTTCGCCCTCTTTGATCGTTTTTTCAAAGACTCCCATTCGGCGGAACTTGTCGTAGCGACGATCGACGAGCTGGTCTCTGGGAATCAATTTGAGCTCCCGAATCGCGGCGACGAGGGAGCCTTTCAGGACGGTCGCGGCGGCGCGGTGGTCGCGGTGAGCTCCGCCGAGCGGCTCGGGAATGACCTCGTCGATGACCCCGAATTCGAGGAGATCTTTCGATGTAAAACGGAGCGCTCGGGCGGCCTTGTCTTTGTGCCGGGCGTGCTTCCAGAGAATGCCGGCGCAACCTTCGGGGCTGATCACCGAATAGTAGGCAAACTGCATGACGGCGATGTGGTCGCCAATGCCGATGCCGAGTGCTCCGCCCGATCCGCCTTCACCGATCACAACAACAACAATCGGCGTGTTGAGTCGCGCCATTTCGCGCAGGTTCAGGGCGATCTGGTAGGCCTGCCCTCGCTCCTCGGCACCAATACCCGGGAAGGCTCCTGGAGTATCGATGAAGCAGACGATCGGCAATCCGTACCGGGCCGCGATTTCCATTTTGCCGAGCGCTTTGCGATACCCCTCGGGATGAGCCATCCCGTAGTTGTACTCAGTTCGCTCATCGAGGTTCCGGCCTTTGTGCTGTCCGACAAACAGGATTTTTTCCTCGCCGAGTTTTGCGAATCCTGTCTTGATCGAGCGGTCATCGCGGTAGGCCCGGTCACCGTGCAGCTCGACAAACTCGTCAAAGATGAGCTCGATATAATCCAGCACCTGCGGCCGATCTGGATGTCGAGCCACGAGGACAGTTTCCGCCGCGTCGAGCCCCATGAAAATCTCGCGTCTCATTCGAGTGATTTCGACACGGATATTTCGAATGGCGTCTCGAGTTGCCGGAGTCGGATCTGGCTGAGCTTCGAGTTCCCCGAGCCTTGCCTCGAGCTCAAAAATCGGCTTTTCGAACGACAACGGCGGCGTAGGAGGTTTCTTTCGAGGAGCCATAAAATTAATCCGGAGGAAGTCGGTGGATGGAGTCGTGATGGGACACGGATTCTGCAGATTGTCGCGTCCATTCGCCAGTCGAATTTTACGCGGCGATCAGTGGCGACTGTCGCCGCAAGATCCTTCTACTCCACTTCCGGCAGCTCCATCATGAACTCCATTCCGTCGTCGTTCGGATTGGTCGGTGGCTTCGGCGCTGCTTTCGGCACAGCGGGTTGAGCTGGCTGCTGGTCAGGTGGAACAGCGGCTGGAGGAGCCTGATTTGGCACTGGCCCGGGCGGGACCGGCTGCCCTGGCATCTGACCATAACCGGGTGGCATTCCCTGTTGCTGAGGGTAACCCTGCTGAGGGTAACCCTGTGGCGGGTAGCCGGGCTGCGGTTGTGGATAGCCTGGAGGAGCTGGCATCTGCGGATACCCTGCCTGAGGCATCGGCGGGTAACCGGGCTGCGGAGCGTATGGTTGAGGTGGCATGGCGCCGGGATAACCAGGCGGCGCCGCCTGAGGGTAGTAGCCAGGCATTGGCTGCTGCGGCGGCGGCATCTGGGGTGGAGACGCTTCCGGCCGTGGACGTGGCCTTTTCTTTTTCTGTTTGTCCTCTTTCGCCTGCTCTTTCAAAGATTTCTCAGACTCAAGTTTCTGACGGCGCCGTTCCACTTCCGCCGCCCGCGCAGCAGCTCGTACTTCCTGTTGTTTCTTGATCTCTGCGTAGGACGCTTTTAGTGCCGGGTTTTCTTCCAGCATCTTCCGGACAAGAGCATCAGTGCGGCTGTCGAGACGGTTCTCCATCAGCTCCTCCAGCTTGCTCACGTCGCCAGCCGACGCTCGCCGATCTTCTTCCTCTTTGGTGACCGCCAGCTTGGGTTCTTCTTTGAAAATTTTGATTTTCGAAATCGCGCTGACAATCTCCGAGCACTCCTGAAACCTGTCCTTCGGTTTCTTGGCGAGCATTTTCAGGATGATGGCATCCATTTCCGGCGTGATATTGTCGTTCAAGAGTGAAGGCAGCGCTGCCGCCTCAGCGAGATGTCGTTTCAAAAGGTCCTGAGGGCTCTCACCCGTAAACGGCGGCTTGCCGGTGAGGATTTCGTAGAATGTGACGCCGAGGCTGTAGATATCCGTTGCCGGAGTCGACGGTTGCTTGCGGATCGTTTCCGGAGCCAGGTAGGTCCGAGTTCCTCGAATCACTCCGGAACTGCCACCGAACATTTTCGACAGGGCTGACGCCTTTTTGACGGCCAGGGAGTAGTCGATGATCCGGATCTCACCCGAGCGGTTGACGAGGATGTTTTCCGGCTTCAAGTCTTTATGGATCCAGCCCTTGTCGTGCATGTGCTGCAGGCCGGCACAGATTCCTTCAATCACCTTCTTCAACATTCTGTGAACGGTGATTGGTTCTGAGTGAGTAAAGTTCTTCAGGTTCGGCGTCTTGAACAGGTCAAGCAGCAGATAGCACTCGGTCTTCCGCATCACGATCCCGTTGCATCGGATGAGATTGGGATGCTCCATCAGTTGAGCCACCTTCCCCTCGTGCTTCAGCAGTGCTTTCTCGTCGGCGTCGGCCATCGATTCGGGCAGCATGAGCTTCATGGCGACCATCGCCCCACTCTGCTCGTGCATGGCCTCGTAAACCTGGCACGTTTTCCCGTTCCCGATGACTCCGATCAGGATGTAGTCGTCAATTTTGTTGGTGGGTTGTTCTTCAGCCAAAGGACTGTTCCCCGATAGCGGTCGTTGAGATTGAAGGCGGCGAGGCCGCGCCAGTTGGTCACCCGCAGATATCCTACCCGGGATTCCACTCAATCGGGCACCCGAACCGTTCACTGGAGCATCCGCTCGAATTCTGTAAGGCCCCCCTGCCCGCTTTAAAAGCCCGCCGCACCCGTCGATGGCTTTTTCTTAGTCGTCGGCTGGCCCGTTCCACCTGCCTTCGTGGATTCAGCTGTCGTTGTTGTCGGGGTCGAGAATCGATCCGCTGACGAAGGCCGCACTGCTGTCCCGTCCGCCAGTTTGACGGACATCGACAAGATCAGTTCGTCATGTTCGGTCAACGGACCACTCACGAAGACATCCGTCTTTCCGTCCTGACCATGCAGAGTGACGGGAATGTCCCGCACGATGTGATCGCGCAAAATCTGAATCGTTCGTTCTCCCTCCGGCGATGTCAGAACAACGTCGAGTGGCACTCGCGTCACGGGACCCTTTGGAAGCAGCGGTGCAAAAACGGACTGGCCATCCCCCAGTGATCCTGAGGGATTGTCGATGACGACGTCAGCAAGCGCAACCGAAATTGAGAGCTCGCGAAGATGCTGCAGTTCTGTGGTGAGGGCAACAATTGAGTCGACCCGCGCAGTCACGGTTTGGTCTTCGACGCTGAGCATCAGTGACGAGCCAACCGTTGTGTTGCTCCGTTCGACAGGAATGCGGCATCGTAACTCGCTGAGATCGCCGAACGAGGCGATTCGATCTCCATTTTTCACCCGCTGACCGGGCTGCACGAAGACATCCAGAACCGTGCCTCCGTAAGGAGCCCGGATTGAGGTCTGCTTGTCGTCGTAGTCGGCGAGTTTGATCTCCGCGTCGGCCAGCTTGACTTCCGCCTGGGCAATGGCGATTGCATCTTCGTTTTTCGCGATCGTTGCCTGTCGCAGATTTGCCTCAGCCAGATTCAGCGCGGCGATGGCTCGTTCGCGAACGAGCTTCAATCGATCGCTGTCAATCCGGGCGAGCTCGAACTGAGCCTCGGCCCTGGCCCCGGCTTTTGTCGAGACCCTCTGAACGACGCCATCGAAAGGAGCAGTCAGGATCACACCTCGAATCGGCAGCAGTTGCAGTGCCACCTGGTACCGATCGGCAGTGGAAACCTGAAGAGCTCTCCTTTGAATGATGACGGGTTGTGGACCGGTCGACGCCGTCTCCTGAGCTTCGACGAACAACGCGGCCGTGATGACGCCACAGAACAAAATCAACGTTGAGCGTTTCACGAGAGACTCCGCGAACATAGTGATTCAAAAGTCGAACTGAACGTTTGGTCGGGAGGCAGGTCATGCCCACCATTGAGTTAAGGCTATGACTGCTCCTGGCGGGTGTCAACGAGCGAAAATCTGCTGTATCAGCCTTGCCCGCCACACTATTGCTGAACCGATCCAGGTTCACCAGGATTGCTGATCCAAGCGGACGATTCCCTCCCCTGCCCGTCTCCCGCATCCCAGGAGCTGCTGTGAACACTCTCATTTCTCTCTGCATGCTGGCTTCGGCCGCTGCGGCTCCACAGGGCTCGCTGGCCGGTCACCCCGGCGTCGAACTTCAATATCGTGGCACGCTGACTCAGCTGTCGCGAGGTGGCGATTCGAACGAGGTAAAACAGTTCGACCTTTACGTTCTCGCCCGACCGGCGGGAGATGGACACCGCTGTTTTTATTCCGTCACCGAGCGCGGTGGTGGAGGCTGGGCCTGGCCGGAACGTTCCGGCGAGATGCTTCTGAACGACGCCAACCGACTGGTCGAAGGGCGACCCGCGCACGTGCTACACACTCACGACGGAACGAAGTATCCCGTCGAGATTGCTCAGCCGCTGTTCCTGTTCGCCGATCGTCTTGAAGAAGGCCGCACCTGGGCATCCGGCTCGCTGGCTTACGAAGTCGAGAAGAAGACAGCCATTCGCAAACAGGACTGCTGGCAGGTCACCGCAAAAGACCGTTTCGGACGCGGACAGACTTTCTGGATTGAGGAAAATGGTTCGCTGATTGTCGCCGCCGAGCGGCGCGTCTTCATGGGGCGAGGCGACGAATTTCAACTTCGGATCGAGCTGACGAGTCAGCGGAATTTGACCGACGATTCGCTCGACGTAGTTGCCGGTTCCGTTGACGGCCTGCTGAGCCTCTCTCGCGAGCTGAAGCGCAACAACGGCGAGACGCGACCGGAACTTTCAGACGCTCAGATCAAGACATCACTGGCCGCCCTGCCCGGCCTGGTTGAGTCCGCAGAGAAAACGCCGCTTAAATCACTTGTCACATCGATCGTGCGCGACGTTCAGGCACAGAGTGACCGGTCCGGCGATCTGGAAAATCTCGCGAAGAAGTATGTCGGAAAGCCAGCTCCCGAGTACTCGCTGACGACGCTCACCAAAGAGACGATCAGTAATGCGACTCAGAAAGACCGGATTACCGTGCTTCACTTCTGGAGCTACCAGGGGGAACCGCTGGAAGAACCGTACGGCCAGGTCGGCTACCTGGACTATCTGAAAAACAAACGTGGCCGGCTTGGCGTCGACTTTGTCGGCATCGCCGCAAACGAAGAATTCGGGAAGACGGAAACCGCCGGTGCCGCTCTGCGGTCTGTGCGCAAGCTGAGAGACTTCATGAATATCAGCTACCCGATCGCGACGGACGAAGGAACTCAGGTCAAGAAGTTCGGGGACCCGCGAGCCCTCGGAGCCAGTCTGCCGTTGTGGGTTGTCATCGGCTCTGACGGAAAGATCGCTCATTACCACGTCGGGTTTTATTCGATCAAACCGGACGAAGGACTCAAACCGCTCGACGAAGTGCTGGTCGAGCTGATCCGAAAACAACGAGCAGCTGCCGAGTAGAGTCAGTCTCAACTCACCGACAGAAGATCCACCCCTTCGTCTTCCGGTAGCAGTCGGCGGTGCAGGTTTTTGTGTCCTGCCACAGATTGCCGCACCAGCTGTCGGACGCCGGCTGCGGTGCTGGCTCTGGCGGTTCGACGTGAACGGCCATGCTCTTTGAGTAGAGTCGGTGCCGCGTGATGCCGGTCACAAGGCTCGCCGGAGACACTCGCGATGGACGCTTCGCCTTCAGGACGCCGCTATGCTGCAGCGCGTCCATGACGTATTCCGAGCAGTGCAATCCTGCGGATCGCTCGCCCGTCAGGTGATGAGTAATCGCGTAGGGACGTCCCAGTTGACTGTCGAGCCAGTATTCGAGTTTCTCGCTTTTTGCTTCTGAAAACTCACGGTTCGGTTGGAACACATGGATTTCACTGGGGCTTTGCGAGCTCAAATAATTCTTCAACGTCAGGCACCGGACACCGGCTCCGTTCGCACTGTCATAAACGAAGGGTTGACCGTTTCGAACCACGACCGCTCCCACATGCGTGTAGGGACTTTGCGTGTAAATGCGAACGGCCAGGCAGTCGCCTTCTGTAACCAGCAGAGTCCCGGTCTGAATATCGGCGACGACTTTTGATTCTGCTTCTCCCAGCGAGCGGACGCTGACCTTCTCGTCAGACTGATCGGGACTCGCACTGGCAAGAGCGACAGCAAGCATGAGAGCTGACATTGGACTTCCTCCAGGTTTTCCTGCCGCCCGCAATAAGTGATAGGCGGCTCCATGCGGCCCGCGTTACGCAGATTGTCGAATTCACGCGGGTTCGATCGGGACAAACCGCGAGAGTAACGGCAGTAAATCGGTCCGGATCACGAAAAGACGACCTGAGTTCTATGGTCAACCCGTCGATGAATCGAGGCGAATCCCAATCCTGAATTTTCGAATCCCCTGCCCTGCCCCGTGTTCAGAGATCGAGTCTGGTCCGGCCTCCTCAGAATGGGAAACTGGTTGAGTTTGCGAATCGACGGGGTTCCAGGGGCTCGATCGGCTTTTCACAATGCGACCGGCCTACTTCGACGACGATTCAAAGTGAAACGTATTCGTGCTCGCGTCGAGGCCGCCGGTTCGTTCTGATGCGGCACACAGACCGTCGCGGTCGAGTTTCAACCATTTGCGGGCCAGGGAGTTCGTGCATGCCCGGGATTTCCTCGGACAGTTTTCAGCCATCTCAACCGGGAAGCCGCCAGGTTTTGCGGATTGCGCTGACTTTGTCGGCCGTTGCTGCGATTTCTTTCTTCGCGTTTCCTCAGTCTGCGACCGCTCAGGACGGCGGAGCTCCGGAGCCGATTCCCTCGGCATCACCAGAAGTGGAAATCCCGAGCAGCATCAATGAGGCCCTCGCGCCAAAGCCTGGTGCGAAGAAAGAAGAGAAGGACAAAGGCGGCACCGGAATACCGACGACGCCGATCGAGATTATCGAGAAGCTCAACTTCTGGCTGGTCCCTTTTCTCCTGGCATCGATCATTGCCGTCTGGTTTACGATCGAGCGAGTTGTTGTCCTGCGGCGAACGCGGGTCATCCCGCCGGAATTTGTTGATCCGTTTATGAAGGCGATTCAGGGTGGCATCAGTCCTGAGGTCGCACTCGAAAAATGTGAAAGCAATGAAAGCCCGACGGCCGCCATCTTCGGGCACGGCGTTCGCAAATGGGGACGGTCGAGTGTCGAGGTTGAGCAGGCCATGATCGACGGGGGCGAGCGGCAGGTCGGCCAGCTTCGGCGGCACCTGCGGGTTCTCAACGGGGTCGCGACGGTGACTCCACTGCTGGGCCTGCTGGGCACGGTCATCGGCATGATCCAGGCATTTAACGATATCGCCAGTGCGGGAGCGATGGGCAAAGCGGATCAGCTCGCCGCAGGAATTGCCGTCGCACTTTTGACGACGGCATTCGGGCTCGCAATCGCGATCCCCTCTCTCATCATGTACATCTATCTGTCGGGACGGGTCGAGGCTCTGGTGATGGAGATGGACGATCTGGCTCTTCGAGTCGTTCGAGCGATCTCTGCGGAAGGGCTTTCCGCTCAACGACCAACTCCACAACCAACCCCGACGCGGGTCCAGAAGCAGACGCCGGTTTCGTAACGGCGCCTGCTGACAGGCCCGATCCGGCACCGCTCAACGAGGCTTGCGATGAATGCCGACTTTGGTCTGTTCCAGATGTTTCACGCCCTGCTGGCATTTGTCTCGCCATGTATCTGGGACGGAGCGTTAACCGTCCTCTATCCGTTTCGCCGCCTGGCGTCGTGCTCGTGGATGGTTTTTTCGGCGGTGGGAATCCTGTTTCTGTCGAGTGCTGTTTCGGCCTGCCTCACCGCGGCACAGTTGAGCGGTAATTTCCAGCCTGTCGATCAGATGAATGTGCTCTACTTCTGGCAGGGTCTCGGCTTCGTCGAGCAACTGGCGACAGCCCTGCTGGCTGTTGGCATCTGGCCACGATAAATTCACAGCCTCGGAGCGACAGGCGACACTGCTGAGCACTTGCTCGGGACTGAACACTGGCAGGGCTCGTTCTGCTCGCCGGTCTCCCGCCGACCGCTACGAACTGCGGCGGCGGCTGCGTTTTTTCTGTGGCGCCCCGGCCGAGCCTCCCGGGCGACGTCGACCTCGGAATCCCTGGTTCGGTGGCGCCGGACCTCGGCTGCCGGACCTGGCTTTGGATGTGACTTTTTTGTCGGCCAGTCCTGGAACATGCCACGGGTGATTTTCGTCGGCTTCGATCTTCTGTTCGATTTCTTTTTCGATGGCTCGAAGCAGCGGAAGCGTTTCCTCGGTGCAGAACGAGAGTGCGATCCCCTTGGCGCCGGCGCGGCCGGTTCGGCCGATTCGGTGGATGTAGTTGTCCGGCTCGTTGGGCAGGTCAAAATTGATGACGTGCGAAATACCGTCAACATCAATGCCTCGCGCGGCGACATCTGTGGCCACGAGGATGCCGATCTTTCGCGTCTTGAATTCCTTCAGAATTCGAGTCCGGGCGTTTTGAGTCCGGTCACCGTGAATCGAGTCTGCGGAGAAGCCCTGCTTCTTGAGAACCTTTGCCAGACGATCGGCTCCATGCTTTGTCCGGTTGAAAACCAGGACGCTGCCGCCGGCCTGCTGGTTCAGAAGATGGGCCAGCAGTAACTGCCTTTTCGAATGCTCGACAAAGAGAACTCGATGCTTGATCGTGTCGATGATGGTGGTGCCCGAGTCAGGCGGCGTGACGTCGATTCTCACCGGCTTGTAAAGAAGCCCGTTTGAAAGGTCGACAATTTTGTCCGGCATCGTCGCCGAGAAAAACAGCGACTGTCGTTTCTCGGGCAGCTTCTGGATGATTTTTTTGATGTCTGGCAGAAAGCCCATATCGAGCATCCGGTCGGCTTCGTCCAGGACAAACACATCGATCGCACTGAGCTCGATGTGGCCTTGATTCATCAGGTCCAGCAGTCGGCCCGGCGTCGCGACGAGAACGTGAACTCCGCTTCGCATCGCTTTGATTTGCGGCTTCTCGCTGACGCCGCCGTAGACAGTCATCTGCCTCTGGTTGAGGTCTCGCCCGTACGCCGAAAACCGCTCAGCGATCTGCATTGCCAGCTCGCGCGTCGGTGAGAGCACGAGCACCCGGCACGATTTGGCCTTAGTCGGTCGTCGGTCCTTCGCGAGGTTGTGAAGGATCGGCAATGCAAACGCGGCGGTCTTTCCCGTGCCCGTTTGAGCGACGCCGAGAATGTCTCGCCCCTGCAGAATGCGTGGGATCGCGGCCGCCTGAATCGGAGTCGGCGTGATGTACTGCTCGCGGGCGATTGCCTTTTGAAGCGGTTTGATAAAATTGAAGTCTTCGAATTCTGTTTCGGCCAACGGAACATCCTTTGTGAGCTGCCACCGGTCAAACCGGAGGCGGGCTGTGCGCGTCCGGCGAGTCTACGCCCGACGCATGAATTGTTTTGTGGCTGACGACGGAAACGGAATCCGCCCTCACCAGACAGTGCCGTTCCCGCTCGAAGCAGGCCACGCGAAGTCGCGTGCGGCCGGGGGGTCAGCTCCGCAAACTGTCTGGTTCTCTCCAGCATCGGTCTCGGATCGAGACGCGGCGAATCGCTGAGATGGGTGATCCGCTTCGGAGGTCGTCAGCTCTGGCTCAAGCACAGCCAGAGTTCAGAAGCAAAGCTGCGGCAGAGTCAACTGCCGAGGTCTCGACAGGACCTTGGTCGTCCGTCGAGGGGCGAAGTCTACCGGCTAACTCAGAGGAATGATGCGCCGATGCTCCGAGAATTATCGGTTCTTCTTCGTTTTTCGCGGGTTGGAACCTGGATGATCGCAGTCTGGCTGGTGTTTCTCGATGCTGAGGGGGCGAACGGCTGGCCCTCCTTTGTTGAGCCCGATCCGAGGTCCGGACTCCGGAATCCACTCACCGAGTCTGGCAATAATCTCCCTCCCCCTCGAACGCGTCCGCGTCGCCAGGGACGAGCACTGACGTCAATCCTCGATCGCGTCGTAGACGAGTCCCTTGATCGCGAATTCTGTCATGAACGAGTACGGCAGTGTCTGCTCCAGAGCGATGACGATCAGCTCGTCTTTGGGCGAGACCCAGTAATGAGTGCTCGCGAGTCCGCCCCAGCCGTACTCGCCGACTCGACCCTGTGCGTCCCACACGGACATCTTCGTCCGCACGCAGAACCCGAATCCGAACCCGATGCCAACTCGCTGCTGACCTCCGAAGGCGATGTGAGGGATGTTGTCCGGCAGCTGGCTGGTGGTCATCAGGCCGACGCTTTTCTTTGAAAGAATGCGTTTTCCGTCGAGCTGGCCTCCCTGCTGAATCATCATCAGGAATCGCAGATAGTCGCGAGCCGTCGAGACGAGCCCTCCGCCCCCGGACAGCAACGCACGCGGTTCTTTGAAGTTCGACGTTCCATCCGTCGGCGCAGGCGTCAGGTTGCCGTTGCTGTCCGACAGGTAAGGGACGGCGGCGAAATTAAATCGGCATTCTCAGAGACGCTGTGATTGAAAAGACTCCTCAACCAGATGGGAATCAGTGTCCG
>JAQBVJ010000004.1 GCA_027623235.1 Planctomycetota bacterium
CGTTGGCGCGTCAGGCTCCTTGTATTGCTTCGTGCGGTGTAATAGTTTGTCCCGTCTGCACCTCAGTTCCGCCCTGATTTGTCAGGAATGGCATCATGCAAATTCGATTGAACTGCCTTTGTGCTCTAACACTGCTTTGTGGAGCCCTCTTATTCGTGTCTGGCTGCACGCCGGCCGAAGAGGAAACATCGACAACTGAAGCTGCGGGTGGCTCGCCGTCCGGCACGCGCAAGATCGGTTTCTCAGCCCTCACGCTGAAGAATCCCTTCTTTAAAATCATTGCTGACAGTGTCACTGAAGAAGGACAGGCCAACGGTTTTGAAGTGACCGTTAACGATGCAGAGCGTGATGTGAACACCCAGTCGAAACACATCGACAACTACATCGCCCAGGGCGTCTCCGCGATCATCATCAACCCGGCTGACCGGGTTGCGATCGGCCCGGCGATCCGAAAGGCCAACGAAGCGGGCATCCCCGTTTTTACCTGCGACCTTCAATGCACTGCGGAAGACGCGAAGATTGCGGGTCACATCGGCACGGATAATTACCAGGGAGGCCGCCTGGCTGGTGAGGCGATGATCGAAGCTCTTGGTGACGGCGGCGGCCAGGTACTGATTCTGCACTTCAAACAGGCGAACTCGTGCGTCCTTCGAGTGAAGGGGTTCATGGAAGTCGTTGAAGCTCACAACAAGGGCCGAAAGTCCGGAATGATCGAAGTCGTTGCTGAACTGGAAGGCGGCGGACTTCGTGACGAGGGATTCCGCGCAACGTCCGATGCTCTGCAGGCGCATCCGAATCTAGCGGGCGTTTTTGCCATCAACGATCCGTCAGCACTTGGGGCCTGGACGGCGCTCAAACAGGCAGACAAGGTCGGGCAGATTACGATCATCGGCTTTGACGGTCAGCTTGAGGGCAAACAGGCGATTCTCGAAGGCAAAATTTACGCCGACCCGATTCAGTTCCCGAAGCAGATGGGGCAGGTCTCCGTCCGAAATATCATGGCCTATCTGGACGGCAAGGAATTTGAGCAGACGACGCTGATTCCGACGAAAATTTACAAGAAGGCTGACGCGGAGAATGACCCGGAGCTTCAACGCGGCGAGGCCGCTCCGGCCGAAGTACCGACTGAGGAGTAGTTCGGACGGTCGTTCGGTCCGCCACCCGTTTCGCATCGTGAGCGCTGGGGATCAGAAGCCCGGTTTCTTGGGGAGGCCGGGCTTTTTTGCCTTTCAGCTCGAATTGAAATGAACGAAACGACCCACAAAACACAGCCGATTCTGACGATGCGCGGGATCGATAAATCGTTTCCTGGCGTGCATGCATTGCGAAACGTCGACCTCGATCTCATCGCCGGCGAGGTTCTTGCGCTTCTCGGCGAAAATGGCGCAGGGAAGAGCACACTCATCCGTGTTCTGGGTGGGGCTCATTCCCTGGACAAGGGCACGATTCACATTGACGGCCAGGCCGTTTCCGTCGACAGCCCGCAGGAATCTCAGGCTGCCGGCATCAGTATCATTTACCAGGAGTTCAACCTGGTTCCCGCGCTGTCAGTTCGCGAGAACGTGTTTCTTGGTCAGGAACCGTCGCGGCTCAGCATCATCCCCGTCGAAAAGGAGCGGAAGCGGACGCGGGAACTGTTTGCAAAAATCGGTGTGACGATCGACCCGGATGCCCTCGTACGCGACCTGACAATCGCTGAGCAGCAGGTTGTCGAAATCGCAAAAGCACTCGCCACCGATGCGCGGATCATTGTGATGGACGAGCCGACGGCGGCACTTTCTCCGAACGAAGTGGAAGGCCTGTTTACGATCATCCGCGATCTTCGCTCGCAGGGCATTGGAATCGTCTACGTCAGTCACCGGCTTGTCGAGATATTTGAAATCGCTGACCGAGTCACGGTGCTACGTGATGGAAGCCTGGTTGGCACAAAGCCGATTGGCGAGCTCACGCGTGAGTCGATGATCGAGATGATGGTTGGCCGCAAGCTGGAGAATGAATTTCCCAAAAGATCTTCAGGATCGACACCGGAAACGAGTGCGGGTGAGGGCGGGCTCGTTGTCAGCAATCTCTGTCGAGGTGACGCGGTTCGCAACGTTTCGTTTCAGGTCAAACGCGGAGAGCTCGTCGCTCTGACGGGACTCGTCGGCGCCGGACGAACGGAGACTGTGCGTCTGATTTTCGGGGCCGACCGTCGCGACGCCGGTGATATTCTGCTGGACGGGAAGAAACTTGCGGTCAGCAAACCGCGAGATGCCATTGCTGCCGGAATCTGTCTACTGACAGAAGACAGAAAGCACCAGGGCCTCGTTCTGAAACGGAGCGTGCTGGAGAATTTCGGGCTACCAAACATGTCACGGTTCGCGCCGAGAGGCTGGATCGATCAGAAACAGGAGCGATCTGCGTTTGACGGTTACGTGAAACAGTTGCGGGTCAAAGTTGCGTCGCGCGATCAGCTCGCTGCGAATCTTTCCGGCGGGAATCAGCAGAAGATCGTCCTCGCCCGGTGGCTGGAACGAAATGCGGAGGTCATCATCTTTGACGAGCCGACGCGCGGCATCGATGTTGGAGCCAAGTACGAAATCTATCTGCTGATGAATGAGCTGGCGGCCCAGGGCAAAGTCGTCCTCATGATCAGCAGCGAGCTGCCCGAAGTGATCGGCATGGCCGATCGGATTCTCGTAATGCACGAGGGTCGGATTACGGGTGAGATTGCCGACGGCCGCGCGGCAACTCAGGAACAGATCATGGACCTCGCGGTGCAGTAGTTGTCTGGCGTTCCGAATCGTTCTCTGGCAGTAAGACGTGATGAAGAAATTTCTCCTCAACAACGGCTCGGTCGTCGTTCTGGTTCTGTTGTGCGTTTACTACAGCATCGTGACGATCGGCCGTCAGCACCCGGTGACTCCTGCCGCGGGCGAGGAAGTGGCACAGGCAATTCTCGCTGACACGAAGGCCCCGTCTGTCCTGATCGTCACTCGCGACACGGATCAGGATCGTGAGTTTGCCCGGGCTGTTCGCGCTGTCATCGAAGCCGGAGGCGGAACGATCGTCGATTCGGTTCATGGAATCGCAATTGATGCCGGGCGGGCGATCCGGACGGCAGGTGAGGCGGGCAAGCAGGTTGACGCCATCGCGACTCACCAACCGTCGTCCGAATGGGGACCGCTGAAAACAGAACGGCTTGAGGAATCCAGGAACGAATTTCGGTCGCTTCGAGGCGTGAAGCTCTACAAGCCGGTGAGCTATGTGTGGCCGAGCTTTCTGACGCGGCCCAACCTGGTCAACGTCGTCAATCAAAACGCGGACATCGCGATAATTGCCATCGGCATGACCCTGGTGATTATCACTGCGGGGATTGATCTCTCGGTCGGCAGTCTGGTTGCCGTCGCCGGTGTCGTCACAGCGGTGACCATCCAGAAGTGGGCGGGCGGAGCGGACGCCGGAGCGGCGGGAATGATCGGTTGCAGCCTGATCGGCATTGGCGTCTGTCTGCTGTGTGGAGTCTTCAACGGAGTGATGGTGACGTATTTTCGTGTGCCGGCATTCGTGGTCACGCTGGGAATTATGATGGTCGCGCGAGGCGTCGCGCTGATCATCGCGGTGCAGTATCAGAGCTCTTTGCTTGGCGGGGGGACCAAGGGAACTCCGGAAGCGGTCAAAGTCGAGGCCATCGCCTGGCCCTGGCTTGGCAACGGGTCGATTCTTGGCGTGCCGAATCCGATTCTGCTGATGCTGGTGCTTTATATCCTCGCCCATCTGGTCATGACGAGAACTTCGTTTGGGCGATACGTGTACGCGGTCGGCGGAAACCCCGAAGCGGCGAGGTTGTCGGGTGTGCCGGTCTTCGCTGTTCTGATTTCGGTGTACGCTCTTTGTGGAGCAATGGCCGGTCTCGCCGGAGTGATTGACGCGTCGCGGTTCGAGGGCGGGCGGCCGATTGCAGGAGACCTCTACGAGCTGAAAGTGATCGCCGCGGTTGTCGTCGGCGGGACAAGCCTGGCCGGTGGCGAGGGCCGGATTTTCGGAACACTGATCGGTGCGATGATCATCGCAGTCATCGAGAACGGCCTGAACATGGCCGGCGTGGCGAGTTATGAGCAGAAGATCGTGTTCGGCCTGCTGATCCTCGTCGCTGTGCTGCTCGATCGGCTGAAGGCTCGCGATTAGACGCGTTGTCGCAGGGTGGGGCGAACGCGGCGAGGCGCGCCGATCCTGCCTTCCTCAGGACGATGGTGGGGCTCGCTTTGCTCGGCCCACCCTACTGCAATGGCAGCCAGCGCCCTGTCAGTGACTCGGGGCAGTCCTGGATCTGTTTGAGAGAACCGGTGACGACGACGGTGCCTCCGCCCGGGCCGGCTTCGAGGCCGAGGTCGATGATGTGGTCGGCCGCTCGAATGACCTGCGGGTTATGCTCAATCACGAGCAGCGAATGGCCGACGGCGAGCAGTCGGTCGAAGCAGTCCAGCAGTCGCACTGTGTCGGCTGGGTGCAGTCCTGTTGCGGGCTCGGTCAGGATGAGGAGTGATCGCGTCCTGCCCGTTGCGGACAGCGACGATGCCAGCTTGAGTCGTTGTGCCTCGCCGCCCGACAGTGTCGAAAGCGATTGCCCGAGCGTCAGGTAGCCAAGGCCGACTTCTTTGAGGCTCTGGAGCTTCTTCTGGATTTTCGGCTGGCCACGGAAGAATGAAAACGCTTCTTCGGCGGTCATGTCGAGGACGTTGGCAATCGATCGGCCTCGCCAGGTGACTTCGAGGATGTCGCGCTGGAAGCGCGTGCCGTGGCAATCCGGGCAGGTCATCACGACGTCCGATAAAAACTGCATGTCGATCTCGACACTGCCCGTGCCTTTGCATTTATCGCAGCGTCCGCCGCCGCTGGTGTTGAAGCTGAACGTCGACGGAGTGAAGTTGCGCGAACGGGCTTCGGCGGTTTCGGCAAAGAGCTGCCGGATTCCGTCGAAGATTTTCAGCCAGGTCGCCGGGTTGCTGCGACGGCCGCCGGAAAGTCGTTCGGCACTGACAAGCTGCACGTCTCCAATCTGATCGGCTCCGCTGAGTTTCTCAAACGATCCGCGGTCGTCAATCGGGCAGGGAAGGCCGAGGGCTTCGCACAATGCCGGAAAAAGTGTTTGCTCGATGAGGCTGCTTTTGCCGGAGCCACTGACACCTGTCACAACGCAAAGGCAGCCCAGCGGGAACTCAGCCGTGACATTCTGCAGCGTGTGACGACGGCAGTTTTCGATCACGATGGAACCGGTTGGTTGCCGACGGTTCTCTTGCGACGACTGATCATACGGGGGCATCGTCGTCAGGGCAGGGCCCTCGGAAGTCACGTTGCCGCCGTCTCGGCCAGCACCGGGTCCGAGTTCAATGATGTGGTCCGCGGCCCCGATGAATTGTCGCTGATGTTCGACGGCGACGATTGTGTTTCCCGCATCCCGCAGCCGCAGCACGATTTTCAGAAGTCTCTCGCAGTCGCGCGGATGCTGCCCAGCCGAAGGTTCGTCGAGGACGAACAGTGTGTTGACGAGGCTTGATCCCAGAATCGCCGCCATGCTGACTCGCCGGGCTTCTCCGAGCGACATCGCCGACATCGCTCGGCCGATTTCGAGATAGCCGAGACCCGATTCACGCAGGAACTCCAGCCGACTTTCGAGGTCGCGGATCAGTGCGTCGACCAGTTGGCGGTTGGCTACACAAAGCGTGTCACTCAGTTCGGCCAGCCAGCCGGACGCGTTGTCGACCGATCGCTTTGCAACATCGGCGATGGTCAGGTTCTCGCCCAGTCGAATGGCCAGCGACTCGGGCTTCAAACGACTTCCCCCGCACGACGGGCATGTCGTCGGAGGGGTCCATCGCGAAATGTCGTCTCGAATTGACGAACGGTTCTGTCGGGCGGCGCGTTGCAGCAGCGTTTGAATTCCGGCGAACTCGGATTCGGGTTCTGAGTGGCTGTCGCGGAGGAGTGGACCGTCTCTCAAAACGGCCAGGTGACGTTCGTTGAGCCTGGCGAAAGGCTCGTCGATCGGAATCGACTCGGCATGACACAATTCCAGAAGCTGCGTCTTTTCACGACTCCAGCGACGTTCGCTCAGCAGGACGATCGCGTCGTCATCGATCGTTTTCTGCGGGTCTGGCACGAGTCGTTGCCAGTCGACCCGCGGCACCTGCCCGGCACCTGAGCACTCGCGGCACGCTCCGACCGGGCTGTGAAAACTCAGGAGCTGCGGGCCTGGCTTCTGGAAGGAGCGGTTGCACGAGGAGCAGTCAAGGTGCGCCGAAAACCGCGACACCTTCCAGAGTTTGTCGTCGAGTACGAAACAGGCTGGCTGTGAGCTGGGGCACTCGTCCTCGCTGGTGACCTCACGCAGCACTGTGCATCGCCCTCCACCGTGGCGGAAGCATGTTTCCAGGCTTTCGGTGATTCGCGACCGTTTCGTCCGTCCGGTTGTGACTCGGTCGACGATGACGAGCAACTCCTGCTTGCGACTTGCGAGAGCGTCTTTCCGTGACTGGTCGATCGTGAGCTCGTCGAGACGGATTGTTTGTGCGGTCGGCTGTCCTTCGGATCGGTCAATGATGAGGCCTCGTGTGAAGCCGGTGTGAGACAGCTGTTCTGCCAGGCCGTCTGGACTCGTGCAGAGCTCGGGAGTGAAACCGAGCATCAGCTTCGTACCGTCCGGCGAATCTTCGACATCCGCAACGACGTCCTGTGCTGACCACGGGCGTACGGGGATGGAACAGTCAGGGCACACGATCGTCCCCAGCCGTGCGAAGAGCAGTCGCAGCGAGACGTCAATCCCCGTCACTGTGGCGACGGTGGACATTGGGGATCGGCTGACGGAATTCTGCCGGATCGCGACGGCCGGAGGGAGATGCTCGATTAAATCGGCGTCTGGTTTCTCAAGCCGGTCGAGATGCTGTCTGGCCTGAGCGGAAAAGCTTTCGATGTATCGTCGCTGCCCTTCCGCGTAGAGCGTGTCGATTGCCAGGCTGCTTTTTCCCGAACCACTGACGCCTGTCAGGACTGTGAGCCGCCGATGCGGAATGTCGACATCGATGCTGCGCAGGTTGTGGACTCGAACGCCGCGGAGTTTGATTGCGGACTGCTCGAAAGAATCATGTTCTGAAGTGCGCGAATTTTTCGACACGGAGCCAGGCCAGTCTGAAGTGAAGTCCGGACGCGAACATCCTTTACGAACAGCAGAGGAGTATCGCGTCTCGGCACACAGCTCAACTGATCGTTGGCCAGAGTGACGGGATTGTCAAATTGAGGAAGAGGCCGGCGTATCGAAGGTACTGTCCGTCGACTTCTCAATCTGCTCAACGAGTGTCAGCAGACGGGCCAGTTCGGGGGCGGTGGGAACCTGCATTTTTTCGAAGACGGTCCGGCGGCGGCGGTCAACGGTTCGCATGCTGATTCCCAGATCTGAAGCGACCGATTTGTTGGGACGACCGTCGATGATCATCACTAGAACCTGTTCTTCGTCGTCGGTCAGCGACGATCGTCTCGCTCGGACGTCGGCAACAAATTCCGCCTGGCGTTGGAGTTCTGTCGACATATCGAGAGCCCGCATGACCGCCCGGATCATCTCGTTGTGATCATCCGGTTTTTCGATCAGCGTGATGGCTCCCTGCTCCATCACTTTCACTGCGGTTCCCACATCCGCTCGCCCACTGACAAAAATGACCGGGAGAAAGCCGCCCACTTTGTTTAAATGCTCCTGCAGTTGCAGGCCGCTGATTCCGGGCAGTTTCAGGTCGGTGACAACGCACCCGCGTGCGCCCTCGTGAGCCCCGTCGAGAAAATCTTCCGCAGTCAGGTAGGTTTGGATTTAGACTTCCAATGTCTGCAGCGGAGCAGACAGTGAGGCAAGGACGACCGGGTCATCGTCAATCAGAAAAATGCTGTGAGCGCTACCCATGGTTGCCCTCGTCGAACTCTTATGTGGCCCAGTGTGCAGAGGCTCAAAATGAGTCGGGGGCTCGACGAACTTTCTTAAAACGCTGAAATTTCGTTTTGCTTCGCGAGAACGGAGGGTGCCCCCAGACGTCTCGTGAGTTTGTCTTGCCCGCAAACTACGCTTTGTCACCGCGTAATCTAGCAGCGTGTCCGGAAAGCTGTTGTGTGGCGTAGCCGGTGAGGTCTGAAAATATCAGAATTCCTGTCGCTGCCCTGTTTGATTCGAGGCCTCTCGTGAACGACGTGGAAGATGGGGCAACCACAGAAAGCCGGGGCTTTGTGTGCCGCCTGAATTCAAGGCGTACGTCTCCCTGGCGATCATTTTACCAGGCTGCCTGCGCACCGCTTCTGAACAACTTCAGTAAGTTGTGAGTCAGGCAGACCAGCTTCCATTCCCCCTGCATCTTCTCAAGGCCTCGCAGGAGGAAATTGCGAAACCCCTGACCCGCT
The DNA here is from genome assembly GCA_027623235.1 of Planctomycetota bacterium. Lineage (GTDB taxonomy): Bacteria > Planctomycetota > Planctomycetia > Planctomycetales > Planctomycetaceae > JAQBVJ01. The sequence goes on from JAQBVJ010000004.1 coordinate 8,413, forward strand.
TTGATCTGTCCGAACACTGGTTCGATAATCACCTTTCGGCGAGCATATTCGGCTCGCCCTTTCTTCGTCCGGTTGCGACGAGCCATCTTCTGTTTGGCCGTCAGGTCTTTCGGTGGTCGACCTTTCGGGGAATCCGGCACTTTGTCGTGGTGCTTCTGACGGCCCGTCGCGATGAACACAGCGTCGATCCGGTCATGAGCATCCAGAGCGTCCATGTTCTCTTCGCTGAAGTAACCCGCGTCGGCGGTGAACGCTCCGATGTTTTCCGTGACGCCTGCTTCATTGAGATTGTCAATCGCCTGCTCCGTCATCGGTACTGTCTGACGGACGTCGTTCGCCTGGCCAGTGACATCAGCCGCGATGATGATCTGCTGCTCGTTGGCCACCGCTTGAGCATTGCCGCACTGGTCGAAGCCTTTGTTCGAAGTCTTCATGATCTTCGATTCCGGGTCCGTGAAATTGCGCTGAGCCTTCGAATCGGGGACCGCCTCGTCAGGGTTGGTGCGATGGTTGCGGCCTTCCGCCTCCATCTTGTCGACATGGTCCTGAGCCTTCTGACGAGCCGCCTCTTCCAGCGCTGCCTTCGCCTCCAGAATCTTCTTCAGTCGACTTTCGCGACGTTTCAGTTCATCCGGAATTTCGTCACCCGACAGATCGCCGAACTGATCGTCATCAGCCGTATCCGCATCATCAGCCCGAGCCAGCAGAGCATCGATCTCCTGCTGCAGTCGTTCGGCTTCGGGCCCCATGCGATCGTAGCTCATCGCTTTGTTCCGCGACGCGTTCGCCTTGACCTTCGTGCCGTCCAGCGAGAGCCGTCCCACCTTCAGCAGGCCCGCTTCACGACACAGCACCAGCACTTCCAGAAACAACGGTTGCAGATGCTTCAGGTGCCGGGCTCGAAATTCGGCGATGCGACGGAAGTTGGGAATGTCCTCGCCCACGACGACTCGAAAGGCCGCGTCAGTGACGCATCGCTGCATGATCTTCCGCGATGAAAACACGCCGGAGCTGTAAGCATACAGCAGCAGCACGAGCATCATCCGCGGATGAAACGGCGGCTGACCACCGTAGTCGCTGGCGTAATCGTCAACGATCGGCGAAATATCGATCTGAGCAGTCACATCCAGCAGAAAGTAAACCAGATGATCTTCCGGCAACCAGTCTCTGGGAGACGGCGGAAACAACCAGCCCGCATCCGGCTGCCATTCGCGAAACTTACGAGTCATCCGTGAAACTCACACAAAGTCCAAACAAAAATAAAATGCAACGTCAACTGAAGCCGGAATACAACATCTCACCAACGAAAACCAGGTCGGAATGAGTATCCGGACACGCTGCTAGCGCCAAAACGGCTGATGAATAACCCGGGCTATGATCGGGACGAGTCGAAATTCAAGAGGTCTCCCATGCCGCTGCGCAGTCTCACACTCGCTCTGCTTGCCGTCGTTTGTTTTCAATCGATTCTTGCGGCCGCCAAGTCTCCGCCGAACATCGTCTTCATCCTGATCGACGATCTCGGCTGGATGGACCTGGCTTGCCAGGGTAATAAGCTGGTCGAGACGCCCAACATCGACCGTTTCGCGAAAGAGGGCGTTCGATTTACCGATGCCTACGCGGCTGCGCCCGTGTGCTCGCCGACGCGGGCTTCAATCCTGACCGGGCTCTCGCCGGCGAGGCTGCACATCACGAACCACATTCCTGATCAGAAACGATTCATCCCGAAGGACGCGAAGCTGCTGCCGGCTCCGATGATCAATCATCTTCCACTGGAGCATGTGACGATTGCCGAACGGCTGCGGGATGCCGGTTACCGCACCGGCTTCATCGGCAAGTGGCATCTGTGCGAGGACGGGTCACTCCGCGACGGCGGTGTCGGCGACGCCCGGTTCGCTCCGGAGAAACAGGGCTTCGACGTCAACATCGCCGGCTGTGCGTACGGCGGGCCGCCGAGCTTCTTTTCGCCGTACCGTATCCACAATCTGCCGGACGGACCGCAGGGCGAGTACATGCCCGATCGGCTCGCCGCGGAGTCGATCAATTTCATGAAGGAATCGCAGGCCGGCAAGAAGCCGTTCATGCTCTTCCTGTGGAACTACACGGTCCACTGGCCGATGCAGGCTCCCGAAAATTTGCTCAAGAAATACGAGACGCGGACCGGGCCGGGCCTCAACGACACGCGCTATGGAGCCATGATCGAGGCGATGGACACGGCGATCGGACGGGTTTTGAAGTCGATCGACGACCTCGGACTGAGAGACGATACGCTGGTCGTGTTCACCTCCGACAACGGTGCGTTCGGCGGAGTCGGCGACAACCGCCCGCTGCGTCGCGACAAAGGCTGGCTGTATGAAGGCGGCATCCGAGTGCCACTCATCATCCGCTGGCCGGGCGTCACGAAGCCCGGGCGAGAGTGCAGCGTCCCGGTGATCAGCACCGATTTTTACGCGACACTTCTTGAGGCTGCAGGCCTTCCTCTGCAGGAAGAACATCCAGCGCGAGATCAGGTCGCACGGCCGCAGGACGGGGTGAGCCTCGTCCCTATTCTGAAGGGGGCTGATTCGCTCGACCGGAAGTCACTCTTTTTCCACTACCCGAATTATGCTTTTCACCAGGCCAACCCGCTCGGCGGTGCCATCCGCGAGGGCGATTTCAAACTGATCGAAAACTTCGCCGACAGGTCGCTGGAACTTTACAACTTAAAGGAAGACCTCAGCGAGAAGCGAAACCTGGCCTCGGACAAACCGGACGTGGCGAGAGCGATGCAGCAGCGTCTTGCCGACTGGAGAAAAGTATCGGGCGCGGCGATGCCGCTTCCTGTTCCGAAGTCAGACTGAATAGCCACGGACGTTCTTAAGTGGTACCAGGTTCGGCTGATTGTCGCCTTTCGCTCCGCGAAAGTAGCGCTGCTTTCGCGGAGCGAAAGGCGACAATCAGCCGACACAACTCTGGTCCCACTGAATCAACGCCAGGGGCAATACGCTGCCGCCGCTTCGCGGTTGAAAATGCCGACAAGTGAACGTTCCTCGAACTCGACAAGGGAGCCAGAATGAATCGTCACGTCAGGTTGAATGCCTCTGGAATTCTCATGGCCTGCCTGTGCTTTCCGCAGGCTTCGCTGCTCGCGGAAGTCGACGCACCCAGGCTTAAACCGGTTCCGGATTTCCTGACGCTGCCGGATTCGGTGAAGCTCGGGAAATGCTCAGCCGTGGCGATCGGAAAAGACGGCGAGCTGTTTCTGTTTCACCGAGGCAAACAGCCGATCCTCTGCTGCGACGCCCAGGGAAAATTCATCCGCTCGTGGGGAGACGATCTGATCGGATCGGCTCACGGAATGCGGGTCGATCCGGACGGCAACGTCTGGGCGACCGACATCGGGCATCACATGGTTTTCAAATTCACGCCGAGCGGAAAACTGCTGCTGGCTCTCGGGCAGATCGACAGGCCGGGCGACGGCATCGATCAATTCAACAAGCCGACCGATGTGGCCTTCGGACCGCAGGGTGAGGTCTTCGTCTCCGATGGGTACGGCAATAACCGCGTTTTGAAATTTGATCGGTCGGGGCGATTTCTCGCTCAGTGGGGCACGGCGGGAACGGGGGCAGGCGAATTCGACCTGCCGCACTCGATCGTGGTCGATGCGAAAAGCCGGGTCATCGTGGGAGACCGCGAGAACGACCGCATCCAGGTCTTCGACCTCGCCGGACGCCACCTGGCAACGTGGCCGGGCTTTGCTCCGTACGGCATCGCCCTCGACAAAAAGCAGCGGCTCTTCGTGGCCGACGGCCGAGCTCAGCAGATCGTGCAGCTCGACGCGACGGGCAAAGTCACCGCTCGCTTCGGGAAAAAAGGAGCGAAGCCGGGCGAATTCAACCTGCCGCACATGCTTGCGGTGGACGTCGACGGGAATCTCATCGTCGCGGAAGTCGGCGGCGAACGGTTTCAAAAGTTGCGTCTGCCTGATGCCCGCTGAATCGGTCTGGCCTGAAATTCGTCGATTCGCCTATCGTCCGGTGTCGGGAGGGAATCCGACATTCAGGAGTCAAAATCGATGACACGGATCGTCCCCGTTTTCTGCGCCTTTCTGCTGGCCGGATGTCAGCAGACTCTCTTGTCGCCGCCGGCTGGTTTGCCGGAGTCGACCCTCAATGCTGAAGGGCAGCTTGAACCGTCCGACGATGTGCCTGGGCCGGAGCAGCTTTCGGAATTGAAGCCGGGCACCGAGTGCACCGTGACGCTGGCTGACTCCACGTCGGAGACGACGCGCGAAGTCACCGGCTATGTTGCCAGCGCCGCTGACGGCGTGCTCGTGCTGAGTGATGCTCAGGAAATCACCACAGGTCGCAACGAGCGGGGAGTTCCCCTGTTAAACAAAATGCCCTATGCGAACCGGATGTTCAAAAACGTCGGAGTCGGTGTTACCCGCTCAGCGATCGGTACGGAAACACTTTCCGCCAGGCAGATTCGCTCAGTCCGAATCATTGAAGCAGCTCAGTAGGTGCCCCGACCGTGTCGCTTACGGCAGCTTCGTTGAGCCCATCAGGTAGCGGTCGCACTCGCGCGCGGCCTGACGGCCTTCGTGGATGGCCCACACGACGAGGCTCTGTCCGCGGCGGCAGTCTCCGGCGGCGAAGACTCCGTCGATGCTCGTTCCGTACCGGCCGTACTCGGCCTGGAAGTTGGAGCGGCGGTCGGTGTCGAGGTTCAGTTCTTCGGCGATCCGCTGTTCCGGTCCGCTGAAGCCGAGGGCCAGGAAGATCTGCTGGCACGGCCATTCCTGCTCGGAACCTTCGACGACGGTGAACGGAGGGCCGCTGTCCTGCGGCTTACTCCAGTCGACTCGAACGGTTTTGACGGCTCGCAAATTACCGTCGTCGTCGCCGAGGAATTCCGAGGTCTGGATTGAGAACTCGCGCGGGTCGTTGTCGTTTTCTTTGCCAGGCACGGTTGCGTAGTCGAACTTCGCGGCGGCTTCGTCGTGGCCGTAATCGGTTCGCAGAATCCTCGGCCACTGAGGCCACGGGTTGTTGTCGGCTCGCTCGTTCGGTGGCTGAGGAACGATTTCGAACGTGACGAGGCTTTTGCAGCCGTGTCGCAGCGAGGTGCCGATGCAGTCGGTTCCGGTGTCGCCGCCGCCGATCACGATGACATCTTTGCCGGCCGCGTTGATGAACTGCCCGTCCTTGTGCTTTGAGTCGAGCAGGCTTTTCGTGTTCTTCGTGAGGAACTCCATGGCAAAGTGAATGCCGTTGAGGTCACGCCCCGGAGTCCTCGCGAAAAAGTCGTTCGGCTTCGTGGCACCGACACAGAGCACGACGGCGTCAAAGTCGTCAGTCAACTGCTTTGAGGTGATGTCTGTGCCGATCTCGACGCCGGTCTTAAAGGTGACGCCTTCGGCTGCAAGTAGATCGACCCGTCGCTGGACGACCTTTTCTTTTTCCAGCTTCATGTTGGGGATGCCGTACATGAGCAGGCCGCCGATGCGGTCGGCCCGCTCGAACACGGTGACTGTGTGGCCGGCCTGGTTGAGCTGTGCGGCGCACGCCAGTCCGGCCGGTCCTGACCCGACCACGGCGACAGTCTTACCGGTGCGACTTGCGGGTGGAGTTGCCTTGACCCAGTCCTCTTCGAAGCCGCGATCGATGATGGAAACTTCCATCTGCTTGATCGTGACGGGATGCTCGTTGATTCCCAGAACGCAGGAACCTTCGCACGGAGCCGGGCAGACTCGGCCCGTGAACTCGGGAAAGTTGTTCGTTTTGTGGAGCCGGTCGAGAGCCTCTCGCCAGTAACCGCGATAGACCAGATCGTTCCATTCCGGAATGAGGTTCTGCACGGGGCAGCCGGCCGCCATGTTGGCCATCAGCCCGCCGGTGTGGCAGAACGGCACGCCGCAGTCCATACACCGCGAGCCCTGTTGCTGCAGTTCGACGACGGGCAGGTCGATGTGAAATTCGTCCCAGTCGCCGATTCGCTGCAGCGGATCCCGTTCGCCGTAGGTCTCCCGCTCAACCGTCATGAAACCCCGTGGGTCTCCCATCACTCACTCACTTTCTTGATGCCGATTTGTCTTTAGATTCTGAATTCAGTTTGCGCTGGAAGGCGGAAGCAGGTCCGTGATCCTGCATTCAAATCCGGGAAGGACGTCTTCGCCACTGAGAGAACCGTCAGCACCGAGACGCTCGTACGAGGCATCCTGACGATGAACGATTGCAATCCTGGCGAGCGGATCAATGATCCAGACAAGTCGCACGCCAGCTGAGAGATATTCGGCCACTTTTTCTTCCGTGTTGTGAAACCCGTCGCTCGGAGAGATGACCTCAACAGCCAGGTCGGGAGCAACTCTGACGTATCCCGCTTCCTTTTCGGCGTCAGAGATCCGACCCACGGCGACAAATGAAACATCTGGTTTCCGGACCTGCTGTGGGGCAAACGAAAAACACTGGTATCCGCAATCCGAGCCGAAAACGGACCCCAGGCCCTGCGGCCTCACGAAGTTCATTAAATGCCAGGCAAGAATCATGGCAACTTCGCTCGAAAGTCCGCTCATGTTCAACTCCACCAGTTTTCCGTCGACCAGTTCGTAGTTCTTTTCGTCGGAAAGCGCGAGCAGATCCTTAGCCGTCATTCGATCCGACTTGTCAGGAGTTGCGGTGCTCATGCCTGTTCCTTCCCGTTTGCGACGTGACGATGAGAGGTGACGAATCCGGATTACTTCACGCTTTAACTGTTTCTGCAGCAAGTTCCGCCGCAAGTTCGGCCAGGGCTCGCTTGTAGTCGCGTGGCATGACCTTGATGAATTTCGGCAGAGTCTCCGTCCAGTTGTCGAGGATGCCGGACGCCACAGTCGAGCCCGTGTAGTTGGCGTGTTTTTCGATCAGCTCTTTCAGCTCGGCGATGTCCTCGTCGGCTTCGACTTCTTCAAGTTCCACCAGGCCGAGGTTGCAGTTGAGCCGGAACTCTTCCTTATCTTTGGCAAGGACGTACGCGATGCCGCCGGACATGCCGGCTGCGAAATTGCGGCCGGTCGGGCCGAGGACCACGACTCGTCCACCGGTCATGTATTCCAGGGCGTGGTCGCCGACGCCCTCGATGACCGCGCGGGCACCCGAATTGCGGACGCAGAACCGCTCGGCCGACATACCACGGAAGAAGGCCTCACCTGTGGTCGCTCCATAAAGAGCCACGTTGCCGATGATGATGTTTTCTTCCGGCTTGAAGGTCGACTTCTTCGGCGGGTAGATGATCAGACGGCCGCCGGACAAGCCTTTGCCGGCGTAGTCGTTCGCGTCGCCTTCGAGTTCAATTGTGATGCCCGGAACCAGCCACGCTCCGACACTCTGGCCGGCTGAGCCATTGGCGTTGATGTGGATCGTGCCGTCCGGCAGACCGGCCGGTCCATGAGCTCGCGAAACTTCGTTTGACAGCCAGGTTCCAAAGGCGCGGTCCGTATTCACGAGGTCAAAGTCCAGCTCAACCTTCTCCGGGTTCTCTTTGAGCGCCGGCTGGCATTCTTCAATCAGGACATTGTCGAGGACATCTTCCAGACCGTGCTTCTGCTCGATCTGACAAAACGTACCGACCCGTGCGTGCGGCTTGACGGCCGTTGTGAGGATCGGCGTCAGGTCGATTCCTTTGGCCTTCCAGTGAGTTACCGCGTCGTCGATCTCGAGGGCTTCGACATGACCGACCATTTCGTTGATCGTGCGGAAGCCAAGTTCCGCCATGATCTGCCTGGTATCCTCAGCCACCATGAAGAGGTAGTTGACGACGTGTTCCGGTTTGCCTTTGAACTTTTTGCGAAGCTCCGGATCCTGCGTGGCGATCCCAACCGGGCAGGTATTGAGGTGGCACTTCCTCATCATGATGCAGCCCAGCGTGATGAGCGGTGCGGTCGCGAAGCCGAATTCTTCCGCACCAAGAAGTGCTGCCATCACAACGTCGCGGCCGGTCTTAATCTGACCGTCCGTTTCGAGACGCACGCGGCTGCGCAGATCGTTCATCACCAGAACCTGATGAGTTTCCGCGATGCCAAGCTCCCACGGCAGGCCGGCGTGCTTGATGCTGGTCAGCGGTGAGGCTCCGGTGCCGCCGTCTGTCCCGGAAATCAGAATCTTGTCCGCGTGGCCTTTCGCGACGCCGGCGGCGATCGTGCCAACCCCGACTTCGGAAACAAGCTTCACGCTGATGGCCGCTCGCGGGTTCGAGTTCTTCAGGTCGAAGATGAGCTGCGCAAGGTCCTCGATCGAGTAAATGTCATGGTGAGGTGGCGGGCTGATGAGGCCGACGCCCGGCGTTGAGAGACGTGTCGCCGCGATGATCTTGTCGACTTTGTAGCCGGGAAGTTCGCCGCCTTCGCCCGGCTTGGCTCCCTGAGCCACTTTGATCTGCAACTCGTCGGCGTTGGTGAGGTACCAGCTTGTCACACCGAAACGACCGCTGGCGACCTGCTTGATGCAGGACCGCTTTGAGTACTCGTTCGGAGCGTCGGCATTCTCTGGATCGAACTGCCGCACCGTATCGACCATGTACTTGTGCTCGTCGTCGGGCCTGGCGTAGGACTCGAATCGTTTGGGATCCTCGCCACCCTCGCCGGTGTTACTTTTTCCGCCGAGCACGTTCATCGCGACGGCCAGCGTCTCGTGAGCTTCCGCTGAGATTGACCCGTAGCTCATAGCGCCGGTGCAGAACCGCTTGACGATATTTTTTGCGGACTCGACTTCTTCCAGTGGAACGGCTTCCCGGTAGAACTTGAACTTCAGCAGTCCGCGCAGGAAGCACGATCTGGTGTTGTGCTCGTTGACCAGTTTTGCGAAGTCCGCGTAGGCGTTTTTCGATCCCGTTCGCGCGGCAGTTTGAATGGCGGCGATCGAGTACGGGTTCCAGGCGTGAGCTTCGCCTTCTTTCCGCCAGTGGAACTGCCCGTCGTTCGGGAGGACCGGCAACGCGTTGGTGTCGCGGGTCGGGAAACCGATCTCGTGGCGGCGGATGCCTTCTTCGGCGAGGACGTCGAAGCCGACGCCGGCAATGCGGCTGGCGGTGCCAGCGAAGCACTCGTCAACGACTTCCGCGTTCAGGCCGACGGCCTCGAAAATCTGAGCCCCTTTATACGAAGCCAGCGTCGAGATGCCCATTTTGCCCATGACTTTGAGCATGCCCTTCGCGACGGCTTTGCGGAATGACGAAACGATTTTGTCGTCGGTGTATGTTGCCTCAAGCAGGCCATCTTCACGGGCCTGGTAAAGAGATTCAAACGCGAGGTAGGGATTGATCGCGTCCGCTCCGTAGCCGCTCAGCAGGCAGAAGTGGTGGACCTCGCGAGCCTCGCCGGATTCAACGAGGACGCCGATTCGGGTTCGCAATTCCTGCCGGACGAGCGCGTGATGGACGGCTCCCGTCGCGAGCAGCGCGCTGATCGGGACTCGTTCGGCAGATGTCTCGCGGTCGGAGAGAACGATCAGCGAGTAGCCGTCTTCAATCGCCTGGGTGGCTTCCTGGCAGACTCGCTCGATCGCCGGTCGCAGTCCGGCCGCGCCTTCACTGCGTGCATAGGTCGTGTCGATCGTTTTTGTTTTCCAGCTGCCCCACTTGTCGCTGCTCTCGTTGTGATTGCCACTGCCGTCGAGCGTCTCGATGGCGGCCAGTTCCGTGTTGGTGAGAATCGGATGCGGAATGCAGAGGCGGTGGCACTGCTCTTCCGTCGTGTCGAGCAGATTGCCTTCCGGGCCGATGTAGCACTCAAGGCTCATGATGATGTCTTCGCGGATCGAATCGACGGCCGGGTTCGTGACCTGCGCGAAGAGCTGCTTGAAGTAGTCGTAGGTCATGCGAGCCTGGTCAGACAGCACGGCCAGGGCCGCGTCGTTGCCCATTGAACCGATCGGGTCCCGCTTTTCCCGAAGCATCGGCATCAGCATGAACTGCAGGGTTTCCGTCGTGTAGCCAAAGGCCTGCATCCGCTTCAGCAGATCATCTGAGGAGAAGTGATCCGGCGTGTCGACACGCGGCAGATCGTCGAGGTGGATGGACTGATTCTGGAGCCACTGCTTGTACGGTCGCTTCGCGGCAACGGACGTTTTGAGCTCCTCGTCGGCGATGATGCGGCCTTGCTCGAAATCGACGAGGAACATTCGGCCTGGCTGCAGTCGACCCTTGGATTTGACATCTTTGGGAGCGACGTCCACGACGCCGACTTCGCTCGCCATGATGACGCGGTCGTCGTGAGTCACGTAGTAGCGGCTGGGGCGAAGTCCGTTACGATCCAGAATCGCGCCGATGTAACGCCCGTCGGTGAACGAGATCGAAGCCGGGCCGTCCCACGGCTCCTGCAGAGCGGAGTAGTATTCGTAAAACGCCCGCTTGTCTTCGGTCATGCTGTGGTGATTCTGCCACGCCTCGGGAATCATCATCATGACCGATTCCTGCAGCGTCCGGCCGCTGTGGTAAAGCATCTCCAGAGCGTTATCGAAGTTGCCCGAGTCCGAGCATTCCGGCTCGATGATCGGACACAGCTTGCGAAGATCTCCGCCCCACAGTTCACTTTCCATCACGCCTTGCCGAGCGAACATCCAGTTTGAGTTGCCGCGCAGCGTATTGATCTCACCGTTGTGAGCCATGAATCGGCATGGCTGAGCCCGGTCCCAGCTGGGAAACGTGTTTGTCGAAAACCGCGAGTGAACCATCGCCAGATGCGACTTGTATTCCGGATCCTGCAGGTCCTTGAACAGCGGCATGACTTGCATTGAGCGGAGCATACCCTTCCAGATGATGACCTTGGTTGAGAGCGAGCAGACGTAAAACATCAGCCGCTGATCCATGTCACTCCGCACGCGGATGTCGCGACTGGCCTGTTTACGAATTACGAAGAGCTGCCGTTCAAAGGCGTCGCTGTCGAGTCCGTCGGCCGCCGCGATGAAGAGCTGCTCAAAATGAGGCATGCACGCGCGAGCGGTCGGGCCAACGTCTGCGGCGTCCGGATCGACGGGCAGCACGCGCCAACCGACGAGCTTCTGCCCCTGCGCCTCGATGATGTCGTTCACAATTCTCCGAGACTGCTCGCGTTCGGTCTCGTCGTTCGGCATGAAAACAACGCCGGCTCCGTAGAGACCGCGCGCTGGCAGGACCGCGCCGAGATCTTCCTTTGCGACTCGCTCCAACTGCTCGTAAGGCAGAGCTGTCAACATTCCGGCGCCGTCGCCGGTGTTCTCCTCGCAACCGCACGCTCCGCGATGTTCCATCCGCTGGAGCATCCGATCGGCATCGTCAACGATCTGCCGCGACCGCTTGCCTTTGATGTGAGCGATGAAGCCAACTCCGCAGTTCTCGTGCTCGAACTGCGGGTCATAGAGGCCCCGCTTCGCCGGGAGTCGTCCGTTCCGGAGGGCGTCCTGGAAGTATTTTTCGTCGACATTGTCGTCGTTCTGGTTTGGCGTTCTGGCCATCTGTCTTTCTCGTCTCTTTATCGAGTGGCATCGCTGCCGAGGTTTTTTTCAAGAAGGCTCGTAGGACGGACGCCCACGTCCGTCAGCCGCCAACACGATTTCAATTGACCTGCACTGACGGACGTGGGCGTCCGTCTTACCGGCTTTGGCGGACATGGAAGTCCGTCCTAACGGGCCGTTGTCCGTACCGAGTCCCGCTCTTTTGGTTTCGGGGCCTCGTGTAGAAGCTCGACAAACCGACTGGCGGCGTTGCTGAGCTTCCGGTTCCGCTTATGGATGATGCCGAGCGGACGAGTCCACTCGACGTCGGAAAGCCGTAGGCTGACGAGCGTCCCTGTCTCGACACTGCGGGTGACAGTCGGAGCCGGCAGCAGGGCCACCCCGAGCCCATCCTCAACGGCAGCCCGGATCTGCTCCACATTGTCAAACTCGTGGACGATTCTGGGCGAAACGCCGACTTCTTTCAGCCAGCGGTCAATCTGCCGACGCACTCGCAGTTCGGTCGTAAAGCCCACGAAATCCTCACCTTCGAGCTCCCTGATCGAGGCGGCAGGGTAGTGTTCAGAGTCGTGATTTGCGAGCCTGTGCCCCGGCGGGACGACGATCACAAACGGCTGCTCCTGCCACAGAATTGAGCTGAATTCCGCACCATCCTGAGGAAACGAGACGAGCCCGATCTCGGCCGACTCGTCCCGGACCCGACTGTACACATCCTCCGGATGAAGCGACTCGATTCGAAAGTCGACTGCCGGGCAGACTGTTTTCAGCTGTTGCGCATACCGATCCAGTTCGAGCAGCCCGACGGAGTAAATCGCCGCAACGCGAAGCCTCCCCGTCACTTTCTGCACGAGTTGCTGCACCGAATCTTCCAGCTCGCGGAAGTTCGAAAGCAGGGTGACGCACCCGTTGAAGTAAGTCTGGCCGGCTGTTGTGAGCTCCAGCGGGCGGTGCTGCCGATCGATCAGCTGGATTCCGAGACGCTTCTCAAGCTGCGCAACTGCTTGACTCACAGAGGATTGCGAGATCTCGTAGACGTCAGCCGCCCGTGAGAAGCTGCGGCAGCGGGCGACTTCGCAAAAGAGTTCCACATTGCGGAGAGACATGGGCAACGCTGTATAGGTGAAAGCTAATGTTGATATGTGGATGTATTTGAAACGGCGATGAGGTTACTCGTTCGAGACAACTGCGACAAGGATTCGGTTCAGGCCGCGCGGGAGTGACACCTGACCTGCGGGGTCGATTTCATTCGGCCTGGCGATTCCGTAGCCTTCCGTCTGGTCATAACAGTTCAGTGCCGATCAGAAGGAGCTCAAGATGAAGTCACTGCAGATTCTGCTGTGTGGACTGGCAATCTGTGTCGCCTCGAGTGCTGTCGCTCAAGCGAAGGTCAAGCTGGAAAAGAAAGGGACGACCGTCACGATCACTGTCGATGGTGAGGCGTTTTCGGTCTTCAATTTCGGCGAGGAACTCCCGAAGCCGTTCATGTCTCCTGTGCGGGGACCGGGTGGGACCGTGTTGACTCGCGAGATCTTCACTGACAGGACGAAGGGAGATCACCCTCACCACAAAGGAATCTGGGTGGCGGTCGATCAGATCAACAAGATCGAGTTCTGGGGCGAGAAGGGCAAAATCGTCAATCGCGAAGTCAAGCTCGACGTGGCTGAGGGCGACGCTGCTCAAATGACCGTCGTGAATGACTGGCAGGGCGAGGACGGCAAAGCCGTCGTGACCGAGACCACCATCATCAAGATCGGTTCCAACCGGCTCTTCTCTTACGACATCACGTTCCGCGCGGCGGGGACCGAGCCCGTCGAGTTTGGCGACACGAAAGAAGGCTTGTTCGGTTTCCGCATGGTCGACTCAATGCGCGAAAACGAAGGCGGCAAGGTCGTCAACGCGGAAGGCGACGAGGGAACGAAACTGTGCTGGGGACAAGCGTCTGCCTGGATCGATTACACCGGCACGGTCGAGGGCAAGACGTTCGGCGTCGCTCTGTTCGACCACCCGCTCAACTTCCGCGCGTCACGATACCACGTGAGAAACTACGGCCTGTTCTCGATCAATCCTTTCGGTGAGAAGTCCTACACCGGTGGAAAACGTCCGGCTCAGTTTGAGTACCTTTTGCCGGGAGCCACGATGCGACTGCGATACGGACTTCTGATTCACAGCGGCGACACGAAGTCCGCCAACGTCGAGGGTGTTTATCAGAGCTACCTGAAGAGTGGCGGGTAGGGCCGCGAACGTCTCTTTAACGTCCTCACACAAATGGCGGAACGGCGCAGGCGGTCCGGTCGAACGGCGATTCGTCCCGCGTGACACCGGGCGGCTTGCGCCGCACCGCTACTGCAGAAAGCCTGGTTGATTAATTCGGCCAGGCTTTATTCAGACGCGGCTCCGAATTCAGACGCGGCTCCGAATTCAGACACGGCTCCGAATTCAGACACGGCTCAATCGGCACAGGTCGGCTAACGCGCGCGGTCTGAGCTTCGCAGGGGTGAGCCGCATTTGCTCGATCAGGTCTGGATTCGTCTTTCCTCCAGTTCGATGCGCTGAGTAATCGGAACGACCGTCGTGGAGTGCTCGCGCATCGCGCCGGGCAGGGCAGACAGTCGCCACAATCGACGGGTCGTGCACGATGCGTTACGTACGGACGAGCGGTTTGTGAGGCGTTTTCGCGCGGAACGCGCTTCTCCGCACGGCAGGTGCAACGGTCGCTCGGTCTCGGCAACTGTGTTGCGAAATACGAATTGAGTCGGCTTCGCGATTCGATCTCCCGATACAGACTCTGCCCGAGAGGAATTCACACGTCTGAGTCGACACCCGGTCGTACTCAACTCGTTCGGGTGAGGGCGGGATCAGAATCCTGCATGCAGAATCCCATCCCCCGATTTCACATCTTGAGCGTTTCGGAGTTCCCCTTGACCCACTCACACCTTCCCGTGCAGCACTTGATGAAGCGAATGGAAAACTGGCAACCCGGACAGGGCGGCGACCGTCGGCCCGACTGGCTGACGAAACTCATTGAAGAGACCGCTGAAATGTTTGAGCCGCTGACGGGCGTCGCTCGAGTCGGTTTCGAATGCCACCGCGAAGAGGACTGCTGGGTGGCTCGACTTTATCTTGGATCGACGGAAGTGGTCGGTGGATCTCGCGACGGTCAGATGAAACCGATGAGCTTTGAAGTCGATATCGAAAAACTGCTGGCGAAGTTTACTGAGCGGGATGAGTTCTTCTGGTCCGTGTTCCCTGCCGGAGCAGAAGACATCGATGACCCTCAGAGCTACCTCACAATTTCCGGTCTGGTCGCGGAAAACCGCGTCCGGCTGCACGTATTCGCGACTCCCTCAGAGGAGACGGGCCCCGGCTTGAAGGTCTTCCCGGACGGCCGGTTTGAACTCGCCTGATTGACACACTGAGATCGTGCTCCCTGCCTGAAGGTGGTTCGGACCTTCTGGCACGTCTCCAGGAAGACGACCCGCAATGTGCGGGTCGTTTTTCTTTGCGCGGTCACCGATTGTCAGCCGCAAGTAACCCGACGCGTCAGTCAGCGAGGGCGAACGTCGATCGACTCTCATCCCTTGATGACTCGTCGGGTTAGTTTGGCGAGACTCGCTGCGGCGAACGAGCGGTCCAGACGGCACACGCGGCAAAGAGTGGCATCGCGATGAAGAACAGCAGCGCCGGTCGGTACGAGTTAAAGTAGTCGACCGAAAGCGCGAGAGGCAGTGGCCCCAGCGCCGACGCGAGGATCATGGCTGACCACGCGACTCCGCGGACGGCTCCCTGGTGAGCTCGCCCGTAAAAATTGATCCAGACGACCGTGCCCGTGCTGCGCAGGATGCTCCCGTGGAGTCCCAGCAGCAGAGCGTAAACGATTGCCATCCAGGTAAACGGCAGCGTCATCACCAGCAAAGACGCTCCGGCCAGGCACAGCATCGCGAAAAACAGTATGAACCGGCTTTCGACACGGTCGGTCAGCCAGCCAACTGGAAACGTCATAGCCGTCGCAAAGCCTGCCTGGATTGTCATCAGACCGAGCGCGCTGAACGAGTCCAGGCCGTGTGTCCCCATCAAGGCGACCTGGTGAAACACCAGCCCCGTTCCGACCAGGCCTGCCGTCGACGGAACAGCGAGCAGCTTCCAGAACGTTGGGTCGCGAAGGACCTCCGGGACTGTCCACGCATCGCCGGTCGGTGCAATGAGCGACATCCTCGGCGCGGTCTCAGGCGAGGCATCGTCGGACAGATCGTCCTCTGCTTCGCTGCCTTCGAGCTCGGAGGGATGCTCAAAGCCGTCCGGTTTCAGCCCAGTTTCCTCCGGCCGATCCCGGATCAGGAGGATTCCCGGGATGATCAGCACGCCCCACACGGCCAGTGCGAGGATGGCCCAGGCGGTGTTCCATCCGTATTGAATGATCAGCCAGTTCATGAGGATCGGTACGGTCATCACCGAAAGGCCGCCACCGAGCCCAGCAATCGCGGTCGCCATACCGCGCTTCTTCTCGTACCACTCCCCAACCAGCCAGACGGAGATCAGCGACAGCGCGCCCTGGCCGAGACTGCGAACAATGCAGAACGCGATGTAGAGCCCCGTCAGGGACGAGATCGTTGACATGAACAGACAACCGCAGCCCAGTCCCACCGCGATCAACGGCAGCGTCTTTCTGGCTCCGACGGAATCGATGATCCGTCCGACGTATGGCAACAGCGCGGCGCTCAGCAAAGTGGCGACAGCGTAGGCAAGCGAAAAGTCCGTCTCGGAAATTCCAAGCCCGTCCCGCATAGGTTCCTTGAAAGCGGCGACCGAATACGACTGACCCGGAGCCGACATGTATTGCAGAGCCCCGGCCATGCCAAGCATCGTCCAGCCGGGATACCACTTGCGGGCCGAGTCCGGTCCAGGCCCTCCGCGCGCGGGTTCGCCAGCCGCTTCGACTGGCGAAATAGTGACGGGGTCTGAACTCATTCGACGCGCCTCATCCCTGGACACGTCGAGCAGCCAATGCAGGACGGCCATTTCTGGCAAACGATCTGGAGGCCCGAACGGGCCTGGCACAACGGCCTCGTGCCGTGTGACTTCTCTTCAGTCTATTTCTACTTTTTCTTCCGGGGCTCTTTCGGATCGAGATTCGCGTCGAGATCCTCTTTCGTGACACTCGACTCGACACCACTCTTCGGCACGTCCGCCTTCGCGACCCACAGCAGAGAATTTAGAACCACCTTGCGGTAATCGTCATTCCCCCAGTTGTCATGAAAGTGTCCGCCGGTGAATCCGAAACCGCGTCCGCCATCTTCCCGTTCGACCGCCCACATCATGGCTTCAGCCCGCCCTTTGGCTTTCTGAATGTGCTCGTAGGGGCCTCTCGGGTAAACGTACGGTCCGTCGCGGACTTCATCGGATGGCGCGGCGACGAGGATTGGCACGAAGCTTGTCTTCTCGACCTTGGCCGGCTTGTTGCCAGGCAGGTCATCGATGAACCGCATGTTGAAATACCACTCGTCCTTGATCGCAAACGGTTTCACACCATTCGAAATCGGGTGATCGGGAAACGATGTAAAGCTCGGTTCCCAGATGGGATTGCACGAGAAAGAATTCTCGTAATGGCCGCCGATCCAGCGTTGAAACTGCACGCCGGCCTGGTCACGGATG
This sequence comes from Planctomycetota bacterium, assembly GCA_027623235.1. GTDB lineage: Bacteria > Planctomycetota > Planctomycetia > Planctomycetales > Planctomycetaceae > JAQBVJ01. Next base: position 25,503 of record JAQBVJ010000004.1, read on the forward strand.
ACCTCGACGCCGTAATGCATGCAGCCGATGCCGACGCCTTTCTGAGTCCACTCGTCGACCATTTTCATGCGGCGTCCGTTTTCCTGGACGACCTCATGCCGCCCGCCGCCGTCCATGTAAAACACGACCGCGTCGGCTCCCTCGAAGATCGCCTCGTCTTTCGGCCATCCGTTGAGCACGATGTGAACATCGAGGCCCTTGACTCCCTTCAGGCATTTTTCGAGCAACTGCACACCGGCATTGAACTCGTGCATCCGCGGCGGATGTGACGGTTTTCCGGCGACAATGACGAGTTTTCGCGAGCCATCCTCGGCGGCAGATTCCATCGTCAACACCGCCAGTCCGGCCAGTGCCGTCAGCAGGAGAGTCGAGAGACGTTTCATGAGATGTCCTTTCGGTCGTGGCTCACGCAAGGTCTGTGAGTCAGTCAATTTTCGAGTTCCCGTTGTTCCGTTTGCCGCTGGAGTATGAGGGGTCAGGCTGAATCCCGCCAGGCTCGCCCTCGCCACGTCCTGGAAGTAACCCGAAGCGTGTGCCAGCGGACCGTCATTCGTAGCTCACGACCAGAAACGCGACCGCGTCGCCCCGGCCGGCGTTTTCGATGCAGTGCTCGATGTCAGCCCGATAACTGGCCGAGTCGCCGCGGTTCAGATCGACGATTTCTTCTCCGGAAGCGACCGTCAGCCGACCCTTCTGCAGCGTGAGGAACTCGCGTGTTCCCTCAAAGTGAGCGGCACTTTTCAGCTTCGCGCCGGGCTTCAGTTCAAGCTCGTAGAATTCAACGTCCTTTTCCAGGTGAAGCGGCGAGAGCGTGCGGATGCGGCAGGCCTTGTCCGACCGGTAGTGGTATTCACGATCGCCGGCCCGGATGACGTGAATGCTCGGACTGGCCGATGGCGAATCGACCAGCTCGCCCAGCGACAGGCCGAACGCCTGAGCGATTCTGGCCGTGACGGCGAGCGTCGGGTTCGCCTCGTTCCGCTCAATCTGGCTGAGCATCGACTTGGAAACGCCGCACGCGGCAGACAGGGAATCGAGTGACCAGCCGCGTGCGACACGCAGTTCGCGGACCTTGCGGCAGAACTTTGTGCTGATCTGATCGGCCTCTGGAGCGACGGCCTGCGAGCTGGTTTTCTTTTTCATGAGCCTGCCGAAATAGTTATGAATGTCCAATAGAGTGGACGAGATGTCTTGCCTGGAAAATGCCGGGGTGTAGCATACCGGACGACCGTGCAGAATACAGGACGCGAGTCGGGCGTCTTTCCGAGAACTGTTGCAAAGACAAATACACTGAGGCACCCATGAAAGCACTCGTCAAAAAAGAAGCCGCGCCGGGACTCTGGCTGGAGGATATCCCGGAACCCGAATACGGAATCAACGATGTCCTGATCAAGGTGCACCGCACCGGCATCTGCGGCACCGACGTCCACATTTACAAATGGGACGCCTGGGCACGAAAGACGATCCCCGTGCCGATGGCGGTTGGCCACGAGTTCGTCGGCGAGGTGATCGAGGTCGGCTCGAACGTCGCCGACTTTCATCCGGGTGAGATTGTCAGCGGGGAAGGGCACGTCGTCTGCGGGCTTTGTCGCAACTGCCTTGCAGGGCGAAGGCATCTCTGTGCTCACACCGTCGGCATCGGAGTCAACCGCCCAGGAGCTTTCGCCGAGTACATCGCGCTGCCGATGACGAACGTGTGGCACCACGCTCCCGGAGTCGACTGGGACATCGCGTCGATTTTCGACCCGTTCGGAAACGCCGTTCACACAGCGTTGTCGTTTCCGGTTCTTGGTGAGGACGTCCTCATCACGGGAGCAGGGCCAATCGGGCTGATGGCAGCGGCCGTTGTTCGCCACGCGGGAGCTCGGTTCGTCGTGATCACGGATGTCAATCCGTGGCGGCTGGAGCTGGCGAAGAAGCTGGGCGTGACGGCAGCCGTCAACGTCCGGGAAAAATCGGTCGCTGATGTGCAGAAGGAACTCGACATGCACGAAGGCTTCGACGTTGGTCTGGAGATGTCCGGAAACGGGTCGGCATTTCAGGACATGCTGGCCAACATGGCTCACGGCGGCAAAGTCGCGATGCTTGGAATTCCGGAAGGCGAGATGTCGATTGACTGGAACACGGTCGTCTTCAACATGCTCACCATTAAGGGAATCTACGGCCGGGAGATGTACGAAACGTGGTACAAAATGACGGTGATGCTGCAAAGCGGTCTGAATATCTCGCCGGTGATTACTCACCGAATGCACTACACGGAGTTTGAGACCGGGTTCCAGGCGATGCTCAGTGGTGAGTCCGGTAAGGTCATCCTCAACTGGACGGACGCCGGGCCGGACCGTTCCTCGTGAATGGACCGCGCATCAACGCGAATTGTGGACTCAGATTTGCGTTCATTCGTGTCTATTCGCGGTTTCCCAAACTGTCAGAAATCATATTGGATGAGACGTCATGACAACGCGATTTCAGGAACACCTCGCCACACAGCTGAATGAAATTCGTTCTGCTGGTTTATGGAAAGCGGAACGCGTTATTCAGACGCCGCAGGATGCGCACATCAGCGTGCCCGGCGGCCGTAAGGTGCTCAACCTGTGCGCGAATAATTATCTCGGACTGGCTGATCATCCCGAGATCGTTGCGGCTGCGAAGGACGGGCTGGATCGCTGGGGTTACGGCATGGCCTCGGTCCGGTTTATCTGTGGCACGCAGTCGGTGCATCGGCAGCTTGAGGCGAAACTCAGCGAATTTCTTCGGACCGACGACACGATTCTTTACTCATCGTGTTTCGACGCGAACGGCGGTCTCTTTGAAACGCTGCTGGGTGAGGAAGACGCGATCATTTCCGACTCGCTCAACCATGCGAGCATTATCGATGGCGTCCGGCTCGCCAAAGCGAAGCGGTTTCGCTACGCCAACAATGACATGGCAGACCTGGAAGCGAAGCTGAAGGAAGCTTCGTCAGCGAGGTTTCGTCTGATCGCGACGGACGGAGTGTTTTCGATGGACGGCTACCTGGCGAATCTGCCGGCCATCTGCGAACTGGCTGACAAATACGATGCACTCGTCATGGTCGACGATTCGCACGCGGTCGGCTTTACGGGCGAGAACGGTGGCGGAACGCCGGACCACTTCGGAGTGACCGATCGGATCGACATCGTGACGGGCACGCTGGGCAAAGCTCTTGGCGGGGCGAGCGGTGGTTACACGAGCGGGCGGCAGGAGATCGTTGACTACCTGCGGCAACGGTCGCGGCCGTACCTGTTTTCGAACTCGCTGGCTCCGTCGATCGCGGCGGCATCGCTGAAGTCGCTGGAGCTTGTTTCCACGTCGCCCGACCTCCGCAGTCGACTCGGGGAGAACACCCGGTTCTTCCGCGAGGAAATCACGAGCCTCGGCTTCGACGTGTTGCCGGGCGAGCACCCGATCATTCCCGTCATGCTGGGCGACGCGGCGTTCGCAACGAAGTTTGCCGACGCACTGCTGGAAAAAGGCGTCTACGTGATCGGCTTCTCATTTCCGGTCGTGCCAGTCGGAAAAGCGAGAATCCGCACGCAAATGTCGGCCGCTCACTCGCGCGAAGATCTGGAATTCGCGCTGTCCTGCTTTGCCGAGGTGCGGCAGGAGATTGAGGGCTGAAATGCGGGAGCTGCCCGCGCGCACCTCGACCGGTGGCGTGATGAGATCCGCTTTGGGTCCCTCTTTGTTTCTGCAAAGCCGACTGCGCGAAAGAAACCCGACAGACTTTCGGTAGATTCTTTGTGGCCGCGTTGCACCAGCACGCCTCGCCGTGTTGAAATCGGGTTGTGTGCTGCTGTATGAGCAGCCGATCGATCCGAGGCGAGCCTTCTCATGAGTATTCCTCCGCAAGGATCCGCTTCCGTTTCAGAGCTGTTGCAGCTCACTCAGGCCGGAGATCAGCTTGCGCTGAACGCTCTGATCGAACGGAGTGGCACGCGGCTGCGGGGCCTGACGCGGCACATGCTCAACGGGTCGCCGGCTTTGCGAAGGTGGACCGGCAGCGACGACGTTCTGCAGAACTCGCTGATCCGACTTGTGCGAGCTCTTGAGGCAGTCAAGCCGGATTCCAGTCGAGACTTTTTCGGGCTCGCCGCGCTGCAGATGCGGCGGGAGCTGATTGACCTTGCGCGGCACTTCTTCGGTCCCCAGGGCCACGGAGCCAACCATGAAAGCGGCACCGATGAGCGGCTGCTTGATGCAGGGCAACATGCAGATTCGAACCAGCCCGACGTGGTGGCGCAGTGGGCCGAGCTTCATGAGCATATGGGGCTGCTGGATGAATCGCAGCGTGAGATCGTCGATCTGATTTTCTACCAGGGTTTGAGTCAGGCAGAGACCGCTGAGGTGCTGGGTGTCTCCGTGCGAACCGTGCAGCGCCGCTGGCATGCGGTGCTGTTGAAGTTGAATGAGTTTCTGGAAGGCAGCCTCGGCGGCGAAAGCGCTTTTCATCCGGCATTGCTACGGGTGTCACAACCACAACCTGGTGAAAGGCGGCATTCGAATTCTGCATCACCGGCTGCTGGTCAACGTCCGCAAAGTCGTCATTCCCGGCAGGCCGGACGAGTCCGAACTGCTGCAGCTCCTGGTGCTGGATTCCGAGGGGGCGATGCCTCCGCCGCCGCGGCCTCGGTTGAGCGAAGCCGAAGTGAGAGCGATCCGGCAGTGGATCGCGGAAGGGGCGAGTCCGTTTCCGCCGGATTGACACCGTTGTGGTTTTCTCACACGAAGTCACAAAGACACGAAGGAAAGCACAGTCTTCGTGCCTTCACGTGAGGTCTTTCTGGCAAGTCTTCGAGATGGGGGTTGGCCCGGCCAGGGACGTGTCTTGACAGAGTCCAGAACAATTCCGGGACAGCCTTGCTCCTCAGGCGTCATTCAGCAGTGAACTCAAGAAACCGCAATCCTCTGAGCACGTCACCTCGGCTGTTGTCGGACCTCGTCGATCGGCATGCGGCTCGGCTGGTGCTTTACGCTCGACAGATTTGCAGCGAGCCGGAAGACGTTGTTCAGGAAGCGTTTCTTGAGCTTTTTGAGCCGCCCGTTCAGCCGGAGAATCTCACCGCGTGGCTTTTTCGAGTTGTGCGAAATCGGCTGATGAAAACGCTGGAAGACGAGGACGTGATGGCAAAGGCTCGTTCGTTTCTGGTCAAAGAAGCGGGCGACAAAGGAAGCGGCCGTGAAAAAGATGGCGGCGACACAGGTGTTGTTGCTTTGCGAGGGGGCTCAGTATGAGCGGCTTCGGATCGCTCTTTTCAACGCTCGCCGGCGTTTTCTGGTGGCATCGCTCAGTGGATCTCGGTCGCTGAGTCGGCATGGCTGCGGTGTGAATTCGGGTGAGCTATCGTGCGAGGCGTTTCGCAGACACTCTCCGGAATTCGCAGGTCCCTCATGCCCTCTTCACTGATCAACTATCTCACAGCCATTCAGTTCGGTGCGGGGGCCGTCTCGGAACTGGCGGCCATTCTGAAACAGTATCGTGTGAAGCGGCCGCTGCTTGTGACTGATCGAGGACTCGCCGAACTCGGGATCGTGGAGCGATTGCCAATGGAAGCGGCCGCGGTCTTCGCGGAAGTTCCAACGAATCCGACCGAGGCAAGTGTGCTGGCCGGAGTCGTCGTGTATCGGGACAACGATTGCGACGGGATCGTTGCTCTTGGAGGTGGCTCGCCGATCGACTGTGCCAAGGCGATTTCGATCCTGGCGACTCATCCCGAACCGCTCGATCAGTACGCGCTCATTCGAGGTGGCCTCGCAAAGATCTCTTCGCAGAAACCGCCCGTCATTGCTGTTCCGACGACTTCCGGAACGGGAAGCGAAGCCGGACGCGGGGCGCTGATTTCGTTTCCGAGCGGCGAGAAGCTGGCGCTGATCAGTCCTCACGTCATCCCGACTGCGGCCGTTTGCGATCCGGAATTGACGCTCGGCCTGCCACCGCTGCTCACGGCGGCGACCGGGATGGACGCGATTTCGCACTGCGTCGAAACGTTCTGCAGTCCGAAGGTCAATCCGGTCGCCGATGCGATCGCCCTCGACGGTCTTGCCCGGGCGTTCGGTTCGCTTCGAGCGGCCGTGAACGACGGCTCAAATCTGCATCATCGATCAGAGATGATGATGGCCTCGCTGCAGGGAGGGCTGACGTTTCAAAAGGGGCTCGGCATGATTCACAGTCTTAGCCATCCGCTGGGAGCACTGCCCGGCAAGCCGCTGCATCATGGCACTCTGAATGCGATCTTTCTGCCGCACGTTTTGCGCTACAACGCGAAAGCGTGTCCAGGAAAGCTCGACCGAATGGCCGGCGCGATGAAGTGTGGCGAGGGACGGGATTTGCCGACGGTGTTCGAGCGGCTCATTTCTGACATTGGCCTGCCGCAGCGTCTGTCAGAACTCGGCGTGACCGAAACAGATCTGGAGTCAATCCCACAACTGGCGATGGCCGATCATTCGACGCCGACGAATCCTCGCGCGATGACCATCGAAGACTGCCACATTCTCCTGCGGCTTTCGATGTGACGTTTGCCGGGTGGGTCTTCCACAACAGGTCACGGCAGCTTCCAGAAGTCGACACTTCTCGTTCCGCAGACGGTCATGGCGGTCTTGCCGTCCGCAGTCACGGCCAGCCCGAGGACGGCCGCACCGGTGTCGAATTCTGATTTGAGAGTCCCGGCGTCTCCCTTGATCTCCCAGACTCGCACGCGCCTGTCCCAGCTTCCGGTGATGATGACCTCTCCGTGAACGGCGAGTGCTGAGACGGCGTCCGGCTGAGAAAATGTCGCGATGACTTCCCGCGTTGCGGTCGAGGTCACCCGCACGTGCCCGTCCCAGTCGGCGGAAATCACAGCGTCTCCTCCTGGCGAGAGAAGCACGACAGAGATCTCTGCGGAGTGCGTTTTCTGTCTCGCAATCTGCTGCTGCTGCTGCTCCTGCAGGTCGTACCAGATGAGGTCTCCTTCCGAGCCGCCGGAAATCAACACGGTCCCTTCTTTGTTCAACGCCAGTGCCTTCACGCCGCGATGGCCGGAAACTCGCGGAGTCGCTCCCTGGTCGTCGACCGTCACGATTCGACCTTCTGCCATGCCAAGAAACAGCTGCTTTCTGCCGGCGACTTCGCGAAAGGCCACGCAGGTTACCGGGACGGCCGGGCTCTCAATTTCAAGCGGTTTGAGCGACGGCAGTTCCCACAGCCGCAGCCGTCCCGAGAGATCGCCGGCCAGCAACAGACTGTCAGGAGTCAGACCGAGCACAGTGACCGGAACAGATCCTGTCGGGGAGAGAATTTCTCCGCTGCCTGTCCCGGGCATCAGCCAGTGCACGACGCTGCCGTCCCCACCTGCGGCAAACAGCAGGCGACCGTCTTCACTGAGCTGAAGCCGCGCGAGGCCCGTGGCCGACGACGAAATGGACCGCTCAAATTCGACAGGAAATTCGCGACCGCCGCGCAGGGCGAGTGCGGTTCCGATCGCCGCAGCGACGAGAACAACGATGGCAGTCAGACGAGCCCAGCGGGATGACAACGGTGAGAGCTCCAAAGAAAAGTTGAAAGCGGGTCGAACTGCGGCGGATCGTAGCGGAAGTCCGGCGACGGGTTAGCGCGGGTTAGCGATGCGACGGCTGTTGCTCCGCCATTGTCAATTCTGGTCTTTCCCAGGCGAGAGTTTGAGGCCGATGCAGGGTGAGAGTTTGGGGACAAGGAAAGCCAGGCGGCGGTGGCTCGCTTTGAATCGACTCCGAACACTGGTAATTTGCGAGTCTTCAGGGTGGGCCGGCGGAGCAGAGCCACTGGCCAGAGTTGGCTCGACCCTGTCGGACTTCCCGTTGCTTCTGTCGACGAGCGATTAACGTAACTCCAGACCAGAGAACGACATGGCTTATTTTCCGGACGTCACGAAGATCGAATTCGAGGGGCCCTCGACCGACAATCCGCTCGCCTTCCGTCACTACAACCCCGACGAAATCGTCGAGGGGAAGTCGATGAGGGATCAACTGCGGTTCAGCGTCTGCTACTGGCACACGTTCCGGGCCTCCGGCGTCGATCCGTTCGGGGCACCGACGATGCAGCGGCCCTGGGAAGACGGAACCGACTCGGTCGACAACGCGCTGCGGCGGGTCGATGTCGCCTTCGAGTTCATGGAGAAACTTCAGGCTCCGTTTTACTGCTTCCACGATCGAGACGTCTCTCCGGAAGGCAGCACGCTCGCCGAGTCGAACTCGAACCTCGACAAAATTGCCGCCAAACTGAAGGCTGAGCAGGAGCGAACCGGGATCGATCTTTTGTGGGGAACGGCGAATCTGTTTTCGAATCCGCGATTCATGCACGGTGCCGCGACGACCTGCAACGCGGACGTGTTTGCGTTCGCCGCCGCTCAGGTGAAAAAGGCGCTGGAGGTCACCCACGAGCTCGGCGGACTCAACTACGTTTTCTGGGGTGGCCGCGAGGGTTACCACAACCTCTTTAATACCGACATGAAGCGCGAGCTGGACCACATGGCTCGCTTCCTTCATCTGGCGAAAGATCACGCGAAGTCGATCGGCTTCGAAGGACAGTTCCTGCTCGAACCAAAACCGAAAGAGCCGACGAAACACCAATACGATTTCGACGCAGCCGCCTGCATGAACTTCATCCGCAGCTACGGTCTGGAGGACGTCTGCAAGCTCAACGTCGAGACGAACCACGCGACGCTGGCCGGGCACACGATGATGCACGAGCTGCAGTATTCGTCGATGCAGGGAGCTCTCGGCAGCATCGACGCCAACACGGGCGACATGATGCTTGGCTGGGATACCGACCAGTTCCCGACGGACATTTACCTCACGACGCAGTGCATGCTGGTCATCCTGGAACAGGGCGGACTCACACCCGGCGGCGTGAACTTCGACGCGAAAGTTCGCCGCGAAAGCTTTGAGCCGATTGACCTGTTCCACGCTCATATTGGTGGGATGGATGCGTTTGCCCGCGGGCTCAAAATCGCCGCGAAGATTCGCGCCGACGGCAAGCTGACCGACATCGTCAAGAATCGATATCGCAGCTGGGACGAAGGCATCGGGGCAAAGATCGAAGCCGGCGAAGTCAACTTCGCCGACCTTGAGGCCTATATGCTCAAAAAGGGCGAAGCAGCTCCCAACGAAAGCGGTCGCCAGGAATTCCTCGAAAACCTGATCAACGATTACATTTGAAACAGGTTCCGTCCTGTGGAGTGTCACCGATGGGCGAACGCGAACTGCGTGAAAAGCGTCTGACGATGACCGTGCTGATGACGCCGGACAAAGCCAACTTTTCCGGCAACGTCCACGGTGGCGAGATGCTCAAGATGCTCGACGAAGTCGCGTACGCCTGCGGCTCTCGATTCTGCGGTCACTACGTTGTCACGCTGTGCGTTGATCAGGTGGTTTTTCGCGAGCCCGTCCGGATCGGCGAGCTCGTCACCTTGCTCGCCCAGGTGAACTACACCGGCCGGACGTCGATGGAAGTTGGCGTTAAGGTCATCGCCGAGGACATCACCGGTCGAACGTGCCGGCACACGAATTCGTGTTACTTTACGATGGTCGCTGTGGAAGATGGCAGGTCCGTTCCGGTTGGCGATGTCGAACTCGAGAATGACGAGGACGAAGCCCGCTGGGAAGCGGCGAAAGCTCGTCGTGAATTTCGGCGCGAAGTCGAGAGACGCAGCCAGGAACTCCGCAGCAGCCGTCAGGCCAGGTGACGTTGACCTCAGGCACAAACCTCATGTGAGGCGGCCGAGCACTCGCCATTGCCGGATTCTCATCAGTGGTACGCCGTTGCTTCGTTCAGCCATCGCCCGGTTTGGCGGATGCTTGCTGCCTTGTCTCTGAGCCAACGTCAGGGAGAGGTCGTTTCGTTGCGATTTCGGGGAGCGTGCTCTGAGTTGCCGGTCGAAAGACGATCGCGGATAGTCACGACTTCTTACAGGTTTCTCACCATTCACAATCGACCATCAACTATCAACCGAAGGAGTGCCGCATGTCGGCAGACGCACCAGTTGCACACATCGTTTTTTTTGACCTCAACGATGATTCGGCGGAGGCTCGTCAGAAGCTGATCGAGTCCGCAAAGAAATATCTGTCCGGTCACGACGGCACGGTTTATTTTTCTGTGGGCATCATTGGCGACGGATTCGACCGGCCGGTCAACGACCACGACTTCAGCGTCGCTTTGCACGTCGTGTTTGAAAATAGAGCCGCTCACGACGTTTACCAGACCCACGAACGGCACGTGGCTTACATCGCAGAGAACAAAGGCAACTGGAAACGCGTGCGGGTTTTCGATTCGTACGAGTGCTGATTGAAGATCGAGTCAAAGTGGGAGGGCGAAGCTCCTGCTGCGCCGCTTAGGAATGTGTTGGAAATTACTTCCTGAAAGTAACCCGAAGCGTCAGCCAGGGCGAAAGTCGAGCCGTGTCGCTATCTCGAATCACGCTCGCCCTCGCTGACGCTTCGGGTTAGTAGAAACAGCGAAGTTATTCTGGACACAGTCCTTACGATGGCTCGGCGCGAGCCTCGCCCTCCCTCATGCGTCTCACCTGAGGAGACTGCACGATGCTGAGCCGCGAAGATGGACATCACGCCGGTTACGCCGATCCGAATGGCGGGTTACGGTGCGCGACTGAAAGAGTCCGAAGGCGTTGCCGATCCGATTTTCGCGAGAGCCCTCGTCATCGGTGGCGACCGAAAGTTTACGAAAGACAAATTCGCGTCGGAGAAAACCAGCGAGTTCATGGGCAGCGGGCAGGGGGCGTTACTCGAACCGGACATGACCATCGTCGTCTCGGTCGAAAGCTGTGGCGTGCCGGACACGTTGACGAATCGTCTGTGCGAGGAACTCGCGACGCGGTTCGGCGTGACGCGACAGCGGATTGCAGTCTGCTCAACGCACTCGCATTCGGCTCCGTGGCTGCGTGAGTTTTCGCCTCTGCACATTTCGCAGGTCACCCCGGAGCAGAATCAGCGGCTCGCCCAGTACGAAGTCGAGCTGCTGGACGAGCTGGTCAAGGTGGTCACGCAAGCGGTTGAGTCGCGGCGGCCCGGACGACTCGAATGGGGAACGACGAACCTCGACTTCGCGATTAACCGGCGACGGCTGGACGGCGGGCGATGGGTCGGTTTCGGAGCTGTCCCTGACGGGCCGGTCGATCACCGGATGCCGCTGCTCAGCGGCAGGTGCTGCTCAATTCAGCAGACAACGAGGTCAAACAGCTGGCCGCTTCTGTTTTTCGGACGGGATCGAACTCGGACCGTGCGGCGATTGTGGATTCGTTTTCGCCGGCGCGAGAACTCGAAGGAGATGTCGCGCGAGGAGCTGACGTCTTTAAGAAGAGGTGCGCGTCCTGCCACGAGCTTGGAAAAATTGGGAAGCAACTGGGTGCGGACCTGGCCTCGCTGCGCGACCGCTCGACCGATTCGCTGCTGACCGCGATCCTTGACCCGAATCGCGCGGTCGAAGCGCGGTTTCTCAACTACGTTGCCGTGACGAATGCCGGCAAGATCTACTCAGGGATGCTGGGATCGGAGTCTGCGACGTCGATCACGCTGGCAACTGCCGATGGGAAAGAAGTCGCGCTGCTTCGCAAAGACCTCGACACGCTGATTGGTTCAGCACTGTCATTCATGCCGGAAGGTCTGGAGAAAGATCTCTCGCACCAGGACATGGCGGATGTCATCCGCTTTGTTCAGTCGTCCGGGGCGCCGTGGAAACGGTTCGACGGAAACCAGCCAGCGATCGTTCAGCCGACGGACGATGGCTCGCTGACTCTGCCGGCATCCGCTGCGGCGATTCACGGACCGAGCCTCATCTTCGAAGCGAAGTATAAAAACCTCGGCTACTGGAGCAGCGAGAAAGACTTCGCCGTGTGGACGCTCGAAGTTCCTTCGTCGGGCACGTACGAAGTCGAGGTCGAGTACGCCTGCGGGAATTCGACAGCCGGCAACTCGATTCGATTCTCAACAGGCACGCGAGTCTTGACCGCCAACGTGCCCGGCACAGGAACGTGGGACGAGTATCGCAATTGGAAGGCGGGCTCGATCGACCTGTCACGCGGCCGTGTTGAGTTTGTGGTCTCGGCCGCAAAGCAGCCTGTGTCGCACCTGCTCGATCTGCGGTCGATCACGCTTCGAAAACTTCCGTAGTCTCGGCACCGCTTCGTCGGCGGAGTTCGGCAGCGGGAGAATTCTCTCGACCGGACTCGCGAGAACACAAAAAGCCAGCCGGCTCAAAGGAACCGACTGGCTGGGATGTCGACTGCAGCGATGGTCAAAGCCGCTCAGATCTCACCACGCGAGCTCTCATTTTCGGTCGTGACGGGTTCGCCGTTTCCGTAGCGGTCCTGGTCTTTCATGTACTTGCGATATTTGTCTTCAAACCTGTTCTGGTTCACGGAGCGTTTGCCGCCGGCTTTGCGGAGCGAGTGGATTCGCTGCCAGCCGAGGAAGTTTCGCAGCAGTTGAATAATTGCGACGACACCGATCACGACGGCCGCCCAGCCGCACGTGACCCACAAAGCCTGCGGCGATTCCTGAGTCAGATAGGCTCCCCCCATGCCAAGCGAGATGCAGGCCAGCGTGCCGTCCATCCACATTTGCCGACGCAGTTTCTGCTGCGAGTGTGTTGCCAGAGCGCTTCGCGCGGATTCGTTCGCCACTTCACGAAGCTCTGTCATCGCGAGTCGCCGGGCCAGCGTTCGAGTCTCGCTCGGACGCCGGTCGTCGTCGGCTTCGTTGCCGGTGCGATACTTGGCTCGGTCGACGACAGGGCCGGTCGGAGCGGCTTCTTTCGCCCAGGCAGGCAGTTCCTGCTCGGCTGGCTCGTCGATGGTGTGCGGGTCGTCCGATTCAGCTTCGTCCGCAACATCGGCGCTGTTGGATGCAGCATTCGTAATGGCATCGGCCTGGGACTCTTCGGAAGCGAGGCTTTCCGTATCCTCGATTTCGTCGGGTTGTGTTTCCACCTTTTTCGGTGCCCGCTTAATGCCAAACATCGAGGCCAGCATTCCGCGGAAAGCCTGCAACTGCTTGTCTTCATCGTTGCCCGCCTCACGAGCCTTGTTTGCGAGCTCGACGACAGACACCGCGTCTTTTTCAGAGCGGACTTTGGATTTCTTCGGCAAAGTTGGCTCTTCCGCGAGCCCGTCCTCCGTTCGGTCAGTATCCGTGTCGCTAGAGTCTGCCGGGCTGAACCGGGCATCGTCCGACGAATCTTCCAGCGAGACTTCGTCAGCGATTTGTGTGAGTTGAGGTGGCACTTTGGCAGGTACGTCAAGGTCCTCTTCAGCAAAGTCGACATCGTCCACAAGGTCGCCGAAGTCGATGTCCGCTCCCGTCTCTCGATCGGAAAGGCTGTTGAGAGTTGCAAGGAATCGTTCCTGCTCCTGGCTGAGCTGTGCCTGGACATGGTTGAACTGCTGAGCCATTGCCGCGAGCTGTTCGCGTTCGATGTTTCGTGCCCGGCGTTCGTAATCGAGTTCGTCGAGGGCCAGCTGCAGACGGTCCTTCAAGCTGTCGTCGTCGCCCGCCGCGGCGAGCTGGTTTGTGAGGTGCTCCTGTCGTGTATCCAGCTCGGTTCGCTCGTGCAGCAGCCGTTCCAGTCTGCCCGTCATGACGCTGACCTGACTGGCGAGTCCTTCGCGGGTTGCCTGCAGCGACTTCGTGACTCCTTTAACTTCCGTCTCGCGGCGGGCAATCGTGCGTTGTCGACCGGCGAGTCGGTGCCTCTCGGCCGCCAGCTGATCCCGCATCTGCTGCAGCTGAGTCTGTCCGCCGGCGAACCGTGATTCCAGTTCGCGCAGTTGAGATCGGTCCTGTTCGCGGGCCTGTCGTTCGGCCTGCAATTCAAGAATCGCCCGCTCCAGCCGCTGGGCGAGCCCCTGAGCCTGCTGGCTGACCTCGTTGTTGTCGGACGCCAGTTTTTCCCGCTCGGTATCGATCCAGTTTCGGTCGCTCTTCAACTGCTGGCGGGTTGTCCCGAGTTGCGTGAACTGCGACCGGATCGTCTCGTCCTCAAGGGCAAGTTCTTCCCGGGCCCTTGTCAGTTCCATGTCCTTCTGAGCGAGTGCCCGTTCGAGTGACGCGAGTCGGTCTTCGCGAGCGGAAACGCCGAGCCGGTATGTCTGAAGTTTCTCGCCATCCTGAGCGTACCGGGCGCGAAGCTGGCTGACTTCGACCTGCTCGCTGGCAAGCTGCTGTTCCATGTTCGCAATTCGGTGCCGGTCGCTGTCCCGTTCGGTCCGTTCTGCTTTCAGTTCGGCAAGAGCTGATTCCAGCCGCGCGGTCAGTTCCGCCTGGGCTTCTGTCGGCTCGGCATCGCCCGTCATGATCTGCTGCTCAAGTTCGGCGACGCGAGCCCGTTCCGCGTCGCGTCGTTCACGCTCGACTTTGAGCTCGGCCATCGCCGACTCAAGTTGAGTGGTGAGATCTTTTTCCCGCACGGCGAGCGTCGTTGACTTTTCGGCGATCTCGACCTTGACGGACTCGACCGTGTGTCGCTCGTCGCGCAGCTCGGCGTGTTCCTGATTGAGTTCTTCCATCCGCAGCGAGAGTGCTTCGCGGTCTTCGTTGAGAGCCGCCTTCGCCGCAACGAGCTGCGATTCCAGCAGTTCCAGTTTCCGCCGGACGGATTCGACCTGCTGTCGATCGGCGGTGACGTCCGCTTTTTCGGTCTGAACTCGGGCGAGGTCCGCTTCAATCCGCGATTTCTGGGCCTCGAGTTTTGCGTACTGCGATTCGACTTTCGCCTGCTCCAGCGCGAGCCGTGCCCGCTCGGCGGACACCTCGCTGCGCTCACTTTCCACTTCGTGGCGAGCGGCTGTCAGTTCTGTTTGGGCCGCTTCGAACTTTTCCCGCTCGTCGCCGAACAGCTCACGCTCACACTCAAGCTCCTCGCGGGCCGATGTCAGCTCACGCTCTGCTTCGTCGAAGCACTCCCTGTCCGCTTCCAGTTTCTGTTTGTCGGTGGCGAGTTGAGCTTCGCGAATCTCCAGGTCCTCGCGAGCTGCGTTGAGCTCTTCGGTTTCCAGTTCGAGAAACTCGCGGTCTTCCTTGAGCTGCTTTTCGCGGCCCTCCAGTTCCGTCGCGAGTTTCTGAAGCTGCTGTTCCTCTTCCGCGATCTGCGCGGCCTGCTGTTCGAGCTGTGCCTGTTCGTCTTCAGCTTCGAGCCGGGTCGCTTCGAGAGACTGTTGCTCGGCTTCGAGCTTTCCAAACTCTTCGGCCAGCTGCTCCTGACGCGCGGTCAGCTCGGCCC
The DNA here is from genome assembly GCA_027623235.1 of Planctomycetota bacterium. Classification (GTDB taxonomy): domain Bacteria; phylum Planctomycetota; class Planctomycetia; order Planctomycetales; family Planctomycetaceae; genus JAQBVJ01. The sequence continues at coordinate 40,765 of JAQBVJ010000004.1, forward strand.
ACTCCGAATCGAGCTGCGTGCGTTCCTCACCGAGGGCGGCGACAGCGACTTCGTGAGTCGCCTGTTCATCGAAGAACGTCTCTCGGTCGTGGTCCAGTGCCTGTCGCGTTTCTGAAAGTTCGGTGAGCGAAGATGCCAGTTCCTGTTCCCGTGACTGAACTTCTCGCAGCCGCTCGGTGCAGCCTTCTTCAAGCTGCTCCCGTTCGATCCGCAGCTCGTCCCGTGCAGCGGCAAGTTGCTCCTGCTGAGCATCGAGTGTCTCGCGGCGTGTCGCGATTTCCTGAAGGTCTTTGTGAAACTGCTCGGAACGGGCGGCCTGTTCTTCTTCCAGACCGGCTCGACTGGCCGAGAGTTCTGCCCGGGTCGTTTCGATTTCTTCACGAAGGCCAGCCAGGGCCGCCCGCTCTTCCCGCATCGACTCGGCTTCCGCGGCGAGCTCTTCCCGCTCCCGGCCGGCCGCCTCCCGGTCGTCGTCGATCGCTCGCTGAGCGACCTCGACGACTTCCTCGCGCGATTCCAGATCGCTGAGTGTTCTGTGGAGTTCTTCTTCTCTGGCGGCGATCGACTTCTCGTCTTCTGTCAGACGGCCGAGCTTCTCGTCAAACTCGTCGTTCTTCGCCGTCCAGTTGGCTTCAAGCTGCTCAAGCGACATCTGTCGATCGCGAAGGTCCTCCAGCTGAGCATCAAACTCGCCGCGCTCGTTGATGAGCGATTCCCGCTCGGCCGCAAGCCGGTTCTGTGTCTCTTCGAGTTCGGCCCGTTCCTGCTGCAGCGCGAACTGTTCGAGTCGAGCCGATTCTTTTCCGGCTTCGATTCCGGACAGCTCGGTTTCAAACTGCCGTTGCTCTTCTTCGAGCAGGGCGGCTTTTTTTTCGAGGTCCGCTTCCTTCTCGCGAAGTTCTGCCTGAGCCTCCCGCAGCTGTGCGCGGTTGAGTTCGAGCCGCTCGCGGTCGTGCTTGAGCGACGCGTGGTATTCGTCGAGGGCCGTCTGCGCAGTTCCGTATGCGTGCGATTTTTCATCCAGTTTCGAGCGTTCCGAAGCGATGTCTGAGAGTTTCTTTTCGAAGCCCGCCTGCTGGCTCTGCAGTTCTTCCCGTTCGACGGCAATGGCCGCTTCCAGACCTGCGAGTGACTCACGCTGAGTTTCGACTTCCGCTCGCGCCGCTTCCAGCTGGCGTCGCAGTTCGTCAAGACTGTCCTGTTCGCCCTGGCAATGGGCGAGGTGAACGGTGAGCTCACTTCGCTCGTCGGCCAACTGCAGTTCCTTCGCTTCGATCCGGTCTTCAAGTTCAGCCAGACGTTGCCGCTCGGCAGTCAGATCGGCTCGTTCTGAGTCGAATCGAGACTGATCGATCGTCAGCTGGTCGGCCTGTTCCTGCAGGTCGATGCGGAGCTTCGCCACTTCAGCACAGTCTTCCTGGAGTTTCAGCTGCCCCTGTGTCAGTTCTGCCTGGGCGAATTCCAGATCGCCTTCCGTCATCGACGTTTGCGCAAACAGTTCGGCGAGTGCGTCCCGCTGTCGCCGGAGTTCCTGCTGTTCGTCCTGAATTCTTTCTTCCGCCAGGCTGATTTGACTCCGCAGCTCCGTCAGTTCTTTTTCGTTGGATTCCAGTTGTGCTTCGCGGTCCCGCAACTGCTCCTGTGCGACGCGGCTGCTTTCTTCGAACTCACGCAGCTTCGCTTCGAGGTCTCCCTGTGACGAGTGTGTTCGCGACTCAAAAACGGTTCGCGATTCCTCGAACTCGCGACGAGCGGCTTCCAGTTCCCGCTGCTGCTCTTCCAGCGACTGCTCGAGTTCGGACGCCCACTCGATCCGGTGGCGGAGGGAGTCGTTAGTCGAGTCCAGTTCCGCCTGCTGTTCGGCGACGGCCGCCTCGCGCTCGGCGATTGTCGACTCGAGCTGCTCGCGCTGCGCGTCGAGTCGGGCCTGAGCCGCCACGAGTGCCTCGTTCCGACCAGCGACTTCTTCGCGAAGTGCCTCAAGCTCACCGCGATCACCGTTGATCTCCTCTTCACGCTGCTGGAGTTGTTCCTCACGCGCGGCGAGGTCGGACTTCTGCTGCTGCAGCTTCGTTTCCAGATCAAGAACCCACCGTTCCTGTGTGGTCGTGTCGAGAGTCTTTTTCTCGATGCGGCTTTGCTCGCTGAGGACGTTCTTTTCCCGCGCGGCCAGTTCCTGCGTCCGTTTTGCAATGAACTCTTCTTTGCGGGCGGCTTCGGTCAGTCGTGCCTCAAGCGACGTTCGCTGGTTCTCCAGCTCGTCCTGCCACTGAGCGATGTCTGCTTGATAGCGGTCTACCTGCGCCCGGAGGTGTACCTCACGTTCGCGCAGCGAGTCGGCGAGCTGGCGGAGCTGTTCTTCCTGCGAAGCGTGATCGGCAGAGGCGGTTTCAAACCCCTCGCCGCTTTCCTGCAGATGCCGGCGTTGCCGTTCGACGTCAGCCTGCTGTCGCTTGAGGCTTTCCTCGCGCTCGCGCAGACGGCGTTCCCGCTCGTCGATGTCCTGTCGCCGCGTGTCGATGTCGACTCCGCCACGGGCCGCGGATTTCTCGCGTTGTTCGGTCTCGTGAAGTCGTTGTCGCAGTTCGTCCCGTTCCCGCTCGACGCGCTCCTGGAGTTTCTGCAGCTCACTTCGTTCCGCGTCGAGCAGCATTCGCGCGGCGGCGAGTTCACTGTCGCCCCACTGGCCACCGTTCGCTGTGAGTTCACCCTTCAGACGCTCGAGCGTTTCTCGCTGGGCGTCCAGTTCCTTCTGCCGTTCGTAAAGATCCCGGCGAGCGACGTCGGACTGCTCCTGTCGTTCGCGATACTGCGACTGAAGTTGCTCGTGCTCCCGCTGTCGCTGCAGAATCTCGCTCTGCTGCCGTTCCAGTTCCCGCTCTCGCTCGGCGAGTGCGGACTGTCGTTCTTCGACGGCCTGCTGCTGTTCGGCAAGCTCTCTGCGTTCTTCATCCAGCGAATCCTCTTCGGCGAGCTTGCGAAGTTGCGCGTCGAGTTCGTTGGCGGCAGCGGTCGAGCTGTCTTCACCGTTCCCAGTCAGGTACTGAAGTTTCTGGTCGAGCTGTTCGAACTTCGAATTGAGCTCGTCTTCGCGTTCACGCAGCGTCAGCTCTCGCGACTGAAGCTCAGCCGCTTCCCTGGCGAGCCGTTCCTGACGTTCGGAAAGCTCTGCCTGCTGGTAACGCAAGGCATCGGCGGCTTCCGCATCGAGCTCGGCCGAATCCCCATCGTTGCCGAAGGGGAGAGACTGTTCGATTTCTTCCGCGGTGGCCATGCGGAATCGGAACTCAGCCGGGCCGACGGCCAGCCGGTCGTTTTCCATGAGCTCAAGCGGGTCCCGAACCGGCCGGTCGTTGAGCCAGGTCTGCTCTCCGAATTCCTTGAGGATGGTGCTGTTCGGACCGGACATGATCAGGCAGTGCTGAGGAAGAATCCCCTGGGCACGGACCGTCAGTGTGCAGGCCCGGGACGAACCGATCGAGCACTGCGTTCCTGGCGGAAGCAGAATGGAGTGCCGGCCGTGGTGCTGCTGGACGGGCTCGATGACGAGCACTTCCCGCACCGGGCGGAGAGAACGGACGGAAGGACGCAAGTTCTGTGACGACTCACTCATGATCGACCACCTGGTGTCAGAGCGTGGAAAAACCGCAGGACCTGTCAGACCGGTTCCGAACAGCGGGGAAAGACCCACTCTCAGCGTCCGAAACCGCAACAGACTCCAACGTCACTGGGATATACACCACGCAGTGAGGCAGTCAAAAAACGTGAACGCTCCGCGACGTTAAAGTCGGAAACAGTCGTCCGTTCAGCAGGATCGGTCCAGGCGTGCCGCGAATTCCAGCAGGTTGTGTTTCGGCAACGTGCGCAGCGCGAAACGCCGGTTTGGGATCTTGCGCAGAGAGGCGTAACAGCAAGCTTGATCGCCGGGGCAATCGATGGTTCTACTCTTCAGCGTCGTCGCTGTAGAGCAGACGGCCGCACATTCGGCAGCGGATGACTTTTCCGACTCGCAGTTCGAGCTGGTGCTGCGGCGACAGTTCCGTGAAGCACTCGGTGCAGGCGGTTTCGTCCGCAACGGCAATTGCACCCGGTCCGTAGGCCTGAACGAGCCGGCGGTAGTCGTCGCCAAACTTGGACGGAATGCAGATTTCCGCTGCCGAGACCTCTTTGGCCAGTTCGTCAATAGCCACCTGGAGGCCCGCTTCTGCAGCTTTGACTTCGATGGCGATTTCTTTGGCGAGTCGGGTGGCTACTTCGAGCTCACCTTCCAGGATTTTGTTCTTTTCCCTGGCTGCATCGACCTGTTCGAGCAGTTCCAGATACTCATCTTCCAGCACCGCGTTCGCTGCCGAGTCGGCCTCGATCTGCCCTTTGAAGATGTCAAACTCGCGGTTGGATGCGGCCGCGTTGAGCTTGCCTTTGAGTTCGTTGATCTTCTGCTCGTTGGTTCGGAACTGCAGATTTTTGTCGTCAGCGGCTTTCTGAATATTCTTGATGCAGTTCTTCTGTTCGGCGATTTCAGCCAGCTTCTTTTTGCAGATTCCCTCGCGGAGCGCAATTTTTCGAGGTCCAGCTTCCAGTTCCGACTGCTTCTTGTGCAGCCGCTCGTGGAGAAGGTGGAGGTCTTTCAGGCCTCCTGTCGTTGGACTCATAGCAGGCTCCGGGTGGAAGCGGGGACGCGGTGCGGACAGAAGACGGAGCATACGTCATCGCGAGCGACGATGCGAGCAGCCAAAGGGCGGGAACGGAGCGACGTTGTCGATCGGAACAGGAGTCGAGTCTGTCAGGGTTGAAGTCCAGGCACCGGTGGCGTTGAATTGTCGATCCCCGTTTTATGGCGGACAACTCCGGTCACCCAAAGGCCGATTCCAACTCGAAAGGAAGTTCGATGAAGACACTCAACAGGCTCACTCTGGCATTCCTGCTCGCCTCGCTTTCGCAGGCCGTCGCCGATGACGGGAAACGCGACGAAGGCGAAAAGGGATTCACAACAATCTTCGACGGGAAGTCGCTTAGAGGCTGGAAAGCCAACGAGAACACGGACAGCTGGTCTCTGGAAGACGGAGTCCTTGTGGCGAAGGGACCTCGAAGTCACATGTTCTTTTTGGCGGACAAACCGTTTGTGAATTTTGAACTCAAGGTCGAGTGCATGACCGAGAAAGGCTCGAACGGAGGGATTTATTTCCACACGGAGTTTCAGGAGACGGGCTGGCCGAAATACGGCTACGAATCGCAGGTCAATAATACTCACAAAGACTGGCGGAAGACCGGCAGCCTCTATGGGGTCGACGATGTGAAGGAAGCTCCCGCCGTGGATGGCAAATGGTGGACGCAGCACATCATCGTGAAGGGAAAGAACATTCAGATTCTGGTCGACGGCAAAAAGGTCGTCGACTACACGGAACCGGCTGATAAGGAAGCCGGCCAGGACTTCACCAGAAAGCTCGACAAGGGCACGTTCGCTCTGCAGGCTCACGACCCGGACAGCGTTGTTCGGTTCCGGAATATTCGGGTGAAGCGACTGGATTAATGACTGACAAATGAACGCCGTCATGGAGAAAGTCGTGACGGCAGGTGTCAGTGAGTGTTGACTTGACGTCGGGATACCTGATATCCGTAGTCGCGATTCTCTGTGCGTCTGGTCAGTTCAGGACGAGCTGTCTGATTTCGGGGGTTCTGGAACATGCGGAAAACAAAGCCGTACCACCTGTTGGTGGCGGATGACGACGCGCGATTTCGCAGTGTCCTGCGGTCGCTGCTCGAACCCTGGTTTGAGCTGTTCGAGGCCAGTTCGGGTGAGCGTGCCGTGGAAATTGTCGAGGACCGACGGATCGATCTGTTGCTACTCGACATGCACATGGAGGAGTTGACCGGGATTGAGACGGTGGAAATCGTCAAGCGAATTAATTCCCGGTTGCCCTGCATTCTTGTCACCGGAGACGCAACGGACGAAGTGGTTGAGAAGGCGACCAAAGCCGATATCTGGTCTGTCCTGTCCAAGCCGGTCCGTCGTGTGGATCTGATGGCCACCGTTTCGGCCGCAATCGACAATTTCTACGACGATCCAGACGTCTTTTCTGGCTTCAGTACGAACTGACAGCTCAATAAGAAATTGCCGCGGGGTGGGTACGAACAGGAGTTCATCCGCGCGGAAAACTCAAAGCGACAACAAATGAAGTCTCTGACATTTCAGGTTCTGGAAGGGATGGAGCGCGGCCGCGTTCTCGAAAACCTCTTTCCCCCGATCACAATCGGCCGGGAAGAGGACAACGGGATCCAGCTCAACGACGAAAGGGTGAGTCGTTTCCACGCGAAAGTGCAGGAAGACGGCGGCCGGATCATCCTGACTGACCTCGAAAGCACCAACGGAACCCGGGTCAACGGGCACCCTGTGCAGATGCACGTGTTGCGGATCGGTGATCAGGTTTCGATCGGGCGTTGTCTGCTTCTGTACGGCAGTGCCGTTGAGATCGAAGAGCGAATCAAAGCCCGGCGACCTGCTGACCTGAAGGCCAACGGGAACGCAACGGTCGAGTCCGGTTCAGATTTCGACTTTCTCGATGCGGCCAGCCGAGACGACGATGAAGAACTGCCTCGTCTCTTTCCTGACGGCGCTCCCGAGATTCCTGACGAACTGCGGCCAGTCCAGGTGGCTCAGTTGGCGGACCTGCTGGCCCACATTCACGATCGGTTGCGGTCTGTCGTCACGGCGGGTCGAGTGGCCAGCGAGGGTGGAGAAATGCCGCCTTACGAACTGGACTGGGTTGCCTGGCAGCGGGCTCTGCAGCTCGAAATGAACGTGGCCGAGTATTTGCGGAGTCTGACCAATCCGGCAGCTGACGCCGATTAGCTCGGTCGGAACTTCTTTTACCCGCCGTCGCATGCCGGATGAGCACCGATGAGGCTGAACATGGCCTGGTCAGCAAACAGACACTGCGCCTTGCTCGATTGTGCGTTGTGTATCACAGCGCCGCATTTGTGCTGGATTCTGGAGACGGTCCGGCCTTTCAGTTCGAAAGTCGACAGGCTCTCGAACAAGTTTTTGAGAGAGTGAAAGTGTCGTCCGCGCGCGTTCGCAGGGGCGGCACATGGCTGGCTGGCGACGCCGATCGATTCCCAGAGATGAGAAAAGAATCGAGCTCTGCCCAATGCTGGGTAATTCCAGTTTCGGTCGCTTGAACGCCTGAAACCCTTCTGTCATAGTTCGCGCCGCAACTCGGGAGCTGGTGGACATTTCACGCTTCTCCCGCGTGTTGAGGCGGGCTCTCAAACGGCTGTTCATCGACAGGGTGTCGGTGGGAATGCCAGCTGGAAGACCGGTCGCAAAGTGTGCTTCGATGCCGTGACTCTGCACGGTGACGATTCCGAAACGCGACATTATTTGGCATCGCGACACTGGCCGTACCAGGAAGGACGGGTGATGCACCCTCTGCTGGCTGCAACTGAATTTGAATGGGCTCCCCTTCTGCTGGGAGTTCTGCACGTTGCCCTCGTCGGTGCGTTCTTTGGTCTCCCGGCCGGAATTTTCATCTGGGCGGAACGGAAGGTCTCTGCGCGAATTCAGGACCGACTTGGACCAACTCGAACGGGCGGCCGGTTTGGCTGGCTGCAGTCCGCGGCCGACGGCGCGAAGCTGATTCAGAAAGAAGACCTCGCCCCGAAAGCGGCTGACCAGTTCCTCTTCAAACTGGCCCCTTACATTGTCGTCGTCGCATCCTTTTCCGCATTCATGTTCCTCCCGTTCGCTGATGGCTGGGCAGCAGTCGATTCAGACGTCGGCCTGTTCATGATGCTGGCGATGCTTTCTCTGGAAGTAATCGGCGTCATCCTTGCCGGATGGTCGAGCGCTTCAAAATGGGCTCTGTTCGGTGCGATCCGTGAAGCGGCCCAGATGGTCAGCTACGAAATTCCGATGGCAATCTGCAGCCTCGTGCCGATCGTCCTGCTGGGAACGCTCAACCTGAATGAAATCGTCCAGATTCAGGCGGGAGACTGGCAGGGTGGCTTCCCTCCGATGTTCAACTGGATGATTTTCCACCCGGTCGCTGGCCCCGCCTTTATCTGCTACTTCGTCTGTGCCACTGCCAGTTGTAAACGAGCTCCGTTCGATCTTGCTGAGGCGGAAAGTGAACTCGTTGCCGGGTTCCTGACCGAGTACTCCGGCATGCGGTGGTCGTTCTTCTTTCTGGCCGAATACGCAAGCATGTACGCAGTCAGCGGAATTGCGGCGATTCTCTTTCTCGGCGGCTGGGACGATGGCCTGGGCATTCACTCCTGGTTGAAGAATCTCGGCTGGGGCGGAGCGCTTGCCGCCAATCTCTTTGGGGCCGTTGTGCTCATGAAAAAAGCGTCCGTGCTGGTCTTCCTCCAAATCTGGGTGCGATGGACGCTGCCTCGGCTGCGGATTGACCAGGTCATGACAACCTGTCTGAAATATCTCATCCCGATAGCCTGCACTCTGTTTCTGGCGGCGGTGGTCTATCCCCTGATTCTCGTGTCTGCGACCGGCCGACCGATGATTCTTCCGCTGGAAGCAACGGGTGAGCGAGTCGGGCATCCGTCGGCGAATGACAGAATCTGGCACGGTGCCGAGGCGGAAACCGCCTCGTTGTCGGAGGGTGATGAGTAATGTGGGACTGGATTGAAAGTGCGTTCTCGCTCTGGGAATCAGGTCTGTTCTGGCTGTTTGCAGTCGTTGCATGCGGTGGCGCAGTATCGGTTGTCATCAGCCAGAACGTCGTCCGGATGGCTCTTGGGTTGATCGTTTCCCTGTCGTCGGTCAGTGCTCTGTTTTTCATGATGAGTGCAGACTTCGTCGGTGCGACGCAACTGATGGTTTACGTTGGCGGCACAATCGTGCTCGTGATTTTCGGAGTCATGCTCACATCGAGTTCCAAGCTCGTGAAGATCAAAGCGTCTCCTGCCGACGGTGCTCTGGCTGCGGGAATCGGGGTTTTGTTCCTCGCCACAATTGCGTTCACAGTCGGCAGTGTTGAAAGCTGGAAAGCCAGCGCGAATCCGGAGACTCGTGGATACAACTACGTCGAAGGCGGACCTGCGACTGGAAACACGCTTCGTCCGCTGGCCATGTCGTTTGTCGGTCTTCGGCCAGACGCACCTGGCCGATCGGGCTACCTGTTGCCTTTTGAAATCGTTTCGGTCCATCTGCTGGTCGTGCTTGTAGGGGCCGCGTATCTGGCGCGAGCAAAACGCAGAGTGCCGACGGATTCTCAGCAGCAGAGTTGAAATCAAGCTGCGAATTTACCGGCCTGAACCGGGACGAATGATATGACTGAGATTCCTTTAAATTCTGTGCTCTGGGTGGGAGCGATCCTGTTCGTCTGCGGCGTGATCTGCATGACCACGAAGCGGAACGGAATCGGCGTGCTCATGGGGGTGGAACTGGTGCTCAACGGAGCAAACATCAACTTCGTCGCATTTTCTCGATACGGAAAGCTGGGCCTCGACGGGCAGGTGATTGCTCTATTCGTCATTGTTCTCGCGGCGGCTGAAGCGGCCGTTGCGATCGCGATTGCCCTCAACTTTTATAACAACCACCTGACGATCGATGTTGACCAGGGTGACACGCTGCGTGGCTGACGGCTACGTGTTGAGTTTCCCGTTCTGGTTCGATCGCTGACTGATAAACAACAGAGAGTCTCATGGACAGTCTTGGTCCTGAACTTGCAACTTATTTAGGCATCGCCACAGTTCTGCCGTTGATCGGCTTTTTCGTGGAACTGATCTGTGGTGCCTACCTCTGGGACCGGCTCGGCAAACGCGCCGCCCTGTGCTCAATCGCGTGTATCGGAATTGGATTTGTCCTCAGCTTTACGGCGTACCTTCGCTGGGCAGACGCAACCGACAACCAGTACCTGAAGAATGTCTCGGCTCATGCCGACGAAGTCGGGGCCGGACACGCCGAAGAATCGCATGAACAGGAAGGCCACAAGGGACACCTTTACGTTTCGGATACTCCAGACGAATCCTCGTCATCGGAAACGGAGTCTGCGGCGCACGCGAGTCCTGGCCATTTTTCCGGGACATTCTACACGCTGGCCGAGTTTGGCAGCCTTCGACTTTCGATCGACTACTACATCGACAGCCTGACGATCCTGATGTTCTGCATGGTGACATTTATCGCCACCTGCATTCACATCTTTGCTGTTGGCTACATGGCCGATGAACTCACCGAAGACTACGTCGATCACTTCGCCCATACGGCCGACGGCAAACACGTTCATCGGCCTGGCCGCTTCTACCGGTTCTTTTCGTACCTGTCGCTGTTTTGTTTTTCCATGCTGGGACTGGTCCTGGCTGGCAACATCTTTCAGGTATTTGTCTTCTGGGAACTCGTCGGCATCTGCAGTTTTCTGCTGATCGGTTTTTATGTTGAGCGAAAGTCGGCCAACGTCGCCGCCAACAAGGCCTTCATCGTAAACCGGGTTGGCGACTTCGGCTTCATCATCGGCCTGATGATCCTGTGGACGTGGTGCGGCACGTTTCAGTTTGGCGATTATGAAAAATCTGTGCTGACCGCCGAAATTGTCGCAGGCGACGAGACCGCTGAACTTGCCAGCTTTGAAGACGTCATTCTTGTGCTTGAAGGGGCCGATCGGGGCCTTGCTGTCACCGACTTCGGCACAGAAGGCCGAATCCGGCTCCGGTTCCGCGGTAAGGCGGACACGAAAATCCACATCGCTGCGCTCGACCTGAAAGGTCACGGACCGTCTGTTGATTTTGATAAAGACGGTGGCATCCACTTGACTCTCGACAGCAGCAAAGAAGGACCGACGACTGTCGGCGGCCTCGTGGAGTTCCTTGCCGATTACGGCGTCGCGAATCCCGGTTTGTTCAGCATGCTTCGCGATCATCATGGCGAGCTGACTGCGGCTGGAGACGATGTGGCTCTGCTGACAGAACAACACGGTGACCATTGGGACGTCGCTCACGATGAGTCAAAGCAGCGGAAGATTCCGTACATGTTGCTTGTCGTTGCAGGTCTCGGCGTCTTCGCCGGGTGCATCGGCAAGAGTGCCCAGTTCCCACTGCAGACCTGGCTTCCCGACGCGATGGAAGGCCCGACACCTGTGTCGGCACTGGTCCATTCAGCGACGATGGTTGCGGCGGGCGTCTATCTGGCCGCAAGGTTCTTCCCGGTCTTCACCGCTGAGGTTCTACTGACGATCGCCTATGTCGGCTGCATTACGCTTTTTGTCGCGGCAACGATCGCCGTCGTGGCAACCGACATCAAACGCGTTCTGGCTTACTCAACGATCAGTCAACTGGGCTACATGATGCTCGCCATCGGCTTGGGTGGCTGGGCAGCCGGCCTGTTTCATCTGATTACTCATGCGTTTTTCAAGTCACTCATGTTCCTGTGCTCGGGCAGTGTCATTCATGGATGCCATCATGAGCAGGAAATGACAAAGATGGGTGGCCTTCGTAAGAAGATGCCGGTCACCGCGTACACAATGCTTGTGGGTGTGATCGCAATCGCGGGGCTCGCGATTCCCGGTGTGATCGCTTTCTCTGGTTACCATTCCAAAGACGCGATCCTCGCAACGGCCCTGGCTTACACCAGCAAGAACAGTCTGCATTTTCTGCTGTTCCTTGTGCCATTGGTGACGGCGGGTATCACGGCCTTCTACATGTTCCGGCTCTGGTTCTACACGTTTACCGGAAAACCTCGTGACAGCCATGTTTACGATCACTGCCATGAGAGCCCGTCGGTCATATACGCTCCGCTGGTGGTTCTGGCTGTTCTTGCGGCGGGTTGTGCGATCGGTGGAGAGCACGGACATCTCTTCGGCATGATTAAAGGCAGTATCCCCGCCGGCGTCGATCACGGAATTGCATCGTTCGACCACGCGGTCACTGATGTCTCGCTGCCGAGTCACCATGAGATTCACGAAGTGCACGGTACGGCTGGTACGGCGGCCCTTCTATCAGCAGTGCTCGGAATGGTCATTGCGTTTTTGCTTTACTGTCGACCGGTGGTCGATCCTGCGCGGATTCGAGATCAGATGCCAGGCGTCTACAACTTCCTGGTTGAGAAATGGCAGTTTGACAATCTTTATGAAGCCATGTTCGTGAAACCAGCATTGGTCGTCGGGCGTTGGTGTGTGACCTTTGATCGCGTGGTGCTTGACGGCGTCCTGCACACTTCTGCAAACCTGGTTATTTCCGTGTCTCGATGGGACAGGAAGTTTGATGAAGGCATCATCGATGGCTTCGTCAATTTACTGGGGACTGGTACACGTCGATTTGGGCTTTCACTTCGAGTTTTCCAGACGGGCCGCATGCGGCAGTACGTCATGTTTATTGCCGTCAGCGTTCTGGTTCTGTTTGCTCTGCTGTTTGTATTCGTTCCAAAAGCATGACCGTCTTGCGGTCCTTGCCGACCGTTCGGGTTCGGCATCACTGAAAATCGTCTGAGGTATTGGACAGCAATGGATCCTCTCATTTTTCTTTCGCTGGTGATTTTCCTGCCAACGCTGGGCGCGATTGGGCTTCTGGCTTTCAACAGTAAAGCCGTCGATGCGATGCGCTTCTACAGCCTGATCGTCACGATTGTCACGCTGCTGCTGACGTTCCAGATGTGGACTGAGTTCAACCCTGACATTGCAGGGCTTCAGGCGGGTGGCAAAGCCATCGACGCAGCGAATCCAGTTTCGGCAGAATGGATTTCCGGCTGGAAAATCAACTACAGCCTTGGATACGACGGAATCAGTCTGCCACTGGTTCTCCTCACAAGTTTCATCAGCGTTTTTGCCTGCATGGCATCGTGGAGTATCAAGAAACTTCACAAGGGATATTTCATTCTCTTTCTGCTGCTCGAATCGGGCATGCTGGGTGTGTTTCTCTCGCTTGATTTCTTTCTGTTTTACGTGTTCTGGGAAGTCATGCTGCTGCCGATGTACTTCCTCATCGGAATCTGGGGCGGACCTCGAAAAGAGTATGCGGCCATCAAGTTTTTCCTTTACACGCTGGCGGGTTCAGTCTTGATGCTGATCGCCATGCTGATGTTTTACTTCGCTGGCGACACATTCAGCCTGCCTGAGCTGGCGCAGCTCGGGCAGGGCCGACATCCCAGTGGTGCAACGATGGACAACTGGAGTCAGCTGACAGCGTTTACTCTGCTGTTCATTGGGTTTGCAATCAAAATCCCGACCTTCCCATTCCACACCTGGCTTCCGGATGCGCACGTCGAGGCTCCCACGCCGATCAGCATGATCCTGGCGGGGGTGCTTCTGAAGATGGGTGGTTACGGAATCCTGAGAATTGCCTTCCCGCTTTGTCCGCATGGGGCTCATGTTGCGGCCAACTGGCTGGTGGCGATCGGCGTGATCAGCATTATCTATGGAGCATTCGCTGCTCTGGCTCAGACGGACTTCAAGCGTCTGGTGGCTTACAGCTCGGTCAGTCACATGGGATATGTCGTTCTTGGGATGGGTGTCTGGCAGATTTCGCAGGACGGGAGTTTCGACCACTGGTCGATGGGAATGAACGGAGCGATGTTCCAGATGCTGGGGCACGGAGTCTCCTCGGCCGGTATGTTCTTTATGGTCGGAGTCATTTATGACCGGGTTCACCATCGTGATTTGAATCAGTTCGGCGGACTTGCCGGTAAGATGCCGTTGTACGCAGGTCTCTCGGCGGGGTTGTTTTTTGCCGGCCTCGGTCTTCCGGGTCTTTGCGGGTTTATCGGCGAAATATTCGTTGTGTTGAGTGCCTGGAATAAGAGCGCAGTCCTCGCCATTGTTGCCGCCGGTGGAGTGATTCTGACTGCTGGCTACATCCTCTGGACGATGCAGCGGGTCTTTCTGGGGCCGGAATACAAGGGGCCTCACGGGGAAGAAATTACCCCGATCAACGCTCGCGAAGCCACCGTTGGGTTCGTGCTGCTGGCGACTGCCATTCTTCTGGGTGTCTACCCATCCATCATGTTTGACATGATGCGTGGCTCAATGGCTCTGCTGGTCGAATCCCTTGAGCAGGGGTATCAGGTTGCCGAGCAGGCTGTTAACGGAACCGCGTCACTCACCAAATAGTTATCCCCGTCCTGTGACGGATAGATATTCGTAGAGACTGAATCCTCATGTTCAGCAATCTTCTTGAGCAACTGATCGCCGAAACGACGCTGACGTCGCTCTGTCATTTTGTGCCCGAGCTGGCCCTCAGCGCGACGATTGTCGTGCTGTTGCTGCTTCGACTTTGCTGGTCAATCGACCGGTGGATTCCAGCCTATGTGACGGCGCTCGCCGGAGCGCTGGTTGCTCTCGGGTTCAGTGGTTTCCAACTGTTGAACCTGCTTGACGGGCGAGGTGAGTTGTCTTCGGCAAGAGTGGAAGTCAACGGAGGAGAGACTTCTCTGCGAGTCGCGTCCGACGTTCAGACCGTCCGGATTGTCAGCGGTGCATCCGACGAAGTCGCGATCAACCCCGGCGAAATTATCGTCACAGTTTCCGGCGGCGACGGTGCAGCATCGGTTGGAGCGGTCCTGACGTTTTTGAATGGCGATGCCGCTCAAAAGACACTCAAGGAATCGGGGCAACGACTTTGTGCTGTGATGCTGGCTGGTTCTGCAGAGACGAAACTTCCCAAAGACGGAATCTCGGCAACGCTTGAATCTCATCAGCACTTTGGCGGCCTGCTCGTGTTCGACCAGTTTGGAGCGTTTGTTCGAGGGCTTCTCGCACTGTTTCTTGTCCTGATGATTGCTCTGACGGTTCTGACTGGGATTCCGGATGCTGAAGACGGACCGGATTTCTACACGCTGCTGTTTGGTGCGACGATTGGCATGATGTTGATGGCATCGGCCAATCACCTATTGATATTTTTCCTGGGCATCGAGATGGCGAGTGTTCCCAGCTATGTCATGGTTGGCTTTCTGAAAGGCCGCAGGGAGAGCAGTGAAGCGGCGTTTAAATACGTTGTCTACGGCGCTGGCGCTGCTGGTGTGATGCTTTACGGGATCAGTCTGCTGTGCGGGTTACTCGGTACGGCGAGCATTCCGGAAGTGTCGGTTCAGCTTGGCGCCATGCTGTCGGGTGATGGTTTTTCGACGGCTGAAGCTCGAACTGCACTTCTGGCTGTGCTGATGGTGTTCGTCGGGCTTGCCTTCAAACTTTCACTTGTTCCGTTTCACTTCTGGTGCCCGGACGCCTTTGAGGGGGCCTCGGCCGAAGTCGCAGGGTTCCTCTCTGTCGCATCCAAGGGAGCGGCGTTCGCCCTGCTCGTGCGATTCAGTCTGGCTCTTACTGGCGGCATTGAGGTGGCGTCTGACACGTTGGCAGGGGTGGGAGTCGCTATTGGCGTTATTGCCGCGTTGACCGTCACGTTTGGTAACCTTGCCGCGTACGGGCAAAGCAACATCAAACGACTACTTGCGTATTCAACGATCGCTCATGCGGGCTACATGCTCATGGCTGTGTCAGCTTTGATCGTGATCCAGGCTGCGGGAAGCGGAGTTGCCGGATTCGACGTCGCCGGAAACTCAGAACGATGCGTTGAAGGGCTGCTGTTCTACCTGTTTGTCTACCTCTTTATGAATCTGGGGGCCTTTGCAGTTGTGGCTCTGATTCGGAATGAAACCTTCAGCGAAGACATCGACTCCTACAACGGAATTGGATGGGAGTGTCCCGTTCTATGTTCATGCATGGCCATCTGCATGTTCAGCCTTGTTGGACTGCCTCCATTCGGTGGTTTCTGGGGCAAGCTGGTGATCTTCGCGTCTCTGTTTCAGGCAGGACACATTCACTGGTTTCTGTGGGTTCTTCTGGTGATTGCCGGTCTCAACACAGTCTTCAGCCTTTTCTATTACGTTCGAGTCTTGAAGGCGATGTTTATCAGGCCGCGTGCGGAGGGCGCTCGACGCGTCGACATTCTTCCGTCGATGGGGAATTACGCCCTGCTGATTGCAATTCCGGTTCTTCTCCTTGGCCTGTTGCCGAATTCGGTGACCGAGCTGGCACGGACGGTTTCCCGAGCGTTGTTCGAATAGCGTGGCGACTCAACGCCATTTGCATTCTCTTTCAGGCTTGTTTGATCAAGGAATTCGGCATCGGCCATGACTGACGCTAGTCTGCAGATTCTGAACACGGTGCTGGACCGCCTGACTCATACGCTTCTCCAATACGTTGGTGAGGCCTGGCCTTGGACCAATCCGCTGGAAACTCACGGTCAGGAGACCATGAATGGTCTCGTCCGCCGGCAGCAATTCGGGGCAGACCGAGTCGCCCAGTTCCTTGCAGAGCGTCGAGCCATCATTACCCTGGGGAACTACCGGTTCGATGGTTCGCTGCTGAACTATTGCACGTTTGACTTTTTAAAGTCTCAGTTGATCAAGGACGAGACCTGTCTGATTGCTGAACTTCGAGAAGCAGTTTCCTGCGTCAATGGTGATCCTGGTGCTGTCCGGCTTCTCGAGCAGTTGATTGTGGACGAAGAAGAAACGCTCAAACGGTTGAACGAGCTTTGACCCGACGGACGGATGGGGCAGTGGGGCCAGCCGGCGTGTTTTGGAGCGGCTTTGGCGTGCTGGACATCGACTTGCGATGGTGTCGACTGATGGCAGGTATCCGACGATGCGGTTGATCGATACGCACTGTCATCTCGACGAAGAGTCGCTTTACGAAGATCTGCCGAACGTGGTCGACGCAGCCCACGAAGCCGGTGTCGAGGCGATTATCACGATCGGAACAAGTGCCGAGAGTAGTCGTCGTTCAGTGGAGCTTGCAGAGAACTACGATTGCATCTTTGCGGTCGTAGGAATTCACCCAAACTACTGCTCGGAAGTGAAGCCTGGCGACTGGGAAGTCATCCAGGAACTTTCGGAGCACGCCAAAGTGGTTGCCGTGGGCGAGACGGGCCTGGATCGGTACTGGGATTATGCTCCCATTGATCTGCAGCTGGAGTTTTTCCAGCGTCACCTTGAGCTTTCGCGGAACATTGGGAAACCGTTTGTTGTGCATTGCCGTGACGCGGATGACGATGTGCGAGCGGTCCTCCGTGAAGCTGCTGCAGAAGGGCCTTTGAACGGAGTGATGCACTCGTTCTGTCAGTCAGCCCAGTCGGCTGAGGAATATGTGACGATGGGGCTGCACCTTTCGTTTACTGGAATGCTGACTTTCGGAAAAAACCACTCGCTGCGAGAAACCGCTGCTGCAGTGCCAGTCGACCGCATCTTCGTTGAAACAGATGCGCCTTACCTGTCTCCGGTGCCACACCGCGGCAAACGGAATGAGCCGGCGTTCGTAAGCTATACACTCAGGACCCTGGCTGAGGCTCGCGGAGTTGAGCCGGAAGAAATGGCCGAGCTTACGACGGCCAACGCACGTCGGTTCTTCGGCCTCTAAAATGGCCGGAGTCGCGATTGGCTGCACATCGCGATTGGCTACACAGTGGGAACCCCTGCGTCTGTAGCGTTACCCGCACTTGATCAGGATCTGATCAATGACCGCCAGGTGATCCCTCACAACCAGTCGCGTCCACCGAATTCCAGGGCGGGAGAACGATTTGAGTTTAAGTCCGTCACGAGTCTGGAAATTGACTGCGTGTGAGACTTTACGGGTTTTTCGTGTCCGACCTAAGCAATTGACAGAATTGCTCGCGAGCAGTTCGAGTCGGCCTGGAAAGGTCATCCCAGGAAGACCCGGACTCCGAAGACATGATGACGTATTCGATCGGGAAACCTGCATCCCTTCGACTGATTACTGGGATCGAGATTACTCAGCATGACCAACGCACCACCGCAATCGGAATTACCAGCCGGTCTGTCGCCCGAGTCTCAGAAATGTCCTTCGGTGTTGCGCGCGGCGGCTTTCGTTGCGGGTGCGCTTGTTTTCAGCGTCGCAGCAACAGTACTGGTTGCCGGATTTTCAGAGGAGCAGTTTCCTGGGACACTGATGACCGAAAGCGTGTCTGTGGTGTCGCCCGTCACGGGGCGGATCGCAGAGATCGGCATCAACTGTGGTGAGATTATCCTGCCAGACCGAAAGCTATTCCTCATCACGGATGAGGAACTTCAGGAGCGAGTTTCGACCGCTCAGAATCAGGTCCGTCAGCTGGAGTCGCAGGTTGCGTCCGCACAGGCCAATGCGATGATTCGATCGGGCCAGCAGCTCGCGATTATCAACACCGAAATTTTCGAAACGGAGCTCCAACTGGCGGACTTCCTGCGTCGTCACTTTCAGCATAAGTTTGAGGTGACCGCCTGGACGAACTACCTCAATCCCGTGGATGCGCTTGCCAGTAATCGGACCGCGCCAGTCGATCTGAGGTCAGCCATTATTCCCCGACGGCCTGATGCTGGTGAGGCCAGGATTCGGGCGATCATTTCTCGCGCAACATCTGCTAACGAGGTCGAGTCTCTTGAAGCTAAAATCGAAATGTGCGAGCGGCGTCTGGAGACGTTGCGGGGACGGAGTGAATTGATTGCCGAATCGACAGAGGCGTCACTTGGGGTGTCCGAACTTCTCGAGGAACTCCGGTCGGCGGAAGCGAATCTTGCCGACCTTGAAACGGAACCGGCCGAATACAGCGTTGAGGCACCAGGCTATGGGATGACCGGGTTGATTCAATACTCGGTGAAAAGTCAGGTCAGAAAAGGGGACGTTCTCGTCGATCTGTTTGATCGGGACGACGAATTTGTTGTGGTTGAATTTCCTAGCCGGATGGCTCAGCAGATCCGAAAGGGGGCACGAGTCAAGCTTGTGTTTCCGGGCGATGAGGAACGTGAAGGGCAGATGATGGAGGCGCCGTCTCAGGTGACGTCACCCGCGCGCGGGGATCAACTTGAAAGCCACATTGCTGTACGCGTCGCTCCTGCCGGTCGAGCCTGGCCGACTCTCCCGGTCGGCAGCACAGTTTATGCGAGCTTCAAATAAGTTTTGCGAGCTTCAAATCAGCCGCGCTCTCAAAAGACGCTCCACGAAAGCGTGCCTCGCGTTGTTGAGCGGGGCAGTCTCGCGCCCGTTTATCCGTTGGCGACTGGCAGATTTGTCGCGACTTTCAGCAACGGGTAGCATGGGCGCTTCAAACGGCCGTTGCCGGTAGCAGTCTCTGCTGGACCGCCTGGCTTTGCCGCATCAATCTTGTTCGCTTTATGTCTGGCCTGCCATGCTTGTTCGAATCAACTCTGCAGTGTTCCTTCTGTGTATTGTGACGATGTGGGGACTGGCAGGCTGTGCCGATTCCGATCCGCCCGCAATTCCCGATGTCCCGGTTGTCGAAGCCTCCCCGAAGGAACGGGCCGACGACACGACTTCGCTCCCCGCTGCTGGAGGTTGGAGGAAGTATGACGGTGTCAGTTTTCAGATTCCGGACGACTGGACAGAAGCTGAAGCGAAGATGGTCGATTCGAAATACATCATTTCAACAGACGACGGAGACATCGAAGTGACACTGACTTCGATGGGAGGCGGAATCGACGCCAATTTGAGCCGCTGGGTGCAGCAGATGAAGCAGGGGCCCGGCGACTCTCCTGAGGAGTCGGTCATTACCCTGGACGGAGTTGAAGCCAAAATGATTGATGTGCGGGGAGTCTTCAACAGTCGTGTCGGAGCACAGCAGATCGCAAAGAACTCGCGACTGATCGGAGTCGCATTACCAATTCGTCCCATGGACTTTTTTGTGAAGTTGAACGGACCTCGTGATGCTGTCGCAGGTTACTACGAAGACTTTCGGGCGTTTCTAAAAACGGCGCAGATCGAGCAGTAGACCTGTCGGGCGGTGGCCCGTGAATTCTGCTGCGGACAAGGCTTTAGACGGCCCTGCTGGTCCAGTCGCGGGCAATGTGGGTTAGATCCGGCTCGTCCCCCGATCGATCGAAAAAGTAGTACTGCTCGAGGCGGTTGATTGTCCCGGAAAGTTCCGTCGTTCGATCCGGATTCAGTCCATTGTTGGACTCGATGTCCTTCAGCAGGCCGATGACCGTAAACGGAGTGACTTCGTTCGGCATCTTGAATCGGCGGGCGACCACCAGCGTTTTTGGTTTGCTCAGTTGGAAATAGACCAGGAGGAGGGCGACGGCCACAACGATCCCCCCTCCAAGAAACAACGGCCACGTCGATGCTGGTTCTCCGTATTGCTGTTCGAGCAAAATGACGGCTTCGACGCTGTCGAGGTCTGCATCGACGTATCGTTGATGTTCGACCTGTGCGTCAGCGATGAGTGATTCACCAAACTGAAATTCTTCTGGATGCTCCTTGAGGTCTTTTTTTGCTTCAAGGTTCACCAGAAAGTTTCGTTCAGACACGATGGCGTTCTCATCACTTTCCTTGTCGAACTGAGACACCGACGCGCCTTCGTCGTCGATACTGACGACGTCGAATTCTGCTGGAGCCACTTGAAGCAGTTTGTCGAGGGAAGGGATCAGGCCACGGCCTGTTACTTTCACTTCGAGGACGAGCTTCCCCTCGCCCGCCTGTCGTTCATCGAGTGTCTGAGTAATCGATACATTGCTGATGGGGCGGGGATCTGCCTGACTGGTTTTTGCGTCGATCGGAACAGGCGAAGTCTCGACGGGAAGGACCGCATAGCCGGAAGTGTCGAGGAAATCCAGGTCCAGGCGGACGGGTGGCAGCGTGTCGATTTCGGGTCCCCGTGCCTTCACCAGAAGGTACGCGTAGGGAGTCATTCGCCAGCCGACCTGCGAAGTGGCTCTGGAATTAACATCTTCTCGCTGGAATGTGACGGACAGGACTTCAAAGTGTTCGTCCAGCGCGGCGACACAGGCCTCTTCGAATTTGTCCCGATAGTTCTCTGTAGGACGTCCGTAGTTGTAGGCGTAGTATCTGTTGTTTTGATTCTGCAGGTACTTGGAGAAACCACCGGCTTCCCGCTCAATTTCCTTCGTGTGGTTAATGTTGATGAAGACGCCAAACGGCTCTTTGTGGCCGACAACGTCGCTGCCATCGATGACCGCCTGCAACTCGATTTCCGTGACGAGGTCGTTGTAGTACTCCAGGACTTTGCGTGCTTCGTCGGCCCGTTTGTTGTCCTGAACGATTTCGAAGCCAGCCCGCAGGAACCGGAATTTGACCGCGGCGTTGACTGCGCTGAGCCGTGTGAAGAGCGAGTTCGCGAACATGTCCATATGTCGTTCGGCGAGTTCGCCCGGCAGCGCGATGATTGCTTCGCGGATCAATGCAATCTCTTTCAGGTCTGGCTGAGACTCCGGCTTGATCTGGCCGACGTCGCTCGCACCAAGACTCGCGTAGAACCACGACTCAAAGACGCTGACATTCTGCTTGTCCTCGTCGAGGTCCATTGCGGCTTTTGCGTAGAGGTCTGCCGCTGTGCGGTACTCGGCAACGGCGACTCGCCGACGGGCAGAGTACTCCGAGCTGTTTTCCAGTTCGTTGTAGTACTCATTCTCGTCAAACGCCATGGCCGCTTTGGCGAGCTGCAATGACCAGTGGTCCGGGTACGTCTCCATGCCCTTCCGCAGGACGTGGTTGGCGACGGTGTAGCCGCGTTCGACCTCGGCCTGAACGTCTTTCTGTTTACGGTTTGTGTTCGAGTCCTTCTGGGTCTCTGGTAGCCGCCAGACGCCTGCGAGATTCTGTCGCATTTTCTGGATGAGCTGTGCGAGCGTCGCCGGCTTCAGTTTGTCCAGCGAACCGAAAACGCGTTCGATATTCTCAAGCCGATAAACCTCAGCCGTTCCGTGAGTATTCGTGAATGCGTTTGTCAGGACGGTTTCGTCAATATCCTCAATGGGGATATCCCGCAGCCGCTTCAGCCAGCCAGCGAGTTCTGTCAGGTTTCGTTCCTGCTTGGATCGTGTCAGCGGAATTCCCTGAGCTCGTTGATTGAAGCCCCACGAAAACATGTAATAGCTGGTGCGGCGACGGCTGGAGTTTGGATCGTGGTTCGTCGTCCAGACTCGCAGAAATTCCTCGGCGAGGTCCTTCGCGACTTCCGGATGTGTCTTCGCGATCTCCTCGATATAGGGGAACGCTTTGTCTTCTTCCTGCACCTTCAAATAGAGCTGAGGCAGAATCGTGCGGAAGCGGGGTTTGAGCGGCTCGTCAACGACCTCAAGCCATTTGCCTTCCGGTTTCAATTCGAGAAGCTTGCCTGTGCTCACCGCACTCGGTGTCCGCGACGACGAATTCGACATGTTCTGCTGGAAACCTTCTGCCCCGTAAAAATAGTTGCCATAAATGTCGCGCTGCATCATTGGCTGTCTGCTGGTTGAGGCGTCATAGCTTCGGGAATGTTCCGCCTCGACGAGCCAGTTTCTTGCGAGCAGGTTGAGGGTTTGCGACCACTCTTCGGCTCGTTCCGGAGCGGCATTGAGCAAGGCGTTCACGGCGGTGTGTTGCAGCTCAAGTCCCCTGGCTCGCTCATCGGGAATCGAGGCCTGCCTGACGAGTCCGGTTGACACCGCGGAGCCGATCGTCGCGAGAAGTTCCATGCCACGCTCGGGACGCGTTGTGAAACTCTCTGCGAGCCAGGCAGTCCCGAGTTCTTCGCGAATCTTTGGAGCCAGTTCGACGGCGCGGGCGAGGGCCTCCTGTTTCTGCTCATCCGTGATCTCGCCAGCGGCGAGGGCTGCCTGTGTGACTTCCCAGGCCTGTTCCAGGAATTCGATTTTCTTTTCGGCCTGATGTTTCGCGAGGAAGTACTTTGCGAGCAGGTTGAGGCCATCCCGGTCTGTCACCTCGATGGCCTTTTCAGGAGTCGGCAGGAATTCGCCAGCTTTCAGGATCTGCCCCGCACCGATAAGAAGTTGTGCGATTGTCTGCCCATTGAGTCGTGGCTTCCCGCCGCCTTCTTCGCCCGTCGCTGCCTTGGATGCCTTCGCTGCATCGCGAAACCGTTCAATGAATTTGTTGATGTCGTTTCCGGATGCGATCGAAATTCGCAGTGTCGCGCCGATTCCAGGGAGCACCGTCTTGTCGAGCTCGTGCGGGCAGGCATCGACCACTGCGAAGACATCGTCGACAGAGAAGACCGGCTTCTCGGCAAACTGCACCATCTGTGGGGGAACCCCCTGCGGTGGAGCCTGAAGTCCGATGAGCATTTTCAGGTAAGCGGCCTTGCCTTCATCCTCGGCCAGCTCCTTCAGGAAGCTTGATGCGGCGTCCCAGTTGCTCAGAGTGACGTCTCGTTGAAACGCTGCCAGCTGAAGGTCGAACTCTTTCAGTTTCTCAGCGTTCGGGTCTGGCGGCGTGGCTGGTGTTTCCGGAGTTGCCTCAGCCGGCTGTGTTTCAGCGGATTCCGCTTCGCCTGACTTCGCTTTCGCTTCTTCTTCCTTCTTCAGTTGCTCGGGCGACTTCAACGGGGTCGACCAGGCTTTGAGGATGGTGGACGGTCGGCGATCGAACGTCAGCTTCTGAATCCTCGCCATCCGTTGCGCCTTGAGTGCGGACTCTGCAGCTTTGGCGGCTGTTTCTGGATCGACCGGTGTCGCGGCGTCAGGAACGGCCTCTCCATTTTCCGGCACAACAACGGCTGCCTCTGCGTCGGCCTCGGATTTTGGAGCAGTGCCAGCGACTGGTGGCTGGGAAGCCGTCCTGGCTGGCTTGATCAGTCGGGCGGCGGCTGTGGCAGGCGTTGCCGCTTGTTGAGCAGCGCACTCGGCAAGCCCGATCAAGAAAGGAGCAAGCAGGAAGACACATGGGAAAACGAAATTCGGGCAAGGAAAACGCATGGCTGACCCGCGATTTGAGATAACTGAATAATTGATCTGAATTCGACTGGTTCGCTGTTTAACGACGGGTTCGTTGTTTAACCCGTAGCCGCAGGCAAGGCCGAGGCCAGGAAAGCTGCTGCTGCACCAGCGACTGAAGCCTCGCCTTCGGCAACGGGTTAAACGGTGTAAACGGTGCAAAAAGACCGCGTCTCGATTCGATGATCAAGACGCGGTCCAGTCCTAGTGGCCGGAACCATCCGGCGGCGGGCCAGAGCTGGCTCCGCGATTGTCTTTTGCCTTCTGACCTTTTTGACCTGGCTTCTTACCTTGTTGGCCGCGACCGCGACCGCTTCCACAGCCTTGTCACTGGCTGGGCAGGGGAAGGCCCTGCAGGTCTTTCAGGTCAAGCCGAGCCAGGCGGATCGCCGACTCCAGATCTTTCTGGTGTCGTTCGACAGACTTTTCGTCGCCGGACTCATTGGATTTTTCTGCCAGCAGGCGGTAGTTCTGGCGGGACGCCTCGATCTCCGGCTCCCACTCATCACGGCCTCGGCCTTCAAGCCGCATCAGCCAGGTCATGTAGTACTGCGAGTTCGCGAGCGTCGATCGCACTTCGTCGGTGAGTTTCGGGTCCGTCTTTTCGTCGGCTGCCAAATCGGCGAGCAGCGTCTGCAGGTCGCCTCGGGCTTCCGGAAGCTGCTTCGAAAGCATTTGAGCTTTCGCCCGCTCCAGTCGAAGTCGCTGAGCTTTATCGACCATCCTCGTCGGAAGTAGATCGAGAGCTTCGCCGTAGACTTCAGCAGCCTTGGCGTGCTCGCCAGCTTTCGCGTGCGTCTCGGCTTTGTCGATCAAGGCGGCTGCCTCATCGAGTTCGAGCCGTTCCTGGCCGGGCCCGTAGTGGTACGCCCCGGCGACAACCGGGATCAGCAACCACACGATCAGCAGTAGCTTTCGCATGAGAGTTTTCCTCACAAAAGACCGAAATCGATTCGCACCATTATAGCGCGGCCAGAAAGCCGACGCATCCCCGGATCGAGAATTCTGCCGACACTGGACCTGTGTTGTGGCAGTTCGATGGCCCGAGGACCTTTGCCGTGCCCTCTCGGCAGCGGTTAGAATTGCCGGCTTCGCCACCGAGTCCCGATGGCTCCGCTGAGGAATCTGAGATGACACTGCGTCTGATGATCTGTCTGTTTGCCGCCTGCCTCTTGATCAGCAGTCTCTTGATCGGTTGTGGAGGCGACACGACTGACCCCGTTCCGGAAGTTCAAAGTGGCGGTGAGGCGGTCGAAACCGCCGAGACGGTTTCTTCCGATGAGGCGAGTCCCAGAACCGGTGAGACGATCACTCCGCCTGGACAGAAACCTTCCGAGGCCACTCATGGAGGAAGTGATCAGCCGCTGATCGTCGATGAACCGGATGCCACCCGACCGCGAGGGATGTCATGGATTCCCGGTGGTTCATTCAAAATGGGAAGCGGCGACGGTTTTCCCGATGAGCTGCCAATTCACGAAGTCGAACTGGACGGTTTCTGGATGGACACGACCGAGGTGACCGTCGCCGAGTTTAAACGGTTTGCCGATGCAACCGGCTATGTGACGATCGCTGAGCGAACGCCTAAGCGCGAGGACTTTGCCGGGCAGCTTACGCCGGCCGAGATCGCAGGAATTCCGGAGGAGAACCTTGTCGCGGGCTCAATCTGCTTCAACCCGAAGTTTGACCGCAGCCAGTTTCCGGAAGACCGCCGACCTCAGCCGCACGAGATTTACCTCGTCTGGAAATACGAAAAGGGAGCCAACTGGCGACAGCCTGACGGTCCGGGGTCGGACATCAAAGACCGCATGGATCACCCGGTGACTCACGTCGCCTGGGACGACGCGGTTGAGTACTGCAAATGGGCGGGCAAGGAATTGCCGTCGGAAGCCGAGTGGGAGTACGCGTCGCGAGGCGGCCTCGATCAGAAATCCTACCCGTGGGGAGATCAGCGAGAGGTCAGCGGCCGCTGGATGACAAACATCTGGCAGGGCAAGTGGCCCTACGAGAACCTCAATCAGGACGGTTTCGAGTCCACGTCGCCTGTGCGAAGCTTTGAGCCGAACGGGTATGGGCTCTACGAGATGTCCGGCAACGTCTGGGAGTGGTGCCAGGATTATTACCGGGCCGACTACTACACAAAGAGCCCGCCGCGGAATCCGCCTGGCCCGGAAGACAGCCTTGACCCGAACGAGCCCCGGATTCCAAAACGCATTCAGCGAGGCGGCTCGTTCATGTGCAACGCCAACTACTGCACTGGCTACCGCAACGCCGCGCGGATGAAGGGCGACATGATGTCCGGCTCGTGGCACTGCGGCTTCCGCTGCGTCGTCCGTGCAATCGCGTATGAAAAATTCGCGAAGGCCGAAGGAGCACTCATCGGCGAAACCCGCGCGGTCACCGTTCCCGCCGTTGAGTAACCCCGCAATTTCCTGGCGTAAAGATTTCCGGGCGTTACGCCGCCGGGTGGCGGCGGTTGCCTCTTGTGCCTGTCAATCAGTCACCCAGGCATACCCCGAGGCGGCGGGCAGTCATGAGCCAGGGGTGGTCGAGCGGTACGGATTTGCGGTTTCCAGCGACGTCTTCGAGTGGTACCGCTGCCGTGCTGCCATTCCTGGCTGCCACCATGACTCCGAACCGCTTCTCGCCGATCAGTTCGGCACAGCGGACTCCAAGTGTCGTGGCCAGCAGGCGATCCGCTGCTGAAGGCGTGCCGCCTCGCTGCAGGTGTCCGAGAATCGTCAGGCGGGATTCCATTCCGGTCAGTTGCTCAAGCTGCTCTGTCACACGCAGCGTGTTGCCTCGATGCAGTGCTTCGAGTTCCGTCAGGCGTTCGCGGGCCTGTTCCTTTTCCTTTTTGCCGTCAGCCTTTCGCTTCGCTTCGTGTGCGGCTTCAAGTTTTGCAGACTCTTCAACTGACATGGCTCCCTCCGCCACCGCCACAATCGAGAAATGCTTGCCATGCTGGGTGCGTTTGCGGATGGCTTCTGCGACGGATTCGATGTCGTAGGGGATCTCCGGGATGAGGATGGCATCGGCTCCCCCCGCGACACCGGCGCCCAGGGCCAGCCATCCGGCGCTGTGTCCCATAATTTCGACCACGATGACACGATTGTGACTTGTGGCGGTTGAGTGGAGTCGATCGATCGCCTCGGTCGCAATAGACAGAGCCGTGTCATAACCAAACGTGACGTCCGTCAGCGCCACGTCGTTGTCGATCGTTTTGGGCAGCGTGATGATGTTCATCCCGGCTTCCATCAATCGGAGCGCGTTTTTCTGAGTGCCTCCGCCTCCCAGACAGACGAGGCATTCCAGCTGGTGCTTTTCGTAGACCTCGCGCATGGCGTCGGTCATGTCGAGCACCTGATTGCCGACGGGCATTCGGTGCGGCTTGTCGCGACTGGTGCCGAGAATTGTGCCTCCCAGAGTGAGGATGTTCGACAGACGCTCCCGGTCCAGGTGCAGCGTGCGGTCCTGCATGAGACCGCGGAATCCGTCTCGAAATCCCACCAGCCGCATGTCCATCGATTCAAGTCCCGCTTTGCCGACGGCCCGAATTGCCGCATTGAGCCCAGGGCAGTCGCCACCGGAAGTAAGAATTCCCACTGAGATCGGCATTGCGTGTTACCTGACTGAAAATAGGCCGGAACGTGAAAGGCAATTTATTATGCCCTCATTTTTCCAGCAGACCGGAATTATCCTCAAAGACTGCGAGTTTCAGCTCTGTGCCAGAAATCGACGAGGCACTGTTCGAGAAGTGCGAGGCCACCGCTGTAAACATGACCGTTGACAGCGGTGAGGGCGAGGCTGTCGGAGAAATCAGTAGAGCACGCCATCGACTGGCTCGGGCAGGTCCGGCACGTTGGGTTCATCAAGTAGATCGAGCAGGTTGATCTCAATCGTCCTCGTAATCGTGTCCAGAGGCAGGTCGTTAATGTCCGTGCCGAACGGGTCCTCAATCTCGTCGCCAATCACGTCCAGCCCGAAGAAGGCGTGGCTGATCAGGAAGACAACGAGCGGGCTGAGCGCGCCGACTGTGTCCCAGATGCCGAATGGCAGGGCAAAACAGTAAAACGCAACGACCCGGTGAATGAGCACTGTGTATGTAAACGGGACGGGCGTGTTGAGGATTCGCTCGCAACCGCCCTGAATCGCGGTGATCTCGGTCAGGCTGCCCTCAACTGACTGCATATTCCAGTCGTTCAGGCCGCCGTCTTTCCATGTCCGCTCGATCCGTCGGGCGATGATCTGCAGCAAGGCCAGCGGAATGTTGTGCTGGTCGTGCACAGTCTGAAGCTCGGCCTCGGAGAATCGGTTCTGTAAGTCGCCAGTCGGATCCGTCGTCCTCAGGTGATGCTTGAGCGAGTACACATAACCGGCCAGCCGGAGAACTGTCTGCTTCTGATACTCCTCTTGAGTGGACTCGGCCGAACCCGAAACCGTCAGCGTTAAGAGTTGTCGTGTCAGGCTGCGCGACACATTGACGAGCTGGCCCCAGAGTTTGCGGCCTTCCCAGAACCGGTCATAGCACGCGTTGTTGCGGAAGCCGAGAAAGATCGACAGGGCGAGCCCGATCACCGTGAAAGGGGTCACCGTGAGCGACCAGCTTTTCAGGTCGTACCGCATCCCGACCCACGAAACGACGACAGAGAGAAGTGTCGCGGCCGCGATCCGATACCAGTCGCGCCGAAGGCTGCTGCCGCGAAACGTGAACAACAGCCGAAGCCAGCTGACTCGAGGATGGACAATCATTGAGAAGCTGTCGTAAGTGAAACGCGATTTGGTTCAGGTCTGCCGGGCTTCGCGGCTGATTGTCAGACGAGGATTTCGTTAACGACGCGACCATAAACGTCGGTCAGGCGAAAGTCGCGGCCGGCGTAGCGATGTGTCAGCTTTTCGTGGTTCAAACCGAGCTGATGCAGAATCGTCGCGTGCAGATCGTGCATATGCACTTTGTCCTGGACGGCGAAGTAGCCGTACTCGTCGGTCTCTCCATGAGCATGCCCGCGTTTGACTCCGCCACCGGCCATCCACATGGAAAACCCCTGCGGGTTGTGGTCCCGTCCGTCGCGGCCCTGGGCGATGGGAGTCCGACCAAACTCGCCGGTCCAGACGACCAGCGTGTCGTCAAGAAGTCCTCGCTGCTTGAGATCCTGCAGCAGGCCGGCGATTGGTTTGTCGACCTGACCGCAGTTGCGTTCGTGTCCGCTCTTCAGATTGCTGTGCTGGTCCCAGGCGTTCTGTCTTGCCGAGACCTGAATGTAACGCACGCCGGCTTCGGCAAAGCGACGGGCCATCAGGCAGCACCGGCCGAAGTTGTCGGTCGGCTCGGTGCCGATGCCGTACAGCTTCTGAGTCGAGTCTGATTCAGAGGAAATCTCCATGACGCCTGGCACGGCGCTCTGCATGCGGAAGGCGAGTTCGTACGACTGAATCATCCCCTGGATCTGCTCGTCCTGCTGAACTCGTTTAAGGTGATCCCGATTCATTGCCTGCAGCAGATCCAGCTGTCGCCGTTGATCCTCGAGAGACATTCCACCGCGGTCGAGATACTGGATCCCGGCTCCCTTCACGGGTTGAGTGGAAGCGCCGATCGTCGTGGCCTGGTGGATCGCCGGTAGAAAGGCGGGTCCATAATTTCTCGGTCCGCCATGACCTTTCGGCGGCGTGATGGACACAAAGCTCGGCAGATCGCGGTTCTCGGTCCCGAGCCCGTACGACACCCAGGCTCCGACCGACGGCCGGACAAAGCTGTCGGTTCCCGTGTGCAGCATGCAGACGGCCTGTCCGTGCGACTGACCCCGGCTGTGCATTGACTTGACGATGCACAGATCGTCGACGTGGCGGGCGACGTTCGGAAAGAGTTCCGACACCCAGAGACCGGACTCGCCGTGTCTATCAAACTTCCACGGCGACTTCATGATCTTCAGCTGTGACGTCGTGTCTTCGATGTTCGGTGCCGCCTCGAACGGGAGCTTCTGTCCGTCTTCTTTTTCCAGCCGAGGTTTATAATCGAACGTGTCAACCTGGCTGGGGCCTCCGTGCATGAACAGGAAGATAACCCGCTTCGCCGCGGCCTCGTGATGAGGCTGCAGAGCCTGCAGCGGGTTCTGGCTGGCGGTGGCTTCTGCGGCCATCCCGTTCGCGGCAAGCCAGCCGAATCCGGCTCCGGCAGACTGCAGCATGACGCGGCGGTTGATGTGAGGGGTTTTGAGCATGGCGGGTGAGATGTCTCAGGTAACTGTATACCGCATATCGATGAGGAAGCGGCCCATTGGAAGCAGATTACCACGTCGAATGGCCTTCAAGAAACGTGACCTGGAAATTATTCATACAGGCCCGGCGAGGTCGGATGTGGTTGTACCAATCCGCACAGGTTTCTGACAGAATTCCCGCCTGCGACAGCCTCATTCAAATTTGATTCCGGAGCATTCAGATGATTTGGATCTGGGGAAGCGGCATGTACGGAAAGTGTGACGAGGTGCCGGGGGTCTGCCACGTCGCGACTCAGTTTGGCCACTTGTGGTACATCCCGCTGATCCCGACCGGGACGTACGCGATCATCGAAAAGCACGATGACGGCAGTTTTAACGGGGCGAAAATTCCGTTCAGTTTCAAGTCGTTACTGCTCGCCTGGTTCCGTGTCGCGGCGATTCTTGGATTGATCTCCGGTGTCTGCATCACCTATGTCGGGTTTGACGTCAACGATGGGTGGATCCCGCTGGGGATTACGCTCTCAATTCTGGGCGCCCTCATCGGCAGCTACAAACTGTTCGGGACGGCGAGCTACGAACGGGCAAAGGTTGTCGGCGAGCATCTTGGGTTGAACAAGACCGGGATGATGCTCATCGAAGTCGCTTACGGACGGGAGTCTGCCGACAGGCTTGAGGCGGATGCCGGTGGGGCTGACGATGCCAGTGCAGACGAAAGGTACGGTGACCATCAGGCCTGCGAAGTAGCTCAGGACGAGGACGACGAAAAGAATCCGTACCGCAACTTTTGATCGAGCTGTTCGGACTCGTCTCGCAGGTCTTACTTCTCCGGCTGAAACAGCTTCGGGTTGAGCTCAATCTTGAGTCGCTCGTTTGTTCCGGAACCGATCTTCCAGGTGTAGACGCCCTTTGTGCCGGTGGCCGGCTTGCCGTTGAGTGTGATGTCGCTCAGGTAGCCGACCTTCTCGTGCCAGAGCTGGAATTCCCATTCTCCAACGGGAAGGTGAGCGATCGTGGCCTCACCGGTGTTGCCGCTCACTGCGGCATAAGGGTGATCTTTCACGACGATCCAGCCCTGCATGAACGGGTGGATTGAACACGACACGGGGCGCGGCAGCTTTTCTGCAAGCTTGAGTGTCTTCGTCGCCGTGCTGTTTGGCGGGATCACTTCGTTGAACGGTATGTTGTACAGCAGGTTGAAGAGCATGTTGTGGACGTCGGGGTCCTTGTTGCCGAGCTCCAGGGTCTGCTCAGTCCACACGGTGCCGACGTGAGGTTCAAAGCGGCAGGCCTTGTTGGTCATCTGCACTTTGATTTTCGCGAGGTTCTGGACAATCTCAGGCAGGGCTTCCGGCAGTTCCTTACGCTTGTGGTTGAGCGTCACGACGACGTTGGCGAGTCCTCTTGTTTTTTTGTCGACAAGCAGCCCCTCGTCGATGATCTTGAACTTGCCACACAGCTCGGCACCGCGGACGGGCGTGATGACTTCCGGCTCGGGAGCTTCTCCGTCGTAGATAAACTGAAACGGAAGAGATCCCCAGCCCGGTCCGGGATCGGCTGGTTTCGCTTCGGTTTCAACAGTCTTCGCTTTGTCATTGGCGACAAGTTGTGGGACGCACGAGGCCAGGAGAGCGATGATTGCTGCGAGGACCACGGAAGAACGCATTGCAGATTTCCTCGATTCAGGCGGGATGCACAGAGGGACGGGCAGTATGAGGTGCTCGATGCGGAATCACCAGGGCGTTCGCCTTGGTTGACGGCGAACGGTCCTGCAGAGAAAACTCCGTGTGGCCTGCGGGACCCGCTTACGAAGCGAACTCAGGCCCGCGCCCTTGATCGCAGTCTCCACGCCGGGAACGCAGGTTCCTGCCGGGTGCGCCTCACTGAATACTCACCTGAACCAGGAAATTCCTCATGAAAAAGAATCCGGTCAAAGCAGCACTTCGAGCAGGCAAGCCGTCAGTCGGCACCTGGCTGTCCTTCGGCGACGTCCTTGCTACGCGGCTGATGGCACGTGTCGGGTTCCCCTGGCTGACGGTCGACATGGAGCACTCGCCGATCGCCTGGGATCAGGCGGCGCTTCTGTTTGGAGCGATCGCTGACGCCGGCTGCGTTCCGCTCGCGAGGGTTCCCGTCGGAAGTTACGAGCTCATCAAGAGAGTGCTCGACGCGGGAGCTCACGGAATCGTCGTGCCGATGGTCAACACCGTCGAACAGGCGGAACTGGCGATCAATGCCGCGAAGTATCCTCCGGTCGGCAACCGTTCCCTCGGCGGCACGCTGCACGCCCTCAACTTCGATGCCGAGGCGGGCGACTATTACAAACACGCCAACGATGAGATTCTTGTCGTGCTGCAGACGGAATCTCCCGAAGGTGTTGAGAATGCCGAGGCGATTTACAGCCTGCCAGGCGTCGACGCGATTTTTGTTGGCCCGGTCGATCTTCGAGCTCAGATGCGTACCCCGGACGGAACCGACCCGACTCCAGAAGCGCACGAGGCGATGATGCAGCGGGTGCTCGCAGCCGGCAAGAAAGTGGGCTGCCCGGTCGGACTGCACGTTCAGACTCCGCAGCAGGTTCACCAGCGAATTGAAGAAGGCTGGCAGTTCATCGCCCTGGGAAGCGAGCTCAAAATGATGGTCACGCAGGCTCAGAAATTCGTGGCTGAGCTTAACCCGTCGACCGAGACCGCAGATCTGGCTCGGTATTAAACGGCGGTTGAATAAAGTTAGCGGAAGGGCGCAAGCCTGGACTGTTAAAAGTTGTGGGCTGTTAAGAGTCTGGATTTGCAGTGGCGATCTGACCGTTTTTGCCGGGACTGTTTCTGTTCCGCTTGCCGGGGTTCAGAGATTGATTTCCGAAGTTGTGCTTCTCGGCGCTCTCCAGTTCTCTGCGTTGTCGTCTTTGCGAGTTGCAACACAGAGAACTGGAGAGCGCGGAGAAACGAAAGCTGGTCCAACGCAATCAAGGCACACGCCGAGATGGCCAAACATCACGCGGAACAAAAACGGATCACGCTGCCTCCACCGTCAACCCCGAATTCTTAACAGTCCAGCGCAAGCCGTCCCGTCAGAGCGCGTTTCCCCATGCAGAACCGGGCGGCTTACTCCGCTCCGCTACATGTTTCGGACTTTTTCAACGGACTGCTGACCGACGGTTGCGGATGGAATTCAAAAGGCCGGCTCGATGAGCCGGCCTTTTTCGTTCGTTCGCAATCCCTCACCGCTTTGGTGAGCCGCGGTCAAGGTCGACGATGCGGCAATTCGGATCCTGGAGCAATTCCCAGGTGTGCGACGAAAATTGAGGGTTCGCGTCGATTTCCTGCATCGTCAATGTCAGCTTCATTTTTGCCTGAACCCAGTTGAGCTCAACGCGGTGCGGCAGGCGAGCATTCGCGTCCTCTCCATTCGGTCTGCGGAAGTCGCTCATTCGCGCACTCGCGATGAGCTGACTTTGCTGGTCGAATAACGAATGCTGCACGATCTGGCCCGAGGCGAGGTTGACTGTCATCACTCGCTGGACCGGCCGCCCATCCAGCAGCTGATTCGAGACCAACTGCACCTCGTCCAGGTCGGCCGCCTCACGCAGCAGCTGCGAACGGCTCGTGTCGAGCGGCACGACTCCCAGTGCTTCCATCAGCCACGACGGTGGAAATGGCAGCTCGATCAGGTCCTGCTGACCTTCGTGCGTTGCCGTCAGGATAATGTCCGGCCGCTCGGCCTTCGTCCAGAACCAGAAACGCTCGGAGTTCGAACCGAAGTCGACTTCCTTGCCGCGGATCGACGTCGCCACGAGCCTCAGATTTCGCGGGCTCTCCACACTGAGATTGGCATCCAGCTTTGGCACGAGGATGCCCTTGCCAGACGCTGAAATACGAACGTCGTTGGACCGCCACCCCATCAGTCGGCCGCGTTCTGTATTGAGGTGATGCGTGATCTCGTCGAGCGTCGCATCCGGTGGCAGGACTCTGGCGATCGGATCGTCCAGAGGCCGTTTCATCCAGTTCGTCCAGCTGCAGCCGGTCGTCGCCAGCAGAGTTGCCACAAGCAGGAACGCGATCACCGGTTGATTTCGAATTCGATTCGACATGGTCGTCCTTGACCCTGGTTCTCTGTTATCGACAGTCCGGCCTCGTCACGCAGCCGGATCCAGCTCCTGCTGAAGTTGAGCATTCAGAGTTGCCTGCAGCCCCGCAATCTCTTTCTCAGTCAGATCGGAATCCTGGACCTCAAACGGCCCTTCACTCTTGCTGCCGATGAACTCAAGAAACTCATTGCCGTCCTCGTCCGTTCGCGAGCCTTCCAGCCGCAGCCGCCGCTTCTGCAGCAGCAGCAACGCCAGCACGTATCGCAACTGCCCGTGAGCCGGGTTGGCGTCTTCGCAAAGTTGCTCGAAGTACGTCATCAGACTTTTGGTGTCGATGGTTTTAGGTTTCGCGGCGAGGTCCGGAACGATCGTTGTCCACTCGGCGATGGAATCTTCAGGCGGACCATTCCAGCCTTCCTCACAGAAGTCCTCGCGAATGATCTCGCCGTCCCGCTCGATGAGGACGCTGTGGCACGTTTCCCCGGCGACAAACTCGCGATCAGTCGCGGCGCAGGTTCGGCTGACAGGTTTGAGGTGATAATCCACGACGCCGTCGATCCGTCTCGGGCTGAGGAAGAATAAGAAGCACTAACGTGAAGCCAGCAAAGCGATTGCGGACGCGCGAATAGTAGGGCAAGTCGCCAGAATGGCTCAAGACGGGTTGAAATCAGTTGCGGCACGATGCCCGAGAGCTACCCAATCGCGTCAAGTCGCGTCGTTCGGTCCCCAAAGCCGTCGCCCGCCAATCGCTGACGGTCAGTTGGAAAATGTAGCGGCACGGCGCAAGCCGTCCGGTCTGTGCATGATTTCCCATGCAATACCGGGCGGCTTGCTCCGCTCCGTTACCTGCGGTCGATTTTTCAACGAGTAGTTACGGCTTCAGGAAGTGTTCGAAGGACGAGTAAATCACTTCGTTCGACTCATCGTTGGGCGAGTGGTCCGGGCGGTTCGTCATTGCGACGCGGTTCGTGTACCCGAGGATTCGGTTCACCTCGATCGAGTGGTTGAGCGGCTCCCAGCGCCTCGCCGAGTCCTCAGACCCGCCGGACACCAGAAACGGTCGAGGTGCCATCAGCGCGTGCAGTTCGTGCAGGTCGCGCCCGGCCGATTGCAGCCTCGGGTAGAGTCCTCGCGCCGGGTTCTCGTCCGTCGGCACGCCCCGTGGCCGCCACGGCTTCGGGTGGTAGCCCAGGTACCACGGTTCCCAGTAGTTCACGCTGGGGCGGATGTCGAACACGATCCCCGGATCAGACCACGCGGCACACGCGAATTTGTCGAACAGGCACGAGGCGAACATGCTCCACTTGCCGCCGAACGAGTGGCCGACGATGCCGATCCGTTCTGAGTCCACCTCGGGTCGGCTGGCGAGCACGTGCCATGCGTTCGCGGCGGCGCAGCCGAGCATCGACAGCGGCTCAACTTTGGCGTCCTCAATGCCGGGGTAATAAAGCGCGTAGGTGCTGGCATTGCTGGCTTCGGTCGTGCCGATGGAAAGAGCGACGAATCCTCGCCGAGCCAGCTGGAATGCAAAATCCCGGTTCGGCGTGCCGAGGCCGATCGCTGTTTCCGGTTCGTAGAAAACCGTGACGACTCCTGGCCGGGGTTTGTCTCCATCCGGAATGAGCAGGTAGCCGGTCGTCTTTTCGTTGGGCGTCCACAGGAACCGCACGCGATGCTGCATGAAATTCTCCCGCCGTGTGGATTCGAGAATTTCGACTTCGGGCTTCGTGATCAGCGGCGGCCACTTGCCGAGCAGACCTTCCCACTCGGAGAGAATTTCCGCGCGTCGGCGTTTCCAGTCGGCGGGCGTTTTGACTTTCGAACCATCCGCAAAGAGCAGGGGAGAGCGGTAGTCTCCCGTTTTTCCCTGCCAGACTTTGGGCGGTGTGAAGTACGGCTCAATCTTCTTCCACGGATCGGCAGCTTCGGCAGCCACTGTCAGTGTTAAGGAAACGGCGATCAGAAAAATGAGTTTCGAAGTGGTCTTCATTTTTGTTTCCTGATTCAGCGGCTCTCGAGTCTGAAACGTTCCAGGCAGTGGTTTGGAGTTTCTCACACAAAGTCACGAAGACACAAAGCAGCGCGGACTTCAGGGTTTCCGTTGTGTCTTTGTGTGAGCCCGGCCGCCTGACGCCAGAAGTATTGTTCTGCGAGTCCGTGAGGACGTTGAGTCTCAACGCGGATCGTTCCCGAGTCTCGCAACATTTGCCAGTGTCGAGCCAACCTGCAAGATTACCGGCGTGAGCCCATTTTGCGTCTGACGGAGTTCCTCGATGAAAACGACTGTGCTGAGAATCTTTGTTTCCGTATGTCTCGCGCTGGTTGCGGTGCGTTCGGCGGTTGCCGAAGTCACCGCCGACGCGAAGCCAAACATTGTCATGATCCTTGTTGACGATCTGGGATATGGCGATCTGAGCTACATGGGAGCGAAGGATCTGAAGTCGCCTCATGTCGACCGACTGGCTTCGATGGGCGTTCGATTCACCGAGTTCTACGCCAACTGCCCCGTGTGTTCTCCGACGCGGGCTGCTCTCCTGACAGGGCGGTACCAGGACCTCGTCGGCGTGCCGGGCGTCATTCGAACTCACCCGGAAAACAACTGGGGACACCTCACGGAAGATGCGGTGCTGATCCCGAAAGTGCTCAAGCCGGCCGGATATCACACGGCGATTGTCGGCAAGTGGCACCTTGGTCTTGAGGCACCGAACCGCCCGAACGATCGCGGCTTCGACCACTTTCACGGATGGCTCGGCGACATGATGGACGACTACTTCAAGCACCGCCGACACGGCATCAACTACATGCGGCTTCAGGCCGAGGAGATCGATCCGCCTGGCCACGCGACGGACCTCTTCACGAAGTGGGCCATCGACTACATCAAAGGCCGCTCGGCAAAGCAGCCGTACTTTCTGTACCTGGCCTACAACGCACCGCACACGCCGATCCAGCCGCCTGCTGAGTGGGTTGAGAAAGTCAAAGCCCGCGAGCCTGGCATCAGCGACAAACGCGCGAAACTCGTGGCCCTCATCGAGCACATGGACGATGGCATCGGTCAGGTCCTGAAGACGATCGAGGGAGAGATCGAACACGGCGGCCGCTCGACGCTCGTGCTGTTTTCGTCCGACAACGGCGGACAGCTCGATGTCGGAGCCAGCAACGGTCCGCTGCGTGACGGTAAACAGAGCGTCTACGAGGGCGGGCTGAAAGTACCGGCGTGTGTCGCCTGGCTGGGCTCCGACAGGATTCGTGCTGACTCGGTGAGCCACTTTCAGGCCATGTCGATGGACCTCTTTCCGACAATCTGCGATTTCGCCGGCGCGAAGATTCCTCACGAGATCGACGGAAAGAGCATTCGCCCTCTGCTGCTCGGATACAAGCAGGAGGAGCTCCGCAAGCTGATGTTCTTCAGCCGGCGTGAGGGCGGCAACCGTTACCAGGGTAAAACCATCGAAGCCGTCCGCCGCGACCAGTGGAAGCTGCTGCAGAACAGCCCGTTCGAACCGCTTGAGCTGTACAACCTGGCTGAGGATCCGCTTGAAGAGAACGATCTGTCAAAGAAAAACCAGAAAATGTTTAACGAGCTCTCGGTCGCTCTGAGAAAACAGCTGCAGCGCTACGGAGCCGTTCCGTGGCAGAAGCCGAATTGAGTTTCGAGAAAAAGAAGTCGCACAATTTATGTTCAACACGGAAAGAGCTGGCCGCCGCCGTCGACTCGGAGGACCTGTCCGCTGATGAATCCAGCGGCCGGCGAGCACAGAAACGCCACGACGCTGGCGACTTCGTGCGGACGGCCGTAACGCTTGAGCGTGCCTTCCTGGACCAGCATTTCGTCGTCGACCGGGTTAATTCGCAGGAACCGCTCGGTCACGGTTCCTCCCGGCGCGACGCAGTTGACCGGAATGTTGTGAGGCCGAAGCTGGTCGGCCAGGCAGCGTGTGTATTCGTGCACGGCGGCTTTGGCGAGGCTGTAAATCGCTCCGTACGTCCGCCCCGAGCAGCCGGCGATGCTGCCGATCGTGACGATGCGGCCGGACTTTCGCTCGATCATCTTCGGAGCCACCGCGCGACACGCAAGGATCGTCGTGAGCAGGTTGCGGTCCATCACGCTCTGCAGGTCGTCGAGCCGAATGTTGAGGCAGTCGTCGTTCTCGGGACGGCCGCCTTTGCCGACTCCGGTGCCCGCCGCGCCGATGTCGCCTCCGGCGCAGCAGACCAGCGTGTCGATGCGTCCCCATTTTGCCCGGATCTCTCCCACAACCCGCTCGACTTCGGTTTCGTCAGTCGCGTCACACCAGACAGGGAAGACTTCATTGCCGGTCTCACTCGAAATCGACGTGGCAAGATCCTGCATCGTCGTGCCCTCGTCGAAAGTCGACGGGCTGTTCTCCCGCGTTCCGTGAACGGCGACGAGTGCTCCCTGCCGCGACAGTTCGACCGCCATTTCGCGACCCAGGCCGCGTGACGAACCGGTGATCCAGACGACCTGATTTTCCAGTGAGTTTGTCATGAGTGCTCCTGAAGCTGTCGAGCGGTATGTGTCAGTCGTGTCAGCCAGCAACGGCTACATTCCGTAGCTGGTTCCGCCGTCTTTCCTGGCTTTGTTGAGCCGGTTGTGGCAGTGCAGGGCTTCGAGGATGAACTCGGCGACCGATGCCTGAAGTGGAATCCGCACTTCGTCGGAAGTCAGTTCTGGCTCAAGGTCTCGCGAGATCGTCGCAACGAGTTCCGGGAACTCCGGGACCGCCTGAAACTGACTCATCAAGTCTGCCGAAGTGAGAGTGTCTCCGCTGGCCAGTGGCTTTCCGGACTCGGCGTACTCGACCAGACAGCGGAACTGTTTCGGCTTGAACCATTCGTCAAAGACCGTTCGCACGGCTTCGCCCAGAAGTCGCCAGATAAGGCGATCTTCGTCGCCAGGCTCTTCGCTCATCGCCAGTTCCATTTTCCCTCGCGAGCTGGACGCGATGTGTGCCAGGTCGCTGATTCGAACCACCACGGGTGATTCGCCGAGCAGGATGCCGCGCCGTTCGGCGTTGGAAATCGCGTTCTCCAGATTCGCGATCGACATGCGCACGCTGACGCCCGAAGCCTGGTTGACGTGAGGGCTCGTGCGGGCGAGTCGCGAGGTTTCTTCGAGGACGTCGCGGATGAATCCCGGTACATGGACTTCGACGTCGCCGTCCCGGTCACTCCAGGCGTTGTCTGCGGTGATCTCGACACCGAGGTCCCGGGTCAGCGGATAGTGAGTCTGCACGACCGACCCGATCCGGTCTTTCAAGGGAGTGACAATGCGGCCGCGGTTTGTGTAGTCCTCGGGGTTGGCACTGAAAACCAGGCACAGGTCGAGCGGCAGTCTCACGGTGAATCCACGAATCTGAACGTCGCGTTCTTCGAGCACGTTGAACAGACCGACCTGAATCTTCGGGCTGAGGTCCGGCAATTCGTTCATGCAGAAAATGCCACGATGACTACGCGGGATCAGGCCGAAGTGCATGACATCTTCGCTGGCCAGATGACGCCCCTCGGCATGTTTAATGAGGTCGACTTCGCCGATCAGGTCAGCAATCGTCACGTCCGGCGTCGCGAGCTTTTCATGGTATCGGCGGTCGCGGCCCACCCATTCCACCGGACACGCATCCCCTTCGGCCAGAACGCGGTCTCTGGCGTAACGGGAAATCGGGGCGAGCGGGTCGTCGTTGATTTCCGAGCCCTCGACGATCGGCAACGCATCGTCGAGCAACTCGACAAGCAACCTCAACATTCGTGTCTTGCCCTGACCACGCAAGCCGAGAAACAGCATGTCGTGCTTCGACAGAATGGCGTTTTGAACCTGCGGGAAGACGGTCTCGTCGTAACCGACGATGCCGGGGAAGAGCTCCTCACCGGATTTCAGGCGACGAATCAGGTTTCGCCGCATTTCCTGTTTGACGCTGCAGGGCTGGTATCCGCTTTCGCGGAGTTCAGCAAGATTCCGGGGTCGATTCATTGTTGTTTCTTAGTTCCTGCATGATTGATTCCCAATCAAGTGACGGTGCCGAGCGAACCGGATCAGAATTCAGTGGCGGCACAATGTCCTTCATCAGGTAATTGACCGCCAAAACAGTCAGTACGGCGGAAATGAGTTTTAACTCTTTGGTCTGTCTGGTACGCCGCATGTCTGCTGTTTTGGACACAGACCCCTCCGATGAGTCGGCTGGCGGAAGAAAATCGAATGTGTTGGCACCGTCAGAATCCTGGAGACCGTCTGAGGAGTCGGCGCGGAATTCGAAATTATCGTTTGGGTCGTTCATTCGCGGCTGACCTTCTTTTCAGTCCTTGCGGTAGCGGCGTCAGCTTCTGCGGAGGCAAGAAACCCGTCGCCGTTCTCATCAAGTTCGTCAAACTGCGAAGCCGGGCCGAGAAATTCTCGCCGCGAGACGTCGCCGTCCCGGTTGACGTCCATTCGACGGAACCACTCGGGTCCCTCAGTCGACTGCTCAAGCCGCGGTGACGTGGCATTGGCCGAGGCCATCTGGTTGGCAGCCATTTCAAAAAGCGACGTTCGAGCCAGCTCGATGGTGACTTTGTAGCGAGACTCCATTTCCTTCGGCGAGAGCCGGCCGTCACCGTTACCGTCATGTTTAAGCATCTCGCGATAGCCGTCGATGAACTCACGTTGAGACAATCGCCGGTCAAGATTCAGGTCCAGAACCTGAAAGAGCGAGCGTCTGTCATTTTCAATTTTCATGACGAGACGGGATCGGCTGAGTGCGACGTTCTCGGCCAGGAACGACTCCATTTCCTTCACGAAAACCTTGCCGTCGTTGTCGAGGTCGCACGCGCCAAACGTGGCTCCTGGAATGTTCATCGACGCAAACTCGTTCGCGTCGAGGTACGAGTTCTTGTCGCGGTCTTTCCGCAGAAAGTCGATCTTGTAGAACGAGATCGAATTCGAAACGTCAGAGCTCCATTTCTTTGCGACAAACTCGACCAGTTGGTGGCCAAGGTTCACGCTCAGCCGACTGCTCGGAAGACCGGTCACTTTAACGCCGGCTTGAGTGACCTTTGCTCGCCCAAAGGTCGGCAGTCGAATCGAAATCTCGACCGGATAATCGTCGGCTGAAAGAGCTGTCTTCAATTCGGCGAGCGACAGTTCGCCGTCGGAATCCGCATCGAAGCCGCTGATCGTTTCCCACGTTGCGGGAATCTCACTTTCGCTGAGGCCGCCACTTTTCTGTCCGTCGGTTTCGCGATCGTATTCCTCGATCAGTTTCTTTGACACGGAGTCCAGACTGGCACCGCCGGCCAGCAGCAGGAACGGGTAAGCCTCCTGGGAATCCTCAGTCGTATTAATGGCGATCTGCCGGTTGGACGGATCGAAAAGTGGGGCGAGTTCCGCGGCGCTGATTGTCTCGTCATCGTCCAGGTCGAGCTTGATCAATGCGCCGAGGCCATTTGTCAGCTCGGCCGTTGAGACAGCACCGTCGCCGTCGGTGTCGAGCTTCGAAAACAGGTCCACTTCCTCAAACTGCTCTTTGACTCGCCGAGTCAAGGAAAACGGTTTCCCCATCGCCGCTTCGTAGTGCGTCGCCAGTTCGGCAAGCGACAGGTGGCCATCGTTCGGAGAATTGTCGAGTACTTTCCATTTTTCCTGAAGCGTTGTTGAGGTCGCCTCGATCTGGCCGAGAGCCGGCACCAGTGCTGCCTCGGCGTCTTCGAGGGCGCCGCTGGAGTCGACATCCAGCTGCGCAAACTTCGTCTCGACAAAACTGCGACGGTAGTCAGCGAGCTTTTTGCCGGCGATCGACAAATCAATGTGCAGCAGGACGGGTCCGCCGTCCGCGAAGAACACGAGGCGTTCCGCTGGAAAGACGTCGTCGGCAGCGACCGGATGACGCATGATGACTGCCACGAGGAGAAACACAGAAAGCGAGATACCGATTCGCGTCGCGTCCCGGTGCGCGGTCGAGTGTTCTCGCAGAGGCGCAGAGGACGCTGAGTTCTGTGAGAACGCCTCTGCGAGCCCTGCGTCTCTGCGTGAATTCTTCCCGCTGAACGGTTTGGTCATGGCGTTCCCTCCGGCTGAATTGCCTCGGCGTCGGGTGAAACTAATTCGAGGGTGTGGGTGTCGTCGCGGTCGACCTTGCTCAACATCAGTGGGAGGAGAAACAGATTTCCCGCCAGA
Source organism: Planctomycetota bacterium (assembly GCA_027623235.1). Taxonomy (GTDB): domain Bacteria; phylum Planctomycetota; class Planctomycetia; order Planctomycetales; family Planctomycetaceae; genus JAQBVJ01. Next base: position 82,908 of record JAQBVJ010000004.1, read on the forward strand.
CCGCCAAGCATCGCGACGCTTACCAGGATCCCAAAATAGACGAGAGGTATGAAGTGCGACAGAGTGAGTACGCTGAATCCCGACACAAGAGCGACATTCGCAAAAACGAGTGCTCGCCCGACTTGCGTCTGTGTCCGTTCGATTGAGCGGGCCACACTGAGTCCCTGTCGCCTGGCCCGACGATACGCCGAAAGATAGTGCACGCTGTTGTCCACGGTGAGCCCCATCGAGACGCTGGCGATCATCGCCGTCGCAATGTTGATCGGCACGCCAATCCAGCCCATCGTGCCGACGAGACAGACGATCGGAAACAGATTCGGCACGAGTGAAATCAGCCCGATCCGCCAGCTTCGAAATGCAATCGTCATCATCAGGCCAATGCCGATTCCCGCCACGATAAAACTGTAAACCTGATCCTGAAGCAGGCTCTCAATCAGAAATGTGAGCAGCACGAAAAGGCCGGTTGTCGCGGGACCGGGACCCGTGTCCGGGCCGCCAAACTCTTCCCGGGCAATGTCCAGCACACGCTGCATCAACTCACGTTTCGGTTCGCTGCGTTGCCGCTCGAATGCCCGCAGGACAAGCCGCATTCGTCCGGATTCACGGTTGTAGAGTCCGGCGGCGACATCTGGCTGCAGTCTGGCAAACATCGCAAATTTGTCTTCCGGATTCAGCACTTTGAAGAGCAAACGGTCTGGGACGAGGTCCAGACCGTCGGTCAGGCTGACGATTTTTGTCAGCTTTCCCTCGGCGAGCCCCGGCTTCGTGATCTCGTCTGGTGAGACCACGAGCTCGTCGCGAAGACGCTTCGTCAGTTTTCGAACCTTCGCGAGATACTCTTCAGTGAGGTTCTTCGGCGCGGCAAAATTGAGTTCCCACGTGCCGGCTCCTCCGAGCTTCGATTCGACGAAATCGAGCGACTTGATCAGCTCGCTTTCGTCGCGGAAATTCTGACTGAAGTCCGTTTCGATTTCGAGACGGGTCAGGCCGAAGGCGCAGAACAGGAACGCTCCCACGGCACCCATGAATGCCAGGCCGGGCTTCCATGTGGCGACCTGTGAGACACCCCGCAGTCCCGATTCGAGGTAGTGCTCGGCGGGAGCGGCGACAGGATCGCCGAACAGCAGGTCACGAAGCGTCCGCTTCGCCACGCTTTCGTCAGGATCCTCGACCTTGAGTGGTCGCTCCCGGTTTGCCATCCCGGCCGGCGCGACGAAGCAGACGACGAGAAAAGCCAGCCCCGTCGCGACGGCCATCATCAGGCCGAAGCTGCGAACGGGAGTGATGCTGCTTGTGAGCAGACCTGCAAATCCGACGGCCGTTGTCGCGCAGGCCCAGAAGATTGCCGGTAACAGTTCAGTCAGAGTCTGCTGCAGCGCCTCGTGTCGAGGCAGAGTCCGCATTCGATCTCGAAAACCGACGGCCAGATGAGTTGCCGTCGCGACCCCTACGATTGTGACAAGCGAGTTCATCATCGAACTCACCATGCTGAGCTTGGCTCCAACCAGGACCAGCAGCACAGCGGTCCAGCGGATCGTCAAAACGACCAGCACCAGCGGCAGCACCACCCAGCGGACGCTGCGGAACATGGCAAATAGCACGACGGCCAGCATGACCAGCGAAAAGCGAAACAGGATCCGCCCGTCCTCCTCGACGTAGCGGAACATGTCGTGAACCTGAACCGGTTCCCCGACAACAAAGGCAGGTGGGTCATGAGCGGCCGCGATCCGGCGGATTCTTGCGATCGTTTCGCCGCGTGCAACTTCGGATTCGCTCTCCGGTTTCAGCCGAACGACGACGGCTGTCGTTTCCCGGTCCGCTCCGATCAGAGCTCCGCGAATCATCTCGGTGACCCGATCGCGAGCACTCGAGACTCCCAGCAGAGTGAGAGTGTCCTTCAGCCGTTCTGCACTGCCGGCGTGCTGAATGCTGCCCGGAAAGAGACCCGGGACTCCTGCGATCTCATTCGCGACGGCTTCAATCCGGTTCAGACTTCGATCCGAAATTGAGTTGGTATTCTCAACAAACAGGCCTTCTTCGTGCCAGGCGATGATCGCGAATTCGTCGCCGCCGAAGTGCCGACCGCTTTGCCGATAAGCCTCAAGATGAGGGTCGTCATCCGCGTAGAGCGACTTGACGGACTGGTCGAACTCAAGCCGATCGGCAATTGGCCAGACCAGAGCCGTCGCGATCAGCACGCCCGGCAGAATAATCAGCCGAAATCGAATGAGCGTCTCGATGAAAAAACTGAGCAGTGGTGCCAGAAAGCCGAATCGCGGCGGGGATTCGAATTGTGGCAGACCCGATTTCATGGGATATCAGACCATTCCGGCGTTGTGGACGTGCTGTGTGAAAGTCGCCGGCAGAGTGAGGTTCACGCGGAATCGATGGTCAGTCAGAATCGACTCGGCGTAAGAATAGTCGCCGCGTCATTCACTGACCAGGAATCGCAGGTTGTCCAGTCTTCCACTTTTGTCCCTGCTTCGAAACGGCGTCAGCCGAAGGCCGCTGTTTGTGGTCCTGGCTGCGGCTGCCGTATTACGCATCGGAGTCGTCTGCTGGAAATTCGAAAACCTATCGACCGATACCGACAGCTACCTGGTCATCGCCGGGAACATTCTGGCGGGCGAGGGATTCTGTTCGGTGGCAGGTCGCCCGACGGCTTTCCGGCCACCGCTGTATCCCATTCTTGTTGCGGTCTGCAAAATTTCTGGAGAGACGACTGGCTTCGGAGGGACGATCGGGCTCGCCGCGATGCAGATTTTTCTTGGGACGGCCACTTGCGGGCTCGCCTGGGGATTTGCGTCTCGCCTGAAGCTCAGCGAGAGGGCTCGGCTACTCGCGGCAGTTGCGGTCGCGGTGGACCCTCTGCTGCTGCTTTACACCAGCCATGCGATGACTGAAACACTGGTGACTTTTCTGGTGACTCTGCTTCTGGTTGTCGTTGCGGGAGCACGGTCGCGACGCAATTCCGTTTTGACGGGAGTCGTGTTCGGCCTGGCTGTTTTGTGTCGGCCATCTCTCTGGGCTTTTGGGGCACTCGCCGGTGGTTGCTTTCTGATTCGAGTCGTCCGGAAAAAACCGGAAGTGCCATCCCGACGGGAGGCACTTCGCAGCGGCATTCTGGTTGCAATCTCGGTCCTGCTCACCGTGGCACCCTGGGCGATCCGCAACGCCATGGTTTTTGGCCGACCTCTGTTGATGACAACTCACGGTGGATACACATTGCTGCTGGCCAACAATCCCGTGTTTTACGAGCAGGTTGTCGAGCGGGGGCAGGTCTGGTCGGCGCAGAGTCTGCAGGACTGGCAGGCTCACATCGATCAGGTTATTTCCGTCCAGGGAATTTCGAAAACGGACGAGCTGGCACGCGATGCCGCGATGAGAGAGATGGCCTGGAAGCACATCCGGCAGCAACCGGGCAGGTTTGCCCGTTCCTGCCTGACGCGAGCACTTCGATTCTGGAGCTTTAGACCGCAGGCAGGGGCCGCAAGTTGGTCTGTCCGTTTGGCCGTTTCGGCGTGGTATCTCGCTGTCCTCAGCGTGTTCGCGGTTGGACTTGTTCGAATTCGCGTGATCGGTCACGATGCGCTGCCAGCCGTTCTGCTCATTGTAAGCCTGACCGGAGTGCATGCAGTCTTCTGGTCAAATGCCAGAATGAGGGCACCCGTGACTGTTGCTGTGGCATCAATCGCTGCGAGCGTCGTATTCCCGCGAAACGCGACAGGCGGGCGTACGCTGGAGTCCGTATGAGTTAGAAATTTCAGATAAGTTGCTTCGAACCCGGAATTCTTCGGACAAATGTCGAAATTCCAGTGTGTCGAGTTGAGTTTTCGTCAAAGTTTTTGTGTCAGTTGCGTTGTTTGTTCTTGTTCTGTTTTCGTGTGGAAAACGACACAAACTTACAGAAATATGTAGACGGTCTGAAATGCGACTGAAGCAATTCGCCACAGTTCGCGAATCTGATGCACATCGGGGCCGGGAAATGATGTCTCCAACCAATAGTCGAGTTTTCGGGATTGAGAAATACGGCGAAAAGCTCGTGGTCACTCCTCTGGGGGATGCCAACGGGTTTCGTTATACGGAAATCCATCAGGACACGAACGCGATCTGTGACCTGATTGGCCGCGAGAAAATCGCGAATCTGATCATCGATCTGAGCGATGTGACAATTCTCGGCTCGATCATCATCAGTTCAATCATCAAGATGGCCCGCAAGATCAGTGAGAAGCAGGGGCAGGCCTGTTTTTGTCAGGCCGGTGATTCGATGCGTGAGGTCATTGAATCGATGAGCCTCACCAAACTGTGGCCGTATTACGAGTCGCTCGACGAGGCAATCGGATCATTCGATGAGGGCTGAGGCGGCCGGGCAGTGAGTTCCGGAAAGGTCAAGCCCGCAGATTTGTCTGCGGGCTTTCCTTGTTCGTGAGGCGGGCTTTCCTGCGGGTTGTCCTGCGAGGAACCTCGCGGCTCGGCGGCTCAGGAATCGGGTAGCTCAACGTAGACCATGCCGTCTTCGACTTCGGCGGGGAATGATTGCTGGGCAATGTTGTCGGTCAGACAGTGCCGGCCGGTCGAGACGTCGTACTGCCAGCCGTGCCACGGGCAGGTGACGATGCAGCCGTTGAGTTCGCCTTTGCCGACCGGGCCTCCGGCGTGAGCGCAGACCCCGTCGACCGCGTGAAATGTCCCATCCACGTTGAACAGAGCGATGATTCGACCACCGGCGACGATTTCCGCGCCCGTTCCGACGGGAACATCTTCGACGCTGGCGACAGGAAAACGCTGGCTCATTCGGCTTCTCGTCGAGGAGCACTCGCGGTGAGAGTCACCAGCGAGTGGGTCAATGCGAACCGGGAGTTGCGGCCGGCTCAGGGGTCGGTGGAGCGGGGGCCGGTTTGAAGATCATGACCATCGCGGCCCCGCCGGCTGCCAGCAGCAGGCCGATATAAAACGGTGCTTCTGGCGGCTTGCCGGCTTTATGGAAGTAGGTAATCGTGGCGATGGTGTTGACGATGGGAGCTCCGGCGAAGACGAGGGGAGCGACATAGAGAGCTCCCCCTTTTCCCGCGTTCGTGACGGCGAAGATGACGCAGAGGGCTCCCGCCGCTCCGGCAATTCCGGCCGCGATTCCCCAGCCGATTGGAGTCGCATCAAAATTGGGAGAGACTCCCGCCGTCGGATCGTTCCCGAGCCCGAAAATCACGAAAGCAGGCACCAGCACGGCGACGAGGAAATACGCCACCCCGACAAACAGAAAGGCTCTGAGACTGCTCTGCAATTTCATCGCTGCTTCGTGAACAACGGGAACGTAGAGTCCCCAGGACAGGACAGCACCGGCGACGTAGCCGAGCACGTTCAGTGTGAAAACCGACGTGGCGGAAGCCTCTGAAGAGCTGTCTTTGAAAATCATCACCAGCCCGGCACCCGCGACCGCGAGCAGAAGACCGCAGAAGAATCGCCAGTCGGGAAGCTTCTTAACGGGATGAAACCAGGTGATCGTTGCGATCGTGTTCACGATCGGGGCTCCGGCAAACACAAGCGGAGCGACAAAAAGAGCTCCCCCTCTGCCGGCATTCGTGGCAGCCATGATGACGCAGAGTGCTCCCACCGCGCCAGCAGTACCGGCTGCAATTCCCCAGCCAATCGGACCGGCTCGAAAGTTCGGTGACGCCTTCGCTGTGGGGTCATATTTGCAGAGAAAAATCAACACTGCCGGCACCAGAACGGCGACCAGAAAGTATGCGACACCGACAAACAGGAATGCGGAAAGTTTGCTCTGAAGAAGCGCGGCCGCCTTGTGGACGACGGGCACGTAGAGTCCCCAGGAGGCGACTGCTCCTGCAACAAAAGCCAGAACAACGGGATTGAGTACCGCGGATTTCGTCCGCATGGAAAACTTCCTCAGAGGGTCAGCAGGAGGGTTCAGGCAGGCAGGGCGGGGATTGTAGCTGTCTCACTTTCACAACGCATCCAAATGCTCAAATGGCTGAATGTCCTTTGTTTTGCCTCGGATTTCGTGTGCAGAAGTTCCGTTCGGAGACCAAAGGCAGGCCGAAGCGATCACCTGGCAGAGGCGACGGCGGGAATTCTGCGAAATCTGCGGGGAGCCGCCAAAGAGGATCTTAACTTTTCGATCTTTGCGGGTATGCTCAGCCCCGGTTCGAGGCACGACCTTGAACTTCCCACCTGAATTCCTGCCGCGGGTCGAGGACGATCCCGCACTCTCACACGGTTCTTATCAGTTTTTCTCAGCGAACCGGTCGACACTCCCTCCGCTCTGGACTGCTGCCTCACGGATGCGGCGGTACGAGCATTCGGCTTGCTCTCATCGTGAGGCAGCTGACTTCTTTTGACTATCAGATTTCCCCTGTGGAGAAGCTCCGCGCCGATCATTCTCGTGCGGAGATTCTGCCACGATCCGGCAACGACGCCACACCTCATTCCGTCAGGGAATGCGGCACCAAAACGACTTAAGTGAGGAGACCGAACGTTGGTCAGCGAAGTTCTAGCACCGCGCGATGAGGCTCCCCGGCTGCTTCCGGGAGCCATTCTTCCGCCATACACGTATATTCCCGGCACGACCACTCCGCACCCGATCCGGCATCCGGACGGGCACAGCCACGGTCGGAAGGGACGCACCCCGGCTCCGATGAAGCCGGAAGCCTGGGCAGAGAACCGCAATTTTCTGCTCGCCATCGACCTGTTTAATTACGGGTACTACTGGGAGTCTCACGAGGAGTGGGAACGCCTCTGGCGAGCCGCCAATCCTGAGTCGATTATCGCCCGGTTCCTGAAGGGCCTTGTGAAGCTCTCGGCCGCCGGAATCAAGGTGAGAGAGCTCAGCATTCACGGCGTCCGTCGGCACGCGGCGTCAGCGGGCGAAGTTTTCGCGGATGTCGCGGCCGAGTCCGGCAACGACATTTATTGCGGACTGCGGCTGACGCACCTGCAGTTTGCTGCGGATCGAGCTGCTCAGCTTCCGTACAAGAAAGATCTGAAACCCGGCGACCCCGTGCGAGTCTTTCCGTTCGTCCTCGAACCGGAACCCTTGCCGTTCGTCTGAGCGGATTGAAAATTGCGGATTGAAAATCGAAAACGGCGAAATTCACGAGGCGGTCGAGCTCAGCTCGACCGCCTCGTTTTTATTTTCCGGGGCCGCTTCAACTTCCGAACGAGTAGTCCCAGGGCTCCGTGCTTTCGCCGCCCCAGCGAACCTCCTCGACGTAACAACGGACCCGACCAATGAGTTGTGAGGGGCGATCGAAGTAAGGCGACACGGCATCTTCAATGCTCGCCCCGATTTCCTCCGCCTCGCGCGTCAGGGAATTTGACAGGACGAGCACATAGAACTGCCCGGAAGCCGGAAGCGAGACTTCAAACTCACCTTCGTCGCTCGCCGTTGCGAATGCGCCACCCATTGCCGTGAGTGCGGCGACGGAGACTCGATGATCCTCAGGCGAGTCCCCGGACCGGAATCCGGTAACGGCAAGCTTTGCTGAGCCGGATCGGTCCCTGGGAAGAACGACCACTCGAGCTCCTCGGTCGGGCTTCCGCTGGCCGTCGGAGAGAAATGTGATCCGTCCACGGAAGGCGGGCTTTGCACCGACGACAGTCTCGTCAGGCTGCTTTGCGTCCTGTGGTTCTTCCGGCACGGCTTTCGGATCGCCCTCTGCGGGACTTGTCGACGGTCGATCCGGGACGGTGGTGACTCTCCCCACCCAGAAGCCAACGGCGAAGATGACTGCGGCCGCTCCCGTCAGCAGGACCACCAGCCCCGCCGACAGACGGCTCGGCGGGGAAGCAGGAGTCGCCGTCTGTGAACTCGATGCCGAAGGCTTTAGTTCCGGCTCGCCGTCAAGCCTGTCCGGTTCCGGGTCGCTCGATTGCCTCGCGGCGGCGATCAGCTGATTCCACGAATCGCCAGGTTGAGCGGTCTCGGCCCAGGGACGTTCCTGGGCGAAGCTGCCGTTGTCGGGAAGCCGGGCTTGCGGCTTTGCGGAAGGCGGAGGATCGACCGGCAGCGATGGCTGTTTGACGGCTGGCGGCTGTTTGACGGCTGGCGGCGGCAGCGGAACTTCGTCCATCGTGTGAACGGCGGCGGCAGGGGGAGCGTCCGGTCCTTCCGACGCGATGCCTTCGCGGGGAGGAAGCGCATCAAAGTCAACCGGCTGCCCGTCGGCTCCGAGGACGACAAATTCACGCAGGCGCGGACTCGGCCGCCTCCTTCCGGAATCGGAACTCGGGACTGCCGTTTCCCGTTCAGCGTTCGCCGGGGAATCTGCGAATGCGTTGTCTCCTTCGCCGATCGAAGCGAGCTCGTTCAACGCCGCCGCCAGCTTGCTGTCTTTCGGGTCGAGCCCGGGTCTGGGCAGCGGCTGGACCGTGCCGTCCAGGTCCGGAACACGAATGGTCCGCCCGCACGTCGGACAGTCCACGACGCCCCCGGCCTGGGATCGTGAGATCCCCAGGAACTGTCGACACTGATGGCAGCGAAACTTGATCGGCATTCGATTTCCGGGTGAGTCGCTGAACGTGACTCGCTGTTCGAGGGACACTTCAGTCTAACCGGAGTCCGTCTCGGATGACTGACTGACGGGATTGCCAACCGGTGGTCGATCCGACTGACTCCCTGTCTGGTCTTCTTCCTGCAGAATCAACAGGACCGCCTGCGCGAGCGTTGCAAGAATCGCCACAAGAACCAGCCCGGCAGTGACCGCGAGAATTCCCGCAACGGCCCGCACCGCGGCGACTCCGGCCATGTCGCTCGCCGCGGACAGGATCAGGCCAACCACCGCTGACACGACAAGCAGCCCCAGTAGCACGCTTCCCGCATTCACGAAGTTGGAAATCCGCTTCCGCAACGACTGCCGCAGAGCCGCCCGTTGACCGGCATCGAGGGGTTGAAGGTTCACTCAATTCTTTCTGGAAATCCCAGTGACGACGGCCTGTGTGAAACATTGCAAATCGATTCGACCGAGTTTTTGACCGCAACTCAAGTGTACCTGTGAGATCTTACGGCAGTCGAGGAAGTCACCGTCGGCAGAAGGAGGCGGAATTCTCCCAACGGCACGGTGAGCCGCAATCAAAATTTGAGTCGCAATCCAAACGTCCTCCCGTTACGCCAGCCTCTATCCCGCCTCGGTTCGTACCGAACGTTCGTCGGCGACGCTGCGGAGCAGGCTCGATTCGTCCTCCAGAAAATCGAACGGGCTTTGAAGGCAGTCGGGGCCACTCTGAGCGACGTCGTGCGAACGCGGATGTTTGTTGTCGACATTGGCGAGTGGGAGAAAATTGGAAAGGTTCATGGCGAGTTCTTTGCCGACGTGCGTCCTGCCGCGACGATGGTTGAGGTCAGCCGGCTCGTTAATCCGGACCACCTCATCGAAATTGAAGTCGATGCGGTCGTGTCCGGCTCGTGAACGTCAGCAGGCGAATCAAAGCGCGTCGAGCCACGGGTCGAGGCCGAGTGACTCCAACTGCTCCCGCTGCTTCAACGACGACTGCATCAGCAGTGACCGCTGGCTCGCGTGACCGCGTTCGACGGTCGACTGTGCTCGGCGGATCGCCTGGGCGAGCAACGTGCCGTCGGCAGGCTTGGTCTGGCGATCGATGCCGGCCTCTTTGAGAACCGCATCGTCCGGTGAGAGAAACTGCTGAAACGATCCGGGGTCTCCCTGTCGTCCACATCGACCTGCGAGCTGTCGATCGATCCGCGCCGCGCTTTGCGGCTCGGCACAAATCACGTGGAGACCGCCATTTGATTCCGCGTCGTCCTGAAGCCGAATGTCCGTTCCTCGGCTGGCCATGTTCGTTGCGACCGTGACACGTTGCGGCTGGCCGGCGTCGGAAATGATTGACGCTTCCTCTTGATGGTTGATCGCGTTGAGGACTTGGTGCGGAATACCACGCGAGGTGAGTGTTTCGGAAAGCTGCTGCGACTGAGTGATCGTGCGGGTCCCGATGAGGACAGGCCGTCCGGCGGCGCGCGTCGCCTCAACGTCGTCGGCGATGGCGGCCCATCGTTCGTCGGCCGAGCGGAGAATTTTCGGAGCAAGCGTGACTCTTTGTGATGGTCGATGTGTCGGGATCTGGCAGACGCGAAGACCGTACAGATGCCAGAACTCGTGCGCGGCCGAACTGGCCGTGCCCGTCATGCCGGTAACGCGGTCGTAGAGGCCGAAAAGTTCCGGGATCGCGATGCGGGCGGTGTGAACGGTGAGTGGTGTGATCGGCAAACCCTCGCGCGCTTCGACGGCCTGGTGAACTCCGTTCCGCCATTTTCGGCCGCGAGCAACTCGCCCGGTGAATTCGTCCACGATGAGGACTTTCGATTCGTCTTCAACGATGTAGTCGACGTCGCGGTTGAGAGTGGCCGCGACGAAAGCCGCGCGGAGGATCGCATCGGAAATCTCAGAGAGAGGCAGAGCGTCAAGTTCACTCGGCTTGTTGACGGAACGAACCAGTCGAATTCCGGCCGGAGTCAGCTCGAACGGAGCGCGTTCGTCGTCGCGTTCCAGGTGCGTGCCCGGTTTGAACAGCGAGCCGACCTGCGAGGCCCACCGAAAGAGCGCTTCATCGCGCGCCGCGTGGCCGGCCTGCGAGCTGATGATCAGCGGCGTGCGGGCCTCGTCGATCAGAAGGCTGTCCGCCTCATCGATCAGCGCGAAGCCGAACGGCCGCCGCTGAACCGTGCCGGACACGGCGGACCGGTCGGTCAGAAACGAAAACGCGGACGACTGTGAAGCTCCTGTTTGGCCGGCGGATTTCAGCGCGAGCTGGTCGCGCAGGAAATCGAAGCCGAACTCGCGGGCCGTGCCGTAAGTGATGTCGCAGCGGTACGCCGCTCGCCGCTCGTCCTGAGACATTCCCGAAGCGACGAAACTGACGGTCTGCCCCAGCGACTCGAAGAGCGGCCGCATCGTGTCCGCATCCCGCTGAGCGAGATAGTCGTTGGCCGTCGCCAGGTGGCAGGGCTCGCCGCGAAGTGCGTTCAGAAACAGCGGGAGAGTCGCCGCGAGCGTTTTGCCTTCGCCGGTTTTCATTTCCGCGACGCAGCCCGACTGCAGCGCGATCCCGCCAAGAATCTGTACGAGGTACGGTCGAAGTCCGAGCTGCCGTCGAGCGGCCTCAACGACCAGCGGATACGCGTCCGGGACGAGCGACGAGAGTGGCTCGCCAGACCGCGCGCGGTAGCGGAGCGATTCGGCCTGGCTGGCGATGTCTGCTGCGGATGACGATTCAAGGCGAGTTGCTGTTGCGTCGATTCGAGTGGCAAGCGACCGCCAGGCACGGCTTGGCTGGCGAGCCGGCTGGAAAGTCCTCGTCCAGATTTCGGCGGCTCGTTGAAGGAGCATGGCAATCTTCAGCCGGGCGGGTCGTTCAGTTTTTGTCTGCCGATGTCATTCCGTCGCCTGCGAGTGTCTCAGCGGCTCCGTTGCCGTTGCCGCTTCTCAATTCGGCTCGTTCCTCTTCGAGGTGAACTCGGGACGGAGCGAAACCGACTCCCCCCAGTTCAGCGAGCTTTGCAAAGAGAATGTTCGTCACTTCGACCAGCAGTTCCTGCGTCACGCGCTGACCCTGAAACTCGGACAGATCGATGGGGTCGCCCCAGGTCACTTTGACGCGGCATCGCCTCGTAAACGGCGCGACCATGTTGTCTTTGACCTGAACGACTCCGTGAATGTAGCAGGGGTAGACGGGGACGTTTCCTTTGAGGGCCAGATAGGCGACTCCGGGGTTCGGCTCGCGAAGGTCGGTGCCGAAGTTGAGCCCGCCTTCCGGGAAAATGCCGACAAGCCGGCCAGCTCGAAGTCGGCGGATGGCTTCCCGGGTCGGGCCCATGTCGTGCCCGTTCCGATCGACGGCAATTGAGTGCATCGTTCGGATCAGCCAGCCGAGAAAGGGGATCTGAAAATACTCGCTGGCGGTCAGGAAGCTGATGGTGCGTGGTCGCCGATCGTCTCGCCGCGGCCGGATGTGATTATTCATCCAGACCATAATCGGGTCGACCGGGCTGCGGTGATTGGCGACGACAAGAGCTCCGCTGTCAGAAGGGAGCGGGCACGGGACGTTTGATCGAATGCGAAAGACCATGCCGCCGTAAACTCTCTCGATCATGTAGAGCAACGCGGCACCGAATCCGTCTCCGTAGAAACGGACGCTGCGAGCAATAAGCACGATCACCAGCGCCGCGTAAACGCACAATGTCAAAGTAGCTGTCAGTTCGGGGTTCAAAGGTGGAGTCCATTGCGACTTGAATTGTCTGGGCAGGGATGCGGAGAGTAGTCGCTCGCACAGAATGTCGCGAGAAGAAATCCAGCGATCGTCCGCCGGCTCACTTGGACCATATGCCGCGGGAAACTACTGTCATCTGGCGGGCGATTGAGGTCCCGCGTCGAAAGTTGTTCTCAATCCAGCTGAACCGGGACCTGCTATGAATCGTCTTTCTGTTTGGATGCTCGCCGCAGTTGTGTCAGTTTCCTCGACTTCCACGAAGGCTGACGATCTCTGGCAATTCTCGCTGAAGTTCACAGAAAGTGTTCACGCGGAACCGTTTACCGGTCGCGTCTACATCATCTTCAGTCTGCGAAATCAGGAGCCGCGGACCGGACCGAGCTGGTTTACTCCCGAGCAGTTTATTTCGCTGGATGTCGAGAACCTGAAGCCGGGTGAGACTCTGAGAATTTCGGACAGAACGCCCGGCCTGCTCGGTCATCCAGTCCCGCTGGCAGACATGAAGCTTGCCGGATATCGCGCTCAGGCGGTGGCCCGTTTCAATCCGTGGGAGCGAACGATCGGGACCGGCCCGGGAAACGGTTACAGCAAAGTGACCGTCATTGAGCAGACCGGCGAGCAGAACAACCTCGTCGTCAACACACTCATTCCGGCGAAGCAGTTCCGCGAAACACGCTGGACGAAACTGCTCAGTGCAAAGTCGAAGTTGCTCAGCGATTTTTACGGACACGATGTTTCGCCGAATGCGTCGGTGACTCTCCCGGCCAGCTACGACTCGGAGCCGGCTCGGCGATACCCGGTCATTTATACGATTCCCGGGTTCGGTGGCGACCACTTTGGCGGCGTCCGCGACGAACCGCTCGCCGAGGACAATCCCGGCAAGGTCGAGTTCATCCGAGTGACGCTCGATCCAGGCTGCCCGCTCGGGCATCACGTGTTTGCGGATTCGGCGAACAATGGTCCGCGCGGGAAAGCGCTCATCGAGGAATTCATCCCGGAACTCGATCGTCAATTTCGGACCATTGCTAAACCGTCCGCAAGATTCCTGACCGGCCATTCGTCGGGTGGCTGGAGCTCGCTGTGGGTTCAGGTCACTTATCCGGAACACTTTGCCGGAGTCTGGAGCACCTCGCCCGACCCGGTTGACTTCCGCGATTTTCAGCGGATCAACATGTACGCCGACGGAGAGAACATGTTCGTCGACCGGGACAAGAATCCGCGACCGCTCGCGAGGATCGGCGGTCAGGTGCGACTGTGGTATCAGGGGTTCGACTCGATGGAGTGGGTGCTCGGCCCCGGCGGACAGCTTCACAGTTTTGAAGCGGCCTTCAGCGAGCGGGGTGAGGACGGGAAACCAGTACTCGCCTGGGACCGTAAGACCGGTGCGGTGAACACGCAGACCACGGCCAACTGGAAGAAGTACGACATCAACCTGATCCTCAAAGAGAACTGGGATTCGCTCGGCCCGAAACTGAAGGGCAAGCTGCGCGTCTACATGGGAGACGCCGACACGTTCTATCTGGAGGGAGCGACAATTCTGCTGAAAAAGACGCTGGAAGAACTCGGAAGCGATGCAGTCATCGAGATTCAGCCCGGGAAAAACCATTTCAATCTGCCGAACGCCGCGATGATGCAGCGAATCCGAACGGACATGTCTCAGGAATTCCTGAAGGCTCACCCGGAAGAGAAGCGCTGAGCTGGCCGTGCCCGCGATCCGTGTCTTGCCTGTTTTGACTGACCGGGAAATTCCTCTCAACCGGCAGCACCCTCAAAGCCGATAACCACCAGGGAGTGGTGCCGCGCGCCTTGTTCTGCGCGGCTCCGGCTGACTCGATCGTCAGCCTCAAGATTCGCCCTGACAAGGATGCAGCGGCATGGCCGGTCTTCACAGCGCGCGGCAGGATGAACTGACAGACTCGCCGGGATCGACCTCGACGAGTAACACGGGGCCGCGACTTCGCGTTGTGACCGCGGACACAGACGGCAGCGACGCCGCCTCGCCGCTGGAACAGTTTGCGGCGGCCCTCGGCCGCGGAGATCTCTCGCGGGCCCGGGATTCACTGCTCGCGGTTCACGAACAACAGTGTGCCGAGAAGCAGCGCATCGAGCTCGAAAAAAGCGAGCTCCTGAAGGCGGTTGCTGATCTGCAACAGTTGCTGGACGAGCGATGTCAGGCGCACGAGCAGGAACTGAATCAGCAGAAACGATGCCTGGTTGAGTGGCACGAGGCGGAGAAACAGGCCCTCATCCTTGAGTCCGAAGAGGCAGCATTCGAGATCCAGACCGCTCGAGAATGCTGGGAAACCGAACGGCAGGAACAAGCCGCGGTCCTCGTCGAGGAACGGTCGCAGCTCGACGCCGACGCCGAGGAATTGCGTTGCCGGCGCAGCGAACTTGATCGCCGGTTCGCCGAGATTACAGATGAGAGAGCGAAGTGCGAACAGGAACTCGCGAGCCGGCGTCAGAAGTGCGATGAGGAAACGAAAGCAGAGCAGCAGGAGCGGATTCGTGTGATCGATGCGGCGATCGCTCAACGGGAAAGTGAGTGGACCGAGCGTCAGCGTCAGCTCGAACACGAACTCGCGTCGCAGCGGAAACTGCATGAAAAACAACTGACTCTCGACCGTGAGTCTTTCATGAGGGCCTGTTCCGATCGCGAAGCGGACCTGGACGCCATCCGCGCGGACGTCGACCAGCAACGCAAAGAACTCGTGGAAGAGCGATGCCGGACCGCCGAGCAGTTTTCGGCAACACGTCGGCAACTTGAACAGGACCGCACATTGCTTCAAAACGGGCTGCGGCAAATGGAAGCTCAGCTTCGCTGGGTTGCGGGAAGCATTTCACTCTCCGGCGGGCCACTGCCAGCTCATTCCGAAAAGGGCGACGAGAGCAAGGCGGATGCCCAGCCTGTCAGCAGCCGACGCCAGACTTCGGATGCCGCGATGGCGGAACGACGGATTGCGGCACACGCTGCCCCCGTCTTCGCCGATTCGGACGAAGGAGATTCAGGGTGGATCGGTGTCGTCTCGCCGAGGACCAAAGTGGAAGAAGCCGCCGAGGGGCATGCTGCAAACCTGGAAGCATTGACCGCCAACGAAGAGCCGGCAGTGGCAACTGCTGCGACCGAGTCGCCTGTGCCATCATCAGCGGGACGACGGCAGAAGCTCGAAGATTATCGACTCCAACTGAGCATCCTTCAGGCGTCGCTGAGCGATCTTCAGGCAGCCCCTGAAACTGAGGCAGAAACTGACGATGAACCGGCTCAGTGATCCGGTGATGAACTGCGCTGGCATGCCGGTTAGCATCTGACTGTCTTTGCCTCCTGCCGAAATTCTGTTTCGAGCCGCATGCCGTGTCTGTTTACCGTGTCGAGATCGACTTTTTTAAAGGCCCTCTGGACCTGTTGCTGTATCTGGTCCGCCGGGACGAGCTCGACGTCCGTGAACTGGCGATCGGGCCGCTGACGAAGCAGTTTCTGAAGTTTATGGACGTGCTGGAGTTCCTCGATCTGGACATGGTGGGCGATTTTGTCCTTATGGCGAGCACTCTGGCCGAAATCAAAAGCCGCCTGGTGCTTCCCGACCCGGAAGGAGAACCGGAACCCGATGAGGTGCTTGCGGACGGCGACCCACGCAGCGACCTCATCAAACAATTGCTTGAATATCGAAAATACAAACAGGCTGCGTCGGTTCTGGAAGATCACGCGGCGAAGTGGCAGGAACGGTATCCCCGGTTGAGTAATGATCGTCCGCAGATCGGAAAAGAACCGGCCGCAGACCTGATTAAGGAAGTCGAGCTGTGGGACCTGGTGTCCGCACTTGCCCGGGTCATCGAAAAGAAAGTCATCGACGAAGAATCAAGCATTCGCGACGACGACACGCCGATTTCCGTCTATGTTGACCGGATTGGGAATCAGGTGCGAAGTGAAAAACGGGTCGCGTTCACATCGCTGTTCGATGATGTGAATCAGAAAAGCCGCATCATCGGAATCTTCCTGGCGATTCTGGAATTGCTTCGACATCACGCTTTTCGAGCTGAGCAACAGGATGACTTTGGTGAGATCTGGGTGCTGCCTCCACTTCGAGAAGGGCTGCCCGGCCGCAGTTCGAAGGATTCCCAGCACGAAGACGTTGATTCCTCGGAATTCGATTGAGTGGCTATCAGCGCGTCTTTTCACTTGAGAAACTGCCACAGCGATCTAAAGTCCGTTTCGGCGCGGTTTCGCTAGAATGCCCTTCGCTGTGACATCGTGTCGACAGAACTTAATCGTGTATTCGGACAGGCAATGACACAATCAAACCAGACCAGCCCGCAGGTCGGCGTCATCATGGGCAGTCGTTCCGACTGGGACACGATGCAGAGTGCAGTACAGATCCTCGAAGAGTTCAAAATTACGCACGAAGCCCGTGTGGTGTCGGCTCATCGCACACCCGAGTGGATGGCCGAGTATGCAACCACCGCGTCCGACCGAGGATTGAAAGTCATTATTGCTGGCGCTGGCGGTGCTGCTCATTTACCAGGAATGGTGGCAGCGCAGACAGTGTTGCCGGTTCTTGGTGTGCCGATTCAAAGTCGCGCGCTGCAGGGACTCGATTCTCTGTTATCAATTGTTCAAATGCCTGGTGGAGTTCCCGTGGGGACAATGGCCATCGGGGCTGCCGGGGCGAAGAATGCCGCTTTGCTGGCGGTTCGGATTCTCGCAATCACCGATGACGAGCTTCACAGAGCTCTTGTCGAGTTTCATCAGAAGCAGACCGAGTCAGTTCTTTCGGATTCTCAACTGTGACAGACGTAATTCTTCCCGGAGCGACTCTGGGTGTCCTTGGCAGCGGACAATTAGGACGGATGTTTGCCATCGCCGCCGCGCGAATGGGATATCACGTCCACGTTTATTCACCCGACTCTGACACTCCCGCCGGTGAAGTGTCTGCGCGGGAATTCACCGCTTCCTACTCAGATGAAACTGCGCTGGTCGAGTTTGCGAAAAGCGTTGAAGTCGTCACGTTTGAATTTGAAAACGTACCGTCCGCGGTCAGCGAACAGATCGAAAAGTACGCGTTGATACGCCCGTCCGCGTACGTCCTCGATGTCTGCCAGAATCGCTTGCGTGAGAAATCGACGCTTCAGAATTGCGGCTTACCAGTGCCCCGGTTTCAGCCGATCCGGTCGGTTGATGATCTGGAATCCTCACTGGGTCAGATCGGACTTCCAGCGGTTATCAAGACCGCCAGTTCCGGTTATGACGGAAAAGGTCAGGCAGTCATCCGAAGTCGTGACGATGTCGATGCAGTGTGGAAATCTCTGGCGACCGACGAGGCGATTCTGGAGGAGTTCGTCGATTTTGAGTGTGAGGTATCAGTTGTCGGCTCACGCAATCCGGGTGGCGAGACCGCTTTTTATCGACCGTTTCGTAACACACATACGAATCATATTCTTGATGTGACGATCTGCCCCGCTTCGTTGGAGCCAGGTGTCGAATCCAGGGCGGTCGAGATTGCTCAAACTTTGTTTGAGCAGCTCGATATCATTGGCGTTGCCTGTGTGGAATTGTTTGTGACCAGGAACGGCGCTGTGCTGATCAATGAAATCGCACCGCGCCCACACAATTCCGGGCACCTCACAATCGATGCACATGTGACCTGCCAGTTTGAGCAGCAGGTGAGAGCCATTTGCGGTCTTCCACCTGGCAGTGTTCAGCAGCATTCGCCCGCAGTGATGGTTAATTTACTTGGCGATTTGTGGCAGACAGGTGAGCCTGACTGGGCATCCGCGTGCCTTGATCCCGGGGTGAAGTTACACCTCTACGGAAAAAGTGCTGCAAGAGTCGGCCGCAAAATGGGCCACATTACAGCATTGGGAGCATCATCCGAGGATGCTGAACGCCTGGCAGTAGAATCGCGCGGTCGTTTGGCAGGCGTTAATAAGCAACGCTGAATTGAGAATGTGGCGAGCAAGATTTGAACGCGTGTTGACATTGTGCTGGTTGGGAAACCGCTAATTCATGTGATTATTCCAAAATAGAGCGTCACAGAGTTGATGAAGCATGAGTCGGGCGCAAAGAATGCCAACGACACCAGTCAGATGCAGCACCAGCTATATACAGTGTTAATCGGTTTCGGGTCTGGATCGGTTGTTGGTGATCATTTCCAATTCCATAGGATCCATAGGAGTCGTAAGAGATGGCCCAAAAAGGCAACAAACGGGACGGAAGCAAAACTCAGGCGGTTCGTGACCACTTCAAAGCGAATCCAGGAATGGGATCGAAGGAAGTCCAGGCTGAACTTGAGAAATCCGGAGTGGGTGTTTCGCTGGCACTTGTGAATAAAGTGAAATACGCGCCAGGTGCCGGTAAGAAGGCAACGAAGAAATCCGCCAGGAAATCGACTGCGAAACGGAGCACGGCTGCAAAGGGTCGGGCTGGCCGACCGAAGAGCAGCGATGGAGCAAGCATGAGCGACCAGATTCGCGCCTACATGGCTGCGAATCCAGGTGCGAGTCGACCGGAGATTCGTGCCGGCCTCCAGGGGCAGGGTGTTGATGTGAAGGCGTCGCTGGTGAATGCCGTATTTATCAAAGTTCGAAAGGGTGGCGGAAAGAAGGCAAAACCCGGTCGGCGCCCCGGCAGGCCAGCAGCGGCCCCATCCAGTGCGCTGAGTGCCGCCGAGCTGATCAGTGCGAAGCAGATGATCGACAAGATAGGCGGCATCGCCAAAGTGCGAGAGGCTCTGGGACTGCTTGAGCAGCTTCAGTAGGCAGAATTCGATTCGGTTGAGAATTGACCCCGATCGCCGCTCTGGCTGTCGGGGTTTTCTTTTTGGCGGATGAGAAAGGCTATTCTTCGATCGTAAGAACGGGATGTGACGACGCAGGTCCAACGGTGCCAACGGCAATTGCCTGGATCCCCTCCCCCGAAAGGGCGTTGAGCATCGTCTCCGTGCCGCCTTTCCGTACGGCGATCATCAGGCCGCCAGACGTTTGCGGATCAAACAGAGCGGCGGCCTCTGGAAGCTGATAAGCGTTCTCGACGCCTTGCCATCGTAACCGAGTCTCAATTTCACGATTCGCCGGTGCCAGTGTGCTTTCGATTCCGAAAGAAACGATCTCGGTGAATCCGGTCAGCAATGGAACGTCGGAGAGACGCACAGTTGCGTCAACCCGGCTTGCGTCGAGCATTTCAAGGAGATGCCCGGCCAGACCGAATCCAGTGATGTCGGTCAGTGCGACGCAGTTGTGAGCTCGTGCAATTCTGGCGGCATGCTGGTTGCTCTTCAGCATCGAAGTGAGCATCTGATCGGCCCAGACGCCTCGAGTCACAGCCTGAGGAATGCCGGCAAGCAGTGCTCCGGTTCCCAGTGGTTTGGTCAGGATGAGTCCGTCACCCTCGGTCAGGCCTTCCTTGCGAAGTGGAGACCCACCGTCGAGGCTGCCGAGCACGGTGAATCCAACGGTCAATTCTGCAGCTTCCGTTGTGTGGCCGCCGAGCAGTTCCACGTCTGCCTTCGAGAACTCGTGAAGAGCCCCGCTGAGTACCTGGTAAAGGAGATCCGTTTGCTGGCGGGGGTGCCCTTCCTGAATCTGGACCATCGCCATGGCGCCATACGGTCGAGCTCCCATCGCCCAGATATCGCTGAGTGAATTCAGGGCGGCGACCCGGCCGACGATCCACGGGTCATCGAGAAATGCCTGAAAGAAATCGACGGACACCAGATCCGCGCGCGTGACGTCCGGGTTGAGCATCGCGGCGTCTTCCGGGCCGCTCAATGCGGAATGAGATTTCCGCGAATGAGATTTCGCTGAGTGAGAATCCGGCGCCACCGAATCGCTCGCCAGACGCTCAAGTGCTGCCGTCAGAACCCCGGCGCCGGCCTTTCCTCCGCAGCCGCGGCACCTCATTTCCGGCAGTTCATGATTGCGATCGGGAACGGTCATCCTCATTGGCTCGTAGGCCTGGTACATCCGCATGAAGCGGCGGTCAATGTAGTCCTTGAGCTTCCAGGCCCAGCGGCTGTACGCGGACATGCCCTGAAAACTGGCGAACGCTCGACCAGTTCCGTCGGCGAGCAGCGAAAGAAATCCATCCTGTGGCTTGTAAGCTTGAAGCGTTTCTCCCTTCAACATCCGGCGAATGTTTTCCCACAGGACAGGCCCCTCGCGCACGGCAAAGACGCCGGCTTTGGGGACCGGGCGATCGACGATGGTGGCGGAATCTCCGACGGCGAACACGGGGCGGTCGGCGACGGTCTGCAGAGTCGATCGCACAGCCAGGAAGCCGTCATCAGCTCTGGGGAGGTCGATACTGGCCAGGAGGGGAGGGGGAGCCGCAGCGGTGGCCCACAGAACGATGTCGGCAGGAATGGCCTCCCCGTTTTCGAACTCGACGGTTTCGGCGCGGACTGCTCTGACTCGGGAACCGAGACGCAGCGAGGTGCCGCGTTGTTCGAGATGAGTCACCACGCGGTGCCGCGTTTTCTTTTCGTAGCTGCGAAGGATCTCATCGGAGCCGTCGACAAGGGTGATTCTGCCAGGCGTGTTTCGCGTTGCCAGGTAGGCTTCCAGGCACATTGCGATCTCTGTGCCGGCCGCTCCCCCTCCGACGACAACGGCCTGAATCGGATCGGACTTCCCGGATGCCTCGTATTCTGAAAGCCGAGTTTCAAGCCGGCTTTGAAATGTGGCCATCGGCTTGATCGGAAGAAAGCCGGGCTCTTCGGCCCACTCCGAGTGTCCCGCCGGAACAGAACCGGCACCGATCGAGGCGATGTCAAAGCGGATCGGCGGTCTCGTGCGGAAGTGAACTCTGCGTTTCTCAGAGTCAACCCGGACAGCTTCGTCGATGATGACTCGGATTCCAGACGGAGCGGCCAGGCGGTAAAGGTCAATCTCCATGTCGTCGGCGGTGTACAGCCCGGCGAGCATTCCAGGCAACATTCCGCTGTACGTGGCGCGGCTGAAGGGGCTTACGATGGTGAGCCGGACATCCGGCAGCGGAGCCATTCGAAACATGCGCACGATGTGCATGTTCGTGTGCCCGGCACCAATCAGGACGACGTCGTACGTCGGGAGTTTGTTCCGCATGAATCAGACAGGGCAGGATATGGCAGGGCAGTGAGGCGAGGCCAGCGCGGGAAGATGTGATGGTTATCCGAATTGCTCATGGGCCTGTTTGTAGCCGAGCCGGGGAGCTCGAATCAGACCGCCAGACAGCTTTTCGCCATCCGGGTCGACATAGATGCGACCGGTTGGCAACGCGCTGCCGGGGCGAACGCTGAGGATGTGAATGTTGAAGATAAAGGCGGTTTCGGACGTCGCCTTGAACCAGTGAATGTTGTCTTTGTAATCGGAAACCGACGACGACTCGCCGGGAGCAAACTGTCGATCGATCGTTGGCCGAATCAGCACGTGTTCGTCCTGATCCTCGATGCGATCATAGTGCCGTCCGTGGAGCTCGCCTTTCACGACCAGAAAGGCCGTCGCCATATTGTTGTGGCCGTGCGGGACGACGGAACGACCTTTTTTCATGGCGAAAATCTGGCGACCGAAGACCAGTTCTCTGGGCAGACCCTCGACGTCCGGCAACTGCGGGCGGAGGCTTCGGGCTCCGTTGTCGACATGCTTCAGGTTTTTCGTGAGCTCGTCGAAGTTCACAAATTTCAGCAGGTCTTCCGGAGCGACTTTTGAAAACAGCTGCTCGACTTTCTTCTGCCATTCGACCTGGCTGACTCGCTGTTCTTTCACATCCGCGGCGAGCGAGTTCACATCAGAGACCCACTTCGCGATTTCCGGCTGGACGTCTGCGGCGAACGCCTCGCCTTGAACGAGCAGGTCGAGCAGCGACCACGACATCAGGCCGGCCAGCGATGCTGACGAGAATTCCCGTCGCGAAATCGAGCGATCGTTCATGGTGATTCGCCTGTCTGTTGTGAAGAGAGGTGACTTGACGCGGCGGGAGTCTACCCGATTCGCGGCGAGACACGGAACTCTGAAGTGCCGAGGCCTGTCGGAGTTTGACAGGCTCGCGCCGCGACATACGTTAAGAGTAAGCGGCCCCTGAGAGCACTAATTCGGGGATCGACCGGCCCTGCATCCCGCACGACTCGCTTAATCCGAATCCGCATGCCGATCAACAAGCGAAAAATTCTGCTCCGCGGCCTGAAAGCGACGGGCGGGCTGCGCCTGCTCGAATCGACATCCGCCTGGAGCGGGCTGCTTGTGCTCAATTATCACCGCATCGGAACTGTCGGCGACTCGCTGTTTGATCGCGCGTTGTGGAGCGCGAGTCAGGAGACCTTTGACCGCCAGGTTCGGCTGCTGGCGCGAAGCTGCGAGGTTGTTGGTCTCGACGAGTTGCCGGACGTGGTTCGCGGACTGGAGTCTGGCCGGCGGTCCCTGGCCAGCCAGGACCGGTTCGCGATGATCACCTTCGACGACGGGTACCTCGACAATTTCGAGCAGGCGTTTCCAGTCCTGAAGTCGAACGGCGTCTCCGGCGTGTTCTTCGTCACGACGGGATTTGTGGACGAAACTCCGCTCGCGTGGTGGGATGAAATCTCCTGGATGGTTCGCTCGTCCCGGTGTGAGTCGATCCGGTGCGAGTCGATCCGGTGCGAGTCGATCGACGCTTCGGTCTGGTCTGGCGGGCGAGTTGTGATCGACCGACCGGATTGCGATGTCGCGATTCGAAGTCTGCTTCAGCATTACTACGGGCTCGACGCGAGCCGCACCGTCGAGTTTCTCGACTTCCTGGCAGAGGCAACAGGAGCAGGACGCGCTCCTCGGTCTTTGTCTGACGGCCTCTGGATGAACTGGGATCAGGTGCGGCAGATGCGTGCCGAAGGGATGAGTTTCGGAGCGCACACCGTGACGCATCCCGTTCTGGCTCGGCTGTCGCCGGAACAGCAAAGCTTTGAGATCTGCGAATCGAAGCTGCGTCTGGAACGGGAACTTGGCGAGCCGATCACGGCACTCAGTTACCCCGTCGGGCGTCGCGACGCTTTTGATCAACGGACTCAAACGGCGCTCTCGCATCACGGAATCGAGTGGGCCTTCAGCTACTACGGTGGATTTCTCACTCGCGACCTGGCACGGCGACGTCAGGTCGACCGGCTCGACATTCCGCGAGTCGCTGTCGAGAGCGACACCTCGTCCGCGGATTTCCGTTCGTACGTCGCTCTGCCGCAGGTTTTTTCGCGGCATTGAACTCCCGGCAATGAAACCGCCTCCCGCGGTCTCACGCCGACTGCATCGCCACCGGCGGAACACACTCTCAATCACTGCGTTGAGAGGTCTCGTAACAAGAAGCGTGCCAAAGTTCGGAATTCTCAACGACGCCCGAATCCCTGGCAGGTTCTGTTGAGTTTCCACGGAGGCTGACGTTTCAGTGGAGGCACCCGACAGGCGGGATGCCGATCAGGCTGCAAGTCTGACAATCGTCTGTTGCATGAATTGCAATCGGTCTTCCTGCGAACTGCCGGAGCTTGAACAAACCGGTACACTTTCCGCCCGGCCCATGTTGAGTTGCTGGCCGGGCGGCGAGATTTCCTGGAGGCGGCATGTCACGCGAAGCAATTTTTGAAGCAACACTCGGCTATTTCATGGGGCCGATCCGAGAATTCCTCGAAGATGATTCCGTGACCGAAATCATGGTCAACGGTTTCGATCAGGTGTACGTCGAGCGGCACGGCAAGTTGTACGAGACGGAGGCTCGTTTCCTGAGCGACGACGCGCTGATCTCGGCGATTCACAACGTCGCGCAGTACGTCGGCCGCGAGATCGATCGTGACCATCCGGTGCTTGATGCGCGTCTGCCGGACGGCTCCCGGGTACACGCGGTGATTCCTCCCAGCGCCCGGACCGGGACGTATCTGACGATTCGAAAGTTCAAGCAGGATATTCTGGGGCTGTCAGACTTTGTCCGGTTGAAAAGTCTCAACAAGCAGGCGCAGGAGTTTCTGGAACTCTCCGTCCAGCTTCACAAAAACATGGTCGTGTCCGGCGGAACGGGGACCGGGAAGACGACGATGCTTAATGCCGTTTCGACAGCCGTGCCCGAGACGGAACGAATCGTCGTGATCGAAGACAGCTCGGAATTGAAGCTGGCGCAGAAGCACGCGCTCTACCTGGAAGCCCAGCAGGCCGACAACTACGGGCACGGTCAGGTGACGATTCGCGACCTGTTCCGCGCGTCGCTGCGAATGCGGCCGGACCGAATTATCGTCGGTGAAGTTCGCGGTGGAGAGGCGCTCGACATGGTTCAGTCGATGATCAGTGGTCACACCGGCTCGCTCACGACGGTCCACGCGACGTCGCCGCGCGACGCGCTGGTCCGACTCGAAACGCTGTCGCTGATGTCGGATGTCGATCTTCCCGTGTACGTCGCGCGGGCGCAGGTCGCGTCGGCGATCAACCTGATCGTGCAGTTGATGCGATTTGCCGAGGATGGATCACGGAAGGTGACTCGCATCACCGAGTGCTTCGGGCTTGACGAGAACAACCAGTACCGCGTTCAGGATCTGTTCGTATCGCGAATGAAGGGGCGGGATGCGGATGGGAATCTAATGTCGGAACTGGAATACACCGGTATCCGGCCGACGTTTGCATCGGAGCCGTTCGAGCACGGCCTTGAGCAGCAGATTCATCACACCGGTGGAATCTGGCAGGAGCCGTGACAATTCTTCGCGGAACTATCGCCAGATGCCTCGTCGCGCCGCGCGGGCTTCGGACTCCGCCTCGCGAAATCGACGCTTCATGGATGCGTCGAACGGGTAGCGGGTGACACATTCGCTCAGGCCGGCCCGGATCAACTCCTCATTGAGGCACCAGTCGCCGACATAGACATAGGCGAGCACCCTCTGGTACCGGTCGTACTTCTCCCGGTCGAACCGCAGTGTCACCTGCTTTCCTTCGACAGCCCGTTTCGTAAAGGCGGAGGCTTCCGGGCCGAGTGGTTCGACAGGCTTTGTCGGATGCTTTGTTTCGGGCGTGTCGACACCGATCAGCCGGACTCGTTCGTCGTTGCCGAGGACCAGCGTGTCGCCATCGACAACCCGTACAACCAGGTTCTGGCCGGACGCGTCTGAGACCGTGCCTGGCTGAAGCTGGTCCAGGATGCCGTAGTGCTTGAGCCCCCAGCCGATCAGGGCCAGCACGAGGATCGCGGCCGGTGGAAGTCGTTTTCGGCTGCGGTTTCGACTCGTTTTTTTTCTTCGCGCCAAGGCTCCGCCTTTCGCTCATCGGGTGTCAGGCTGTTCTACGGCCTGGGCATCCTGCCCATGGATATTTCTGACAAAATCACGGCCTGGAAGGCCGTGCCACATTTTTCAGACGAGTCTGACAGTGGACTCAGTTCTCGCTGAATCGCATCCGTCGTGGCCGGTGCAGGGCGAGCGGATCCTTGCGGTACTCGCGGCAACAGTCCTCGCACAGGTCGTAGCGATACGTGCGCGGCTCGCAGTCGTCAAGATGGAGTTCGCCGGTCAGGTCCATTTCGGCGAGCAGCTCAGAGATCTCTTCGAGGTTGTCCTGTTCCAGGTCGGCCTCGGTGATGGCTTCCGGATCGAATGACGGATAAACCTCAAGGCGAACCACAAAGCGGTTGTCCTTGGTTTTCTGCCCGCAAAGATCGCAGGAGTAATGCAGCATGTCAGGGGTCCTTCCTGGCTGGCAGCCAGTTCTGCTCGGTCGATCCGCAACACATGTTCTAACGGACTCGTCCCGAAAATGCGGCTGCGACGACTCAAATCGTTCGCTCGATTAGACCAGAAGCCGCCGACCATCGAAAGCGACTCGCCACGCAAATCCGGGGATCCGCAACACATCGGAATCTGCTTGTGGAATGAGTGTTTGAATTTGACTTTTTCGGCCGCGTAATGCTTAACTTTCGAGCCCCACGTTGAGCGGCTGCAAGTCCCCGGGAAGGAACATTCCGTCTTTTCGAATCAGGTCATCGTCAAACCAGATCTCCCCGCCACCACGCTTCGGGGTCTGGATGAGGACGATATCCCAGTGCACGCTGCTGCGGTTGCCGTTGTCGGCCGTGTCGTACGCGTTGCCCGGCGTGAGGTGCATTGATCCGCCGATCTTCTCATCAAACAGCGTGTCGAGCATTGGCTCCTGAACCTCGTTATTGAGGCCGAGCGACCATTCGCCGATGTATCGCGCACCGTCGTCGGAGTCGAGGATCTCGTTGAGCCGCTTGTTCTGCCCGTTCGCGCACTCGGCATGTTCGATACGACCGTCCTTGAATTCGAAGCGGATTCGATTGAAGACGACACCCTGATAACGCGTTGCCGTGTTATACGAGATGACGCCGTTGACGCTGTCGCGGACCGGCGCCGTGAAGATCTCTCCGTCGGGAATGTTTCGACGTCCGAAGCAGGGCACAACCGGGATGTCCTTGATGCTGAAGCTGAGGTCCGTGTTCGGCGCGACGATGCGAACTCGCTCGGCCGCTTCCATTCTGGCTTTGAGCGGCTTTTGATTCTCCGCCATCTTTGGATAGTCGGCTGTGCAGACGCGAAAGAAGAAGTCTTCGAAGTCAGGTGTGCTTCGCTGAGCGGCTTGAGCCATCGACGGAGTCGGATAGCGAAGCACGACCCATCTGGTGTCTGGCACCCGCACGTCAAGATGGACCCGCCCCCAGTACTGCTCCTGAAAAAGCTTCATCTGAGAGGCCGGGACGTCAGACATTTCGTCGGTATTGGTCGCGCCGCGAATGCCGATGTAGGCATCCATTTTTTTCATCGCCGCGACTTCGATCTCGCCGAGCAATGCGAATGTCGCCTCGTCACCAGCTCGCACCAGGCTGCGCGTAATCAGGTTGTTTTTCCAGCTGACGTGGGGCAGCCCGCCGCGCTCACGAGCAAGCTCGACCAGGCAGCAGACGATCGCCGGATCCGGCAGGTCGAAAGCTTCGATGAGAATCTTCTCGCCGGGTTTCAGCTGGCAACTGTGGTCGATGAGGACTTCCGCAAGCTGGCGGATGCGAGGATCAAGCATGAGTGACTTCGTTCACGAAGCGAAACAGTTTCAAAACAGTGGATTCTCTGGTCCGACAAATGTTGGGATGAGAGTGCTCGTCCAGAGATCAATCAGCCCGGCAAGAAACAGGCCAAAGCTGATGAGTGCATTCACGTTAAAAAACGCGATGTTGACCTTCGCGAGATTGTCCGGTCGCACGAGTGAGTGTTCGTAAATCAGCAGACCGGAGACCAGCAGGACGCCGACCAGAAAAATGGTGCCCAGATCGGTCAGGTACCACAGACCAACGAGGCTTACGATTGTCAGCAGGTGGCTGACCATGGCGATGCGGAGGGCTGCAGGGATGCCGAAGCGGGCCGGCACGCTGTGGAGTCGTTTGCCCTTATCGAAGTCCGTGTCCTGGCAGGCGTAGATAATGTCGAATCCACCGACCCAGAAGAACACGACGGCCGCCAGCAGCGTCGGCGGCAGAGCAAACTCATCCCGCACGGCGATCCACGCGGCAATCGGCGAGAGCATCAAGGCTGCCGACAGCCAGTAATGGCACAGCGAGGTAAACCGCTTCGCATAGGAATAGCCGAGCAGAAACAGCAGCACCGGAACGGCCAGAATGATTGGCAGGCGTTTGGGCAGGAAAATCAGCGTCGAGGCGACGAAGGCGGCTGAGCAGAAGAAAGTAAAAACGGCGACAGCCTTCGCGCTCAGCAGTCCGGCCGGAATGTGGCGTTTCTCCGTGCGGGGATTGGCCGCGTCGATATCACGGTCAACGAGCCGGTTAAACGCCATCGCCGCCGACCTGGCAAAGATCATGCACAGAAGAATTCCTGCCAGATCCAGCCAGCGAAAAAAAGAGCCGGGATGAAACCACGCCAGAGCCGCGGAAAGCAGTGCGAAGGGGAGTGCAAAAATCGTATGGCTGAATCGGATCAGTTCAAGAATGTGACGCACTCGAGTCGTGACGCCAGCCGGTGCGGCTTCGTTCTGAGTCGGTGCTGGGGAGGTCGCATCAGCCACTGTGAACTCCGGCGGTTGGTCTGATTCGCTGAGGTGAACCTCTCAACATGGCTCACTCTACCGGGCTGTCCGCATCGAAGTCTCAGGATTAACACGGAATCCCGATCAGGATCGCGTGGTGAGCGGCAGGTCGTAGGTTCGTCCGGTGGACTCACCCGACCGCTCGAGTTCGAGTGCTCGTTCAAACAGACTTTGACCACAGGTCGTTGGATACTTCGTGTCGATGCACGCCTGGCAGAGCGATGAACATGGCATGTCAACGCATCGTGAGATTGCTTCAACAGGAAGATACCGCAGGGAGTCTGCGCCGAGTCTGTCAGCCATCTGCTGTTCAATTTCCGGAGTCAGTTCCGTCTGTCCAGGCTGCATGAACTGCGGGGCGAACAGTTCGCCGATCGTCGACATGTCGATCCCGTAAAAGCACGGAGCGATGATTGGCGCGCAGGCGACTCGAACGTGGACCTCCTTCACGCCACCACGTTCGCGCAGTTGAGAAATCAAAGCCTGCATCGTGGTCGACCGAACGATCGTGTCTTCAACGAGGAGCACGCGGCGACCCTCCAGAACCTCACGGAGCGGGGTGTATTTTGCTCGAACTTTCTCCGCCCGATTGCGGCTTTCAATGAATGTCCGGCCCACGTACCGGTTGCGGATCAGGCCCTCAAGGCTGGGCACGCCGAGCTGATAAGCCATGCTGTCGGCGGCGGCTTTTGCCGTATCGGGAACGGGCACGACGATGGTGTTCGAGTCCATTTCGATCAATTCCTGCGCCGCCAGTTCCTCACCAAGCCGCTTGCGGCTGAGGTAGACGCCGCGGTCGTCCAGCGTGCTCGCGACGTTGGCGAAGTAGATCCACTCGAAGAAACAGTGCGCTTTCTTCGGACTCTCAGCAAACCTTTCCAGGCGAAACTCGCCTTTCTCGATGATGACCGCGCAGCCGGGTTCCAGGCTCTTGATCGCCTCATCTCGGAAACCCATGTTGGCGAGTGCAACGCTTTCACTGGCCGCAGCGAACATGCCCTCTTCGAAGGCGTAGCAGAGCGGTTTGATGCCAAGCGGATCGCGGGCGACAAACATGTCCCCGCAGGCATTCAGAAAAACGACGTTCCAGGCTCCGTCGAGCTGTTCGGCCAGGCCTTCCAGAACACCCAGCAGATTGCCACTGCCGTGCTTCTTGATCCCTCGGGAGAGCACGTGCATCAGGACTTCGGTGTCTGTTTCCCGGGTGAGGTGAAATTCCGGGTCGCTCAGAATCTCGTCCCGCAGTTCCTGATAATTCGACAACTGCCCGTTGAAGCCGAAGCTGAACCACTTCGGTTTGGCAATGTGGTGATTCTCAAACGGCTGAGCATAGCTGCGGTCGTCTTTTCCGCACGTCGCATAACGGACATGCCCGATCGCTGCCGGACCGGCGTATTCACGCATCAGCGCTTCAAAGCGGTCCTGATGGTTCATTTGAAAAACTTCGCTGACCGTGCCCACTTCCTTGTGAGTGTCGATCAACTGGTTGCGTCCGGCGTTGAAACTGGTGAGCCCCGCCGCGAGCTGTCCGCGATTCTGGATGTCGACCAGTAGTCGCGGAATCAAGCGCGACGCCTCTTCCCCCCCCTCGACCGGGGCAAGGTCCGTGTCGCCCTCACCCAGCCAGTAAACTGCCGCGACGCCACACTCGTGCTTCAATTCGGCCATCGTTCAGGATGCTTCCGTGTAGACTGAATCGAAAGAGGTCGAGAGGTCCGGCGGTCCATTCCAGCCGATCCTCACTGCGATCTCGTGATGGTATCGCCACTCCGCGGCCGGACCAACTGACTGGTTGAACCAAATTCAGAATGTCTCAACGAAGTGGGTTCGCGCCACACCAGGTCGCTGGACACCGCAAATCTGAGCCAGCACGAATTGAATTGTGAGCCACCCGCAGGAACCGTCTGGCAGTTGTCGTCAGGAAAGCGTCGCGGATACAGTACCGAACTGCCAGGCAGTTTCTCACCAGTTGATTCGCGGAAAAACGGACTGAGAAGACGAGAAAGAATCGCCACCGGACCCGTTCTGACGCCTCAAACGACGGCCAGCAAAGCCGACGGGAGTGTAGCTCAATCGGTTAGAGCAGTGGACTCATAATCCATTGGTTGGGGGTTCAAGTCCCTCCACTCCCATTTTGCAAGCCCCGTCGAGTCAACGACTTGCGGGGCTTTCTTGTTGCGCTCGTGGGGTCGCATCAGGGGTGGTGTCCGGTGAAGTGTCCGGTTGAACCGCCGCGTAGATCTCTGCAGCGAGTTCCTGAGCATCAGCAGTCACGTAATATCGCAACGTCGTTCTCAATGCTGGAGTGTCGCATCATCTTCTGCAGCGTTGGTGGTTTCACCCTACTCGCCCATCGGGTTCCGAAGGCCCGCCGACAGTCCTGAGCGGACCCGAACTTCACTTCGTCGCCCTTGCGGTTCACAACCGCCATGGCTGTCTTCCCGAGCCGCGTTGTGAACTTGCAGCAGGTTTCGAGCGAGGCCCGTCCCCAGTGATGCTCGTGAACTTTCTCCGGATTGAAGACAAACCCTTCGCGCCGCGATTCTGGCACGGAGAGGAGCATCTCAGCGAACTCTGGCGCGACGGGATACATTCGGTCGCGTCGGCCTTTTTCATGCTCGCCTGGAATCTTGAGCATCACAAACTTTCCGGACGTATCCACCGTCAGCCCGTCGTGCCATTCGTCCCACGACAATGAGAGAGCCTCTCCCAGCC